>JBBRCM010000080.1:0-16607 GCA_038204855.1 Chitinophagales bacterium
AAACTGGCTGATATGGCAACATGGATCGAAGCCTCCAGGTTGCTTTGCTTAAAAGCTGCCTGGGAAAAGGACCAGCATATCGATTACACGCTGAGCAGCAGCATAGCAAAAGTATTTGCAAGCGAAACGGCTATGTGGACGGCAACAGAAGCAGTGCAGATACATGGCGGATATGGTTTTGTAAAAGAATACCATGTAGAGCGCATGATGAGGGACGCAAAAATTACGCAGATATACGAAGGTACTAGCGAGGTGCAGCGTATTGTTATAAGCAGGAGTATTTTGAAATAGAAAAGCAACATACCGCCCCCCTTTTTGCCTCAACACGCTATTTATAACCCCATAAAATTTTATGGAACTTATTAATTATTCGGCCGAGCCCATCAACAAAGTTTATGGGTGGTTGCCGCACGACCTTACAGCGGAGAAAGTTATCTTTTTTCCAGACGCATGCCCTGGTAAATCACCTTTACCTACCGGCACTGTTGTGTTTACAAGGCAACAAAACTGGCGCAAGTTTGCCATTTCAGATTGTGGCTGCGGCATGCTTTTATGCGAAGCAAATTTATCTAAAAATGATTTTAAGAGAAAAGATTGGGATAGCATTTATTACGATATTCAGGCTAACAAAGGAAAGCTTGGTGATTTGGGTTCAGGTAATCATTTTCTTGATGCTTTGGAATCCTACACCGATGATAAAATATACTTTCTAATTCACACCGGCTCAAGAAACGAATCGAAACTGGTTGATGATTTGATTGATTCTCCTAAAAAATTCGATAGCAAATTTTATGATGTTTGTAACTGGGCTAAAGACAACCGATTTGCTATTTTTAAAATATTGGAGAAATACTTTGGGCGTCTTAATCTTGTACTTGATAAAAATCATAACCATTTTGAACTGGCAGGCGATGGCGTCATCATACGCAAAGGTGCTGTAAAAGTTACACCAAGCGAACAAACCGTGGTTCCGTCAAATATGAATGGAGATGTGGTTTTAATTACTGCAACCGAAGATGTGGCAAACACGTACAATTCTCTATGCCATGGAACAGGCCGTGTAATCTCGAGAGGAAAAGCTAAGGAATTCGCAGCAGGCTTTGATTATGATGCATTAAGAGAACGCATTTATATTCCCGAAATGATTGCCAATGATAACATAAAAACTGATGCTCCTTTTTGTTACCGCGACCTGGACAGTTGCCTCGGCCTGATTGACAACCTGATTAGAGTTGACAAGCGTTTTAGTGTTTTTGCATACCTCGGTCAAATGTAAATCAGCAACTTAATATTTGTTAACCGTACCTTTGTCTTTAATGAGTATCAACAAAGAAAAATATATCGAAATACTGGAAAAACTAAATGGTAAGGCCACGTTGGTTACCGTTTCCAAAACCAAGCCTGTTGAAGATATACAGGTGCTTTACGATTCGGGTCAACGGGATTTTGGAGAGAATTATGTGCAGGAGTTAACGCAGAAATTTGAGCAATTACCAAAAGACATTAAGTGGCATTATATAGGGCATTTGCAAAGCAACAAAGTAAAATACATTGTCTCCTTCGTTCATTTAATTCATGCGGTTGATAGTTTGGGTTTACTGAAAGAAGTAAATAAACAGGCTTTAAAAAACAACCGCATCATTGATTGCCTGTTGCAGATACACATTGCCCAAGAAGAAACAAAATTTGGGCTCGACAATCATGAACTCGATACAATCTTAACAACCGATCTCAGTTCATTAAAAAATATACGCATTATTGGATTGATGGGGATGGCATCATTTTCAAATAATATGGATTTAGTAAGAAGTGAATTCAACTATTTAAAAACCCTCTTTGACAAATACGCCCAACCTCAAACTACAAACCTTAAACTACAAACCCTTTCCATGGGTATGAGCAGCGACTATACAATTGCCCTGGAAGAGGGAAGCACCCTGGTGAGGATCGGAAGCCTGATCTTTGGAGAGAGGAATTATAACGAATAAAAATCCGGGACACCACCGGCCGATGTGCAGCAAAAAAAGAAAAATATCTTAGCGCTGATCGTTTTGTCGCAGTTTGCGGGAACCTCCCTGTGGTTTGCAGGCAATGCTGTTTTACCTGAATTAAAAATTGCCCTGCATTTAAACCAGTTTGCAGTTAGCCTTGTTACTTCGGCAGTAATGCTTGGTTTTGTTGCCGGCACTTTAGTCTTTGCGTTCTTTTCATTAGCCGATCGTTTTTCACCGGCAAAATTATTTTTCACCAGTTCCCTGATTGGTGCTTTATGCAATGTGGCAGTAATATGGCTTGCAAAAGATGCTGCTACTCTTTTTGCGCTTCGCTTCCTGACAGGTTTTTTTATTGCAGGCATTTACCCGGTAGGTATGAAGATTGCAGCAGACTGGTACGGGAAAGGCTTAGGCAAAGCACTTGGATTTTTATTGGGTGCGCTTGTATTGGGCACCGCATTTCCGCATTTATTAAAGAACAGGGATTTTGAATTGCCCTGGAGATCGGTCTTATATTTCACTTCAGCATTTGCTGTTGCGGGTGGATTTATAATGTTGCTATTTGTAGGTGACGGGCCTTACCAAAAAAGATCAGGCGGGTTTCAATGGAATGCATTTGCTGAAATATTCAATTCAAAAAAATGGCGGCAGGCAGCCTTCGGATATTTTGGTCATATGTGGGAGTTGTATACCTTCTGGGCATTTGTGCCGGTAATGATCGGGTTGTATGCCCAAAAAAATATTGTTGCATTAAATATTCCCTTACTGAGTTTCCTCATCATTGGCAGCGGAATTATAAGTTGTATCATTGGCGGTTATTTGTCGCAACGTTTTGGCAGTGCAAAAGTGGCGACAACTTCGCTGCTGATCTCCAGTTTATGCTGTATCCTTTCTCCATTTATTTTTTCATTACCACCATGGATATTTTTATCAGTATTGTTCGCCTGGGGAACTGCTGTTGTACCTGACTCTCCACAATTCTCCACCTTAGTTACGCAATATGCACCCGAACAACTGAAGGGAACTGCATTAACAATTTATAATTCCATCGGCTTCTCTATTTCCACTATCAGCCTCATAGTCATTGACCGTATATTTTATTCAACCGGTTTTTTCAGCAACAGCAATACTTTTTTATTACTTGCCATTGGGCCGGCTCTGGGCATTTTGCCAATGCTGCGGTTAATGAGAGGAACAAAAAGAAAAACCAGCTCTTAGTATTTTGTTAAAACCATAACAACCGTTGTGAAATCCGGCACGATATTGCATCCTTTGTATATTAATTGATAACTTTGAGATAAGCAATACTACTACCATGTCGGCAACATTTGAAGCAGAAAAAAACAGGAAGGCATTTATTTACACAGGCCTTATTTGTGGTGCTATTCTTTTAATAGCCTTACTTGTTTCCTGGAAGAACACGCCGCCCCCACCAAAAATTGCAGAAGAATTTATTGAAATAAACCTTGGAAATGATATTGAAGGTTTTGGCGAAGTGCAGCCCTTGATCAAAGGTGAAAAGGCTCCTGCAGATGAATCTGCTCCGCAGCAGCAGCAGGCTGCACCGGTTAATAACCAACCCAACGAGGCTAAAACTGACGATAATACTGACCCGGAATCGGCACCTGTAACCAAACCGGTTAAAACTACGCCAAAGGTTACACCTGCACCTGTTCCAACACCTGCCCCACCTGCACCCAAACCGCAAAAGCCAAAAATTGCAGGTTATAACGGCCCCAAAGGTGGTACTGGCAATGGTGCTACCGAAGACAATGGCTATAAATACCAGGGCAATAAACCCGGCGGTACCGGCGATGCCGGAAGCCCCAATGGTAAACCCGACAGTTATGGCAATACTCCCGGTGGCAAAACCGCAGGGGGCGGCTTACGCGTTTCAAAAGGCGACCGAACTATTGTAAACAATTATATTTTTATGGGAGATCTGCCCGCTGCGACCATCAATGCGGTTATTAAGGTTGCGCCTGATGGTCGTGGTACCTTTGTTGGTTTCGATAAAGGATCTACCAATACTGATCCAAAATATGCGAGTGCTATCCGTGGGTATTTACCGAACATTGAATTCAATAAATCCGATCATGAGTCTACTGTAACCGTTCCGTTTAAGTTCAGAGAGCAGTAGAAGGTTTCACGCAAAGGCGTAAAAAAGTAGGCAACGTTTTATCAAGCCTTCTTATTCCTTTCAACTTTGCGCCTTTGCGTGATTTATTTTTTTATTCCCGACATTATTTCCTGGTTGAACTTCATTGGCGTCGCATGGAACATCCCGATTAATTCGGGACTCTTGTACTGCAAATCATTATTCAGCTTTACCTACATTTGCTGTTGTACATCAACCATCTAACATTGTACAAAACAAATGACCTACCAACAAACCATCGATTATCTTTACGCACAACTGCCCATGTACAGCCGCATTGGTGCTGCCGCTTATAAAGAAGACCTGCACAATACCATCGCTTTGTGCAATGCAATAGACAATCCACAAACAAAATTCAAAAGCATTCATATTGCGGGCACCAATGGTAAAGGCAGCACCAGTCATATGCTGGCTGCTATGCTGCAACAGGCAGGTTATAAAACCGGGTTATATACTTCTCCGCATTTAAAAGATTTTCGTGAACGCATAAAGATCAATGGCGAAATGATTAGTGAAAATTTTGTTGTTGATTTTGTGGAGCGTACAAAAAAAATATCCGAACAAATTCAGCCATCCTTTTTCGAGCTCACCGTTGCTATGGCATTCGATTATTTTGAAAAAGAAAAAGTTGATATAGCCGTTATTGAAACCGGCCTTGGTGGCAGATTAGACAGTACCAACATCATCACCCCTATCCTCTCTATCATTACCAATATTGGTTACGACCACATGGATATATTGGGCGATACGCTTGAAAAAATTGCATCAGAAAAAGCAGGGATTATAAAACCGGGCGTACCTGTTGTTATAGGAGAATATTTACCGGAGACAAAAAATGTGTTTATCGAAAAAGCAGAACACTGCAATGCTTCCATTTACTTCGCCCAGGATGAATACGCCGTTGCAAATATCAATTACAGTATGCAATTGCTCAGTTGCGATGTAACAAGGGCGGAGCATAATATTACCGAATCCTTTGAGCTCGATCTCAACGGGCTATATCAAACTAAAAACCTCCGTACTGTTTTATGTGCCAAAGGGATTTTGATGCAGCAGGGTTTCAACATAAAAAATGCAGATGAAAAAAAGGCGCTTAAAAATGTAAAAAAAATGACCGGGCTTTATGGGCGTTGGGATGTTATCAGCAGCAACCCCACCATCGTTTTGGATGTTGCTCATAACGAAGACGGCATTAAACAGTTGCTGCAGCAGTTGTCAATCGTGAGTGGTGAATCGTCAGTCGTAAGTGGTGAATCGTCAATCGTGAGTAGTGAATCGTCAGTCGTAAGTGGTGAATCGTCAGTGGTGAGTGGTGAGTCGTCAGGGGTTCACTTTGTAATGGGTGTGGTAAAAGATAAAGATGTTTCAAAAGTACTTTCAATCTTGCCAAAAAATGCACACTATTATTTTACCAATGCGCATATTGAACGGGCAATGGCGCACCGGGATTTGTTGGAAAATGCAAAAGTTTTTGAACTGCCGGGTGAAAGTTTTGCCGATGTGAACGAAGCAATTAAAGCAGCCAAACTCAATGCCGCAGCCAATGATGTAATTATTGTTTGTGGAAGTGTGTTTTTAGTGGCAGAGGTTGATAAAATGCTATTTTAACATTTTCGGCTTTGCTTTTTTTATCGGGTTCTTGAAGTTAAAAATGGCCTTTCCAATTTCCGGCTGGTTATCGCCCAGCAAAAATCCGAAAGGAGTCAGGGGTTCTATTCTATCGAAGATAACTTTGATGATGGCTGTAAGTGGAATGGAAAGAAACATGCCTGAAAAACCCCACAGCGCCCCGCCAATAAGTACAACGATAATAGACACCAGCGCATTGATCTTTACCTTACTGGCAACTATTTTGGGCACAAATAAATTATTATCAATAAACTGCACAATGATGTAGGCAATAAATACCCAAAGCGCATCAATAGGGTCTTTGGTTGCAATAGCCAGCAGCATGGGTATGGCAATAGCGATAACGCCGCCAATGTACGGAATGATGTTAAGCAGTGCCCCAATGATGCCTATTAACACAGCGTATTTTATACCGATGATAAGCAGAGCTGCCGAATTGAGTGCGGCAACAAGTGCAGCTTCAAGCATCAAACCAACAAGGTAACTTTGTATAAGCACTTTTGTTTCCATTAAAACTTCGGCAACTATTTTATGCTTATCCCGCTGAAAAAGCCTGGCAATAAACTCAAGCAGCAATGGCTTGTAAAATAATATCATAAAAGTATAAACAGGCAGTAAAAAAACAAGCACCAGCACCCCGCCGATGGTCCCCAGCGTTTCGCCTATCATGGCCGAACTGTTGTCCATACCCTCTCCCTTGGTCTTATCTACCCAGGCAGCAATTTTTGGTTTGCCCACGTTAAACTTGTGCGATACCCAATTAATCATATCGTTGAAGATGAGGGCAATTTTTTTCTTAAACTGCGGTACCGATTCGCTGAACATACTTACCTGAGACCCCACGAAATACATTAAGGCTCCAAGGAACAATAATGCAACTGTTAATACAAGGAGAATGGCAACTACCTTATTCATTCCCTTTCTGCATAAAAAATTTACAACCGGGTTTAGCAGTATGGCGATGATGGTGGCAAAGATCAATGGCACCAGTATATCCTGTCCAATATAGAGGATATAAAAAAATGCAAATACCCCTATTATGCACATAGACAATTTGGCGTAAAGTGGAAATTTACTGGTAGTGGTGATAGTATCCGTCATTTAGTATTAAATAAAAAGGGTTAACCCCATCATTTGGTAAGTGTTAACCGGCTTTTAAAAAAAATTAGAAATGCAACGCAGTCTGCAGACTGCGAAAGCTAAATTAGCAAATAAAAGGAAATGTTTGGCGTATTGTTGAAATTATATAAGTGCGATATTACAGAAAGCCCGTGCAAAAGTCGCTTATATAAAAAACTTACAAACATAGTTTACCTTGCCAGAAAGGCGTAGGCTCAGGCCGACAGCTTTTCTAACATAAACCCTATTGCTTCCTTAATTCATCCAGCTTATTAAACCCATAAAAAATACAAAGCGCATGCATGGCCTGTACAATTTCATTATTCATCAGCATAGTCCTCACGTCCTCCAATGGAAAAAATTTTATCTCAATTTCTTCGTTATAATCCAGGTGCTGTTCGCCAGTTTTTTTACCGCCGGTTGCCAGGTATAGGCTTGTAAAATTATTCAGCACGCCGGGGTTGGCTGCTGTTCTTCCCAAATAATAAAAACCAGTAAAGCTGTAACCGGTTTCTTCCTGTAACTCACGGGCAATGGCAGTTTCAGGCGTTTCTCCTTTATCAACAAAACCACCGGGTAATTCTAAAATAATTTGTTCAAGGGGATGGCGGTATTGTTTTACCAGTATCACATCATTGTTTTCTGTAAGTGCCATGGCGCAGACAGACTCGGGCAGATCTACCACAAAATAAGGATCTACAATGGTGCCGTTGGACATTTCGCACACATCTTTGCGGGCAGTAAAATACGGGTGGTTGCTTAAGTATTCGGAAGAAAGTGTTTTCCAGTTCATGTTTTGGTTTGTGGTTTATAGTTTGTGGTTTGTGGTTGTTCCCTTGCACAAATTAACTATTAACTTTTTCTACCACCCCATTCTTTCCCGCAGCGATGTTACATGCGCCGTATGATGCCTGCTATGCCAGGCATACATGCCCAGCAAAAACCAAAGCGTCATTTCTTTTTTATGTTCGGGGTGAAAGATGGTTCGGTTGAGATCAGCTTCGGTGAGGTCTTTTAAAATTTCGTACCAACGTACATGTAAAGCATGCAGCAGCGTTAAAGAAATATTGATGGGCAGGTTTTTGGTGTCGTTCATTTCAGCCCAGGCCACTTCATCATAAGGCCTGATGGTGGGATTATCTTCGGTAAGGCCCAGTTTAAAACGTATGTAGGCATTCATGTGGCTGTCGGCAACATGATGCACCACCTGCTGCAGCGTCCAACCACCATCACGATATGCGGTTTGTAACTGTGCTTCGTCTAAATTTAAAACAGCATTTTCCAGGTGCTGTGGCAGGTTTTTAATATCAATCAGCCATTCTCCTAAAATTTTTTCGGAGAATGGCTGAGCAATATATTTACCTATCGGGTATCTTAAATCTTCATTCATTATTTTAATTCGCTTTTGGAGCAACAGCCGGCTTTATGTCTTCCAGCGAAATTTCGAATTTTAAAGTTGAATTAGGCGGAATGCCAGGGCCATTACCTGCAGCACCGTAAGCCAGTTCGCTTGGTACATACACTTTCCAATGATCGCCTTTGCGCATTAACTGCAAAACTTCTATCCAGCCTTTTATTACCCCCATTACCGGAAACACAGCAGGCTGGCCGTTTTTAAAACTGTTTTCAATATCCTCGCCATCAAACAGCGCTACCCTGTAATTTACAACAACCGTATCTACAGGTTTTGGAGTTGGTGAATTGGCATCGCCATTTTTAATAACCTCGTACTGTAAACCACTTTTTGTGGTAGTAACTTCCTTGCGCTTTTTATTGGCCTCCATAAAAGCCATACCTTTCTTATTTGCTTCGGCACCTTTTGCCAAAGCAAAAATATCAAGTTGTTTTTGCATGGTACTGTTGATGAGTGCCTGGCTTAATTGAGGTGTATTCTTTTTAAAAACATCTTCAATACCCTTGTTCATCATGGCAGTATTAAGTTGATTAATGCCCTGTGACTGCATATTGTTTGCCACATTAAAACCTGCTGCATAACTAAAACTATCTAACAGGTTTTTAAATTTTACAGTGCCGGCAGCGGAAGCCGGTGTTTTTGCAGCAGGCTTAGCAGCAGGTTTTGGAGGGGTTTTACCACTTTGTGCTGTAACAGCAAAAGAAACGGTTAATAAAACAACAGAACTTAGTAATACTTTTTTCATTAAAATTTATTTTGTTGTAAAAAATTTGAATGCAAATAAACGGCTTTTTTATTCATCCCGGATGTCCTTGCCTGTTAAATGTATAAAAACGTCCTCGAGGTTGGCTGCTTTTACCTGTTTGGGGCGCTCAAAACCGGTGGCAACCAGGTCATCTATCATCTTATCAGGGCTATCAAGCGAAATGATCTTTCCTTCATCCATAATAGCAATGCGGTCGCAAAGCTGCTCCGCTTCATCCATATAATGCGTGGTGATGATAACCGTAGTACCCTTTGCCTGTATGTTTTTTATCAGGTCCCACAAATTACGCCTGGCCTGCGGGTCGAGCCCGGTAGTAGGTTCATCCAGAAAAACAATGCGGGGTTTATTAATTAATGTAGTGGCAATAGAAAAACGTTGCTTTTGCCCGCCGCTCAGGTCTTTAAATTTGGCTTTCGCTTTGTCTTTTAAATTAACCAATTCCAAAAATTCAAGTGGCTGAATATCTTCATTATACAAACCTGCAAATAATTGCAACAATTCAGTTAATGAAAGGCCGGGATAATAGCCTGCCGATTGTAGCTGAACACCAATGATTTTTTTTATGTTCTCGGGTTCTTTATCCAGGTCCATTCCGCAAACAGTAATTTGCCCACTTGTTTTCTGGCGCAGCGTTTCAATAATTTCCAGCGTGGTTGATTTACCTGCACCGTTGGGGCCCAGCAAGCCAAAAATTTCACCTTCATAAACATCAAATGAAATGCCTTTTACAGCACTAAAATTGCCGTAATTTTTTACCAGGTCTTTTACTGTAATGATTGTGTTCATTGTTTATTGGCCTCATCCCAACCCTTCTCCAAAGGAGAAGGAACTGGAAGATTGAAGCGACTTATTGATTTGTATTTTCAAAAATTAATGTAATTCCATTTCTTATCCCATTTTAATCTTCTCCATAATAGTTCCCCCTTCAGGGGGCGGAGGGGGTAACTCACCCTTATAATATTGATCCATTTCTTCCATCATAATCTTACTCCCAATAAAAAACGGCGTTCTTTCATGCAGAGCTGTTGGTTGAATATCCAGTATGGGTATTTTTCCGTCAGTAGCAATACCGCCGGCCTTCTCCACAATAAATGCAAGCGGGTTACATTCATACAGTAACCGTAATTTACCCCCGGGTTTGCCGGTAGTGGCAGGGTACATAAAAATGCCACCCTTAATTAAATTGCGATGTACATCGGCCACCATGCTGCCTATGTACCGCTGAGTGTAAGGTCCGCCATTGGTTTTATCTTTTTTCTGGCAAGCGGTTATGTATTGCTTAACTCCATCCTGGTACTGAAAAAAATTACCATGGTTTACCGAATACATTTTACCCATTTCGGGGCATTTAATATCGGGATGGCTTAATAAATATTCACCAATAGACTGATCCAACGTAAAACCATTTACTCCCCTGCGTGTTGCATACACAAACATGGTAGATGAGCCATAGATAACATAACCTGCAGCTACCTGTTTATTTCCCTGCTGCAAAAAATCTGCTGTGGTGGCGGGTTTGCCTAATTCGCTCACCCTGCGAAAAACGCTGAAAATAGTACCGATAGAAACATTTACATCAATATTACTACTGCCATCCAGGGGATCGAACAGACATACGTATTTGCTTTTATTGCTCACCGGGTCATCAAAAACCACAATATCATCCATCTCTTCGCTGCCAATACCTGCGCAACTGATACCATGCTTCAGCACACCCATAAACTGGTTGTTGGCAAACACATCCAGTTTCTTAACTTCTTCGCCCTGCACATTAATACTGCCTTCATCGCCCAAAATATCAACCAGGCCAGCCTTATTCACTTCTACATTTACACGCTTTGCAGCCAGGCCCAGGTCACGCAACAGGCCAGACAGTTCGCCGGTGGCAAGCGGAAAATCCCGTAACTGCTGAATGGTAAATTCATCCAATGTCTGTACCCGGCGGTTCGTATCCATATAGCTGTTTTTTTATAGTGCCTCACTTTGAAAAGTTGTCAGCCTGAGCTTGTCGAAGGCGGGTTTCAAACTAAAGCCAAGCCGGTTTCGACAAGCTCAACCTGACAGTCTTTAATACAATAAATTTTCAAACTGATACACTACTTGGTTTTTTATTGATTTTGTCCCGATGGCTATCGGCGTTAAATTTGCAAATAAAAAATAAGCATTTAACAATTATTACTGTGCTGTATCTTCATCAACACATTAGCAAATCAGCAAATTATATTTATGAAAGTTTTTAAGTTTGGAGGTGCCAGTATCAATTCAGTTGAAAGAATTAAAAGTACGGGTGATATTATCGAATCGTTTAAGGGCGAAAAATTACTCATCATCATTTCTGCCATGGGCAAAACCACCAATGCACTGGAAAAAGTAGTGGATGCTTTTTTTGCCGGGAGAAAAGAAGATGCCCTGCAGTTGTTTGAGCAGGTTAAGGATTCGCATTTAACTACACTGAAATACATCATCACCCGTAACTGGCAGCAGGCCGAAAACCAGTTAAAAGATTTTTTTACCGAAGTAGAATGGCTGCTGCACGATAAGCCGGTTAGGGAGTTTGACTATTACTACGACCAGATTGTATGCTGCGGTGAATTACTAAGCACGGCCCTTGTAAGTATTTATTTAAATGAACGGGGCATTAAAAATAAATGGGTTGATGTGCGTGACATAGTGCGTACGGACAATAATTTTCGGGATGCTTATATTGACTGGAATTTTACACACGCAAAAGTAAAAGCTGATATTGAGCCTTTATTCGATGAGTTTGATATTGTGATAACACAGGGATTTATTGGCGCTACCGACGAAAATGAAAGCACCACCCTGGGCAGAGAAGGCAGTGATTTTAGCGCCGCCATTTTTGCCAACATTATGGATGCCGAAAGCCAGACGATTTGGAAAGACGTGGAAGCTGTGATGAGTGCCGACCCTAAAGAATTCCCGGATGCGGAAAATATTTATGCATTGAGTTATAGGGAGGTGGTAGAAATGGCCTACTATGGTGCACAGGTGATACATCCAAAAACCATCAAGCCCTTAGAAAATAAAAATATTCCACTGCATGTTCGTTGTTTTTTAAAGCCTGAATTACCAGGAACAGTAATCAACAATAAACCCGTACACAACCTACCGCCAGTAATTGTATTGAAGAAAGACCAGGTGCTGATGGAGCTCAGTTCTAAAGATTTTTCTTTTGTAGAAGAAAAGCCCATGAGTCGCCTGCATGAAATGTTTGCCGCCATCAAAATACGCCCCAACCTGTCGCAGAACGGCGCTATTGGTTTGTTGTGCTGCTTAGATGATAAACCGGAGAAAATAGAAAAGCTGGCACTGGCTGCCTCTGAAATTTTTAATGTGCAGATACAGAAAGACCTTACGTTACTTACCATCAGGCATTATACCGAAGAAAAGATAGCCGAACTTACTAAAGGAAAAACGATTGTACTGGAGCAGAAGACGCCAGAAACCATACAGGTACTAATGCGCTAGTTCAATGAATAATCGCCCTTACTGTTTACGAGGATGACCGGCAGTTTTTTCCGCTTTTCAAAATAATCATACACTGCTTTAATATTCAGTATAGATTTATTGACGGCCTGTTTGCCTTTGATAGAAGAGGTAAGGAAATCAAGCGATTTTTTTACCCCGTAGTTTACCGGGTAAATATGAACGGGCACAAAATCCTGCCCGTTTGCTTTTGCCACCGAAGCTAGTGCATATACTTCTTCAATAGGTGCATCCTGTATGGCGATGCATCCAACAGATACGCAGTTGCCATGTATATAAATATCGCCTCCCGGTTTTTTTGCATCGCTTAAAACTTTATCCGATGCATTGGGATAGTTCAATCCGAGTGCCTTGTGGTAAGTACTTCTTGGGTTAAATTCGTTGATGTAATAAAAGCCCTCGGGTACCTGATTATCTCCTTCTGAACGTTTCGGGCCTATGCTACCACTTTCCATACAAACCTTATAGGTTTTAAAGAGGGAAAAACTGTCAACGTTTTTACTTTTAACCCATACCTCCAGCGATCGGTCGTATTTAAAGGAACGGACATAAACGGCCTGCGGGGGCCAGCTCAGCTTCTTTTCCCTGAACTGCTGTTTTAAGGAATCTTCTACTCTATCAGTAGCCGGTGCTTTGGCATACGTTTTTGGGGCTTCTGTATATGAAGTTTGCGCAAACAGGTTGTTTGCAGATAAAACGGCAAAGCAAGCCATCAACCCAGCAAGCCAAAGTGATTGTTTCATTAAACGAGGTAATTTATGTTGGTAGGGCAAATTTAAAAAAAATAATGAGAAAACCTTCAACAAAAGTGCAATCAACTGCTTTGCAATGCTTTAACCTACCTAATGCCTGCTTATAAGTTACCCCTGGCGTCCTGTTCCCTTTCCAGCGCTTCAAACAATGCCTTAAAGTTTCCTTTACCAAAGCTTTGAGCGCCCTTGCGTTGTATGATCTCAAAAAACAGGGTCGGGCGGTCTTCAAGTGGCTTGCTAAATATTTGTAACAGGTAGCCTTCCTCGTCCCGGTCAATCAGTACACCCAGGTTCTGCAATGGTTGCAGGTCTTCATCAATTATACCAACACGATCTAAAACGGTTTCGTAATAACTATCGGGTATGTTTAAAAATTCAATGCCTCTTTTCTGCAATTCAGTTACGGTTTTTACAATATCGGCAGTTGCAATGGCCACATGCTGCACGCCTTCGCCGTTATAAAAATCAAGATACTCTTCCACCTGGCTTTTTTTCTTGCCCTCCGCAGGTTCGTTAATTGGGAATTTTACAAAACCATTTCCATTACTCATCACTTTACTCATCAGCGCAGAATATTCTGTAGAAATATCATTGTCATCAAAACTCAGGATATTTTTAAAGCCCATCACCTGCTCATAAAACGAAACCCAGGGGTTCATCTGGTTCCAACCTACATTGCCTACACAATGATCTACATATAACAAACCTGTGTCTGTGGGGTTGTAGTTCGATTCCCATTTGCGAAAGCCAGGCATAAAAACGCCGTTGTAATTATTTCTCTCTACAAACAGGTGTACCGTATCGCCATAGGTATGAATACCGCTCAGCACCACTTCACCATCTGCATCCTTTAGAACCGTGGTTTCCATATAAGGTTTTGCGCCACGTTTGGTTGTTTCTTCAAAAGCACTTGCCGCATCATTAACTTTTAATGCCAGTACTTTCACCGCATCGCCGTGTTTATAAATATGGTCAGCAATCGCATTATCAGTGCGTAAGGGCGTTGTTAAAACAAAAGTGAGTTTATTTTGCCTGATCACATAGCTCACTTTGTCTTTCATACCCGTTTCGGGGCCGGCGTAGGCAAGGGATTGAAAGCCAAATGCTGTTTTATAAAAATGTGCAGCCTGCTTGGCATTGCCTACATAAAATTCTACATAATCGGTACCCTGCAAAGGTAAAAAATCCGAAGCAGTGTTATTTGAGATGTTTGGTTCTGATATGGTCGTTTCCATTGTAATTAATTTGAAGTGTGAAGAAAATGTGGCCCGCAGATTTCGCGGAATACGCAGACCTGATCTCGATCCTCTCCTCTGCGATATCAGCGACATCTGCGGGAGAAACTCAACTTAATTTGCCGAATCCATGGCAAGCGTCAACATCAACAGCGAATAGTTGTTGCGCTTATCGGAGAAGTGTTTATGTGGATAATCGGGAATCATAATAACTCAAAGATAATGAAAGTCCTGAGCGAAGTCGGAAAAAAGTCCTGAGCGAAGTCGAAGGATTTTTCTTGCCAGTCTTGAGCGTAGTCGAAGGACGGGTGAGTTAAACAAAAATTTATTAATTTACATTTATGCTCTATAATACTCAACAGGAGGCCTTTTATGTCTATATCATTCTTTGTGATATGCGTTTGAGTTTTGATAGACCTCCTAATTCATTTTATGTTTTCTTGTCACCACTAATCTGACTTTTCAATGATAAATAAATCCTCAACTTGAAGTTTAAGGATTTTTGCAATTTTTAAAGCCAATAAAACTGAGGGCACATATCTTCCCGATTCGATTGAAATTATAGTTTGACGAGAAACATTGACTAAGCCTGCCAAATGCACTTGCGTCATTTCATTTCTAATTCTCTCATTTTTCAAAGTATTTTCCATTCAGTTGTTTTATACGGATGTGAATTATATAGTTAAAGCGACCAATGAAACACATCCAGAAAATAAAAAGAAGCAAAATAAAGAATAACATTAGTCTGCCCTCGCCAGGCTCTTCGAAAATAAGCATTAACAAAAAACCTATAATTATACAGACAATTTGAACTAAGGCTGCAAACTGAAAACTATCTAACCTAGTTCTTTCTATCATTTCGTCTTCGACCTTTTCCTTGGAGAATACCAAAAAATAAATTCCCGCAAGAAACGAGAAAAAAGAAACAATTGCAATAATAATATTGATAGTATGAATAGCCGAAATACCGTCACGAATAAAAAACAGAATAATTTTTTTAGTAAGACCTAATTGCATAGCTAACCATATGCAAAAGCCTAGCGGAGCCATAAATATTCCATACTTTTTAAATCGGTTCGGAAGTAATAGTTTCATAAATTATTGTTTTATGTTGATAATTCAAATGTAAAGCATACTTAACATTCAACCAAATCATTTTTTTATACCACCAAAAATTTCATTACACCCTGCAGAAAAGAAAAGCTACAAGGCTGGTGGAATAACAATTGGCTTTAGTAATATTATTTGCTAATATCGGCTCGACTGAATTGGGTGCATTTCAAATTGTCGCATGGCAAATTTGGTAGTGGATGTTGAGGGAAGTTAATAAAATTTTACCCAGTTCAGGCTTCAGATTCTATATTTGCCAGATGAAACGAATTGGTATTTTAGGAGGTGGCCAATTAGGCCGCATGCTTTTGCAAGCCGCAGCAAACTACCCCGTAGAAACTTTTGCAATGGAAAACGATGATACCTGCCCGGCAGCTCATCTCTGCCATCATTTTACAAAAGGCGACATCCGCAATTTTGATGACGTTTATAATTTTGGGAAGGGACTCGATGCAATTACTATAGAAATTGAATCGGTGAATGAGGATGCACTGGAAAAATTAGAAAGTGAAGGTGTGCGGGTGTATCCCAAACCATCAACACTAAAAACCATTAAGAATAAAATTTTACAAAAACAGTTTTATAAGTCCAATGAAATTCCCACCAGCGAATTTATCATCACACAAAATAAAGCAGCTTTACACCAACATGTAAACTTTTTACCCGCAGCGCACAAGCTAGCCGTGGGCGGTTATGACGGCCGTGGGGTTGAATTACTGAAAACGAAAGATGATATTGAAAAGGGATTTGATGCACCTTCAGTTCTGGAAAAACTGGTATTAATAAAAAAAGAAATTGCAGTAATTATTGCGGTGGCAGATAATGGCGAGAACGCCTTATATCCATCGGTGGACATGATTTTTGACAACCGCCTGAACGTGCTGGAATACCAGGTAAGTCCGGCTGACATTGCTGAAAAAATA
>JBBRCM010000081.1:0-16498 GCA_038204855.1 Chitinophagales bacterium
GGAAGAAATTATTGTTAATGATTGTATCCGAATTACCCCCGTGCATCACATTAAAACTAAAAATATTTTTAAGCAGTTTATCCGTTGGTTTTCTTACGAGTTTATCAGAACAGTATTTTATTTATTTACATTTTATTTTAAGCACAGAAGTTAGTTTCCTTTTATTCGTTTCCATAAAGCCTTCACCACTTCCCAATTTCATTTCGCAAAGCGACCACGCTGTATTACCAATTTATTTTTATCCGGATGTCGCAGGTAATAATGAAATACAATTTTTTCTTTTGGATTTTGCCATCAATGATTTGCCCGAAATACAAATTGTTGAATACAAGAGTATAGTTGTATTTTTCTACTGTATAAAATTGTTGAGAAAAGCGGATCAGTTTTTGAACTTTCAAGACACAAATTTTCAATAAACTACAATTATTTGATTGAAGCACAAGTCTGTAAGTTTGCCCTTCAGCCGCTATATTCGCCTATACCATATTAAGGGTTCGTTAAGTTGTTCAATGCTGTCCATTTAATTTCCATAGTTTGTTTAACCAGGTTATTACAACTTCATTCATCAGTCTATGATTATCTACTTGACAATGAGAACCTGCACCTTCTTCGTTTGTAAAAACATGAAGTGCTTTTTCTTTTGAGCTGATATTCTCTATAAAATCTTTTGCCTGCTTGTCAAATTCTTTGCCTTCACCTTCACTCGCCAATGCTAATGTTGGACAAGTAATTTCACTTTCAAGTCCTTCAATCGTATAGTCTTTAAGAATATTTATTCCGTCTTTAAAAGTCTTAGTACCACCTTCCCAGAGCAAAAGGTCAAGCGTTGCTCTGTCTGAATAACTCATTAAATATTTTTTGAAAAAGTTAAACAACCAATCAGGAAGTTTAAAAATAAAGTTTGGGAATACACTAATAAGCATTTTATGAATATTGGTTAAAGGTGAGTTTGGAATGATGGCTTTTATTCGTTTGTCAAAGATGGCAGCACGAGCAACCAAATAACCACCGAAGCTAATTCCTAACATAGCGATATGTTCTGTATCAACATCCTCTCTGCTACACAAAATATCTAAGGCTTTTCCGATAGGAATTTCGCTATTGAACATCATTGTCTGTCTACTTGTATACATAGTGGAAAAGTTGCCTGGACCTTCATATAGGAAAACACTATACCCATTTTTTAGTGCATATGCTCCAACCCAGGAATACATTTCAGCATTACAACCTTCTCCACCTGTAACAAGAAAAATCACGGGACATACTTTGTTTTTTTTAGCCGGTAAAAAATAACACGGTAATATTTTATTGATTAATTCTACTTCAATTATTTCTAAAGGACAGTCGAGCAATGCACCTCCCTTTTCAAAACACTGAACCGAAAGTTTCCAAAATTCCTTGTGTCTGCTGTCAAGTGGATTTAAAGTAATCATTGCAGACTTAAAATAGGTCGAGGCTCGAAAATAATTCTCTCTTGCTCTTATCAAATCTCCGTTGTCCTTTGCAGCAATTGCCCGTTCCAAATTAAGATTGCCTATCAATTGCCATTCTTTAATGAACGTTTCGTTGTCACCATTTTTAGTATTTTGAACAACTCTCAAACATTCTCCAATAGTGGCACCGTCATCATATACTCCCATTAAAGCACGAAGAACAGTAAAATTCATTTCTTGATTCTTAAAGAAAATATTTTTTGTCGTTCCTCGGCCCTCTTTTTTTGCCATTTTGTTTTTTTGTCTGGATATATCAAACTGAATTTCTTTTGTAAATCAGAATCCTGAATATGATAAATAGTTTAAAATAATGTACTACTTATTTTTTAACAATCCCTAAGTCTGGGGTTCCGGGTGTTAATGCTGCCAGTGTTAATTCATGGTTCATTTTATTTGCTTTAAGCAAATAGGGGCGTTCAAAATCTTTTATCCTGCAGAGAATTATTTTCATCAATTTAAAATTTTATTTCATTGTTGCCACTGAAGTACAGAAACACTAAAATATATTTTTCCACGTATTAGTTCTTCTGTAACAACTTGTTTTCTGCCTTCGCAATATTTTCAATTCCTTTCACCAGTGCATCCGGTGTAAATGAAATACTGTCAATACCCTGCTCAACCAGAAACTGAGAGAACTCAGGAAAATCACTGGGCGCCTGGCCGCATAAACCTATTTTAATACCTGCATTTTTTGCCGCACCTATTGCCTGTGCAATCATGGTGGTAACGGCTTCATCGTTCTCATCAAACAAATGACTTACAATTTCCGAATCCCTGTCAAGCCCAAGCGTAAGTTGTGTAAGATCGTTGGAGCCTATTGAAAAACCATCAAACAGTTGTGCAAACTTGTCGGCCAAAATCACATTGCTCGGTATCTCAACCATCATATAAACCTGCAATCCGTTTTCATGCCTTTTTAGCCCAAACTCTTCCATAGTTTGCAACACATTTTTAGCTTCCTTTATTGTGCGGCAAAAAGGTATCATCACTTTCACATTATCAAATCCCATTGTATTGCGTACCCTCAGTATGGCTTCACATTCTAAACCAAAGCCGGGTTTGTAGCGTTCATCATAATACCGGGAAGCTCCACGAAAACCAATCATAGGGTTTTCTTCCTTTGGTTCATACAAGCGACCACCAATAAGCGAAGCATATTCATTGCTTTTAAAATCACTCATACGAACAATCACTTCATGCGGATGAAAAGCTGCAGCCACTCTTGCAATTGCTTCTGATAATTTATAAATAAAATATTCGCGCTTGCTGTTGTAACCGGAAGTAATATGTGCAATGGTTGTTTTTTCAGGGCTTTCGGGCAGTTGCTCAAATTGTATCAAGGCCATCGGATGAATAAGGATGTTGTTGTTAATGATAAATTCCATCCGCATCAAACCCACACCCTTTGCGGGAAAATGAGATAATTCAAATGCACGGTCGGGGTCGGCCAATATAAACATTGGTTGTGTTTTTGTTGCCGGAATTTGTGAGAGATCTGTTTCTATTTCTTCAAAAGCAACTGCGCCATCCATTACCTGGCCTTCATCGCCTTCGATGCATACAACAGAAATTATTTGACCTTCTTTAATAACCTGAGTGGCATTGCCTGTTCCAACAATTGCTGCTATACCTAATTCACGGGCTACAATAGAAGCATGGCTGGTGCGGCCACCTTTATTGGTAACAATACTTACCGCTTTGCGTAATAAAGCATTCCAGTCTGGGTTGGTAATATCAGCAATAAGTATATCGCCCTGTTGAAGTTTATGTGCTTCGTTCAGCGAATGTATGATACAGGCCCTGCCACTGATGATGGTTCTGCCGACTGCTTTGCCTCTGCATATTACGGTACCTTTTTCTTTTAGCTTATAATTTTTTATTTTAGCATACCCTTTTTGAGAATGTACTGTTTCGGGCCTTGCCTGCACAATATAAATCTGGTTGTCTTCACCATCTTTTGCCCACTCAATATCCATGGGCATTCCATAATGTTTTTCTATGTCATAACTCCACCGGGCTAGTTGCTGCACTTCCGCATCATTTAAAACCCATTGCGAACGTTTGTGTACCGGCGTTTTAATATTCTGTATCGGTTTATCAGCCAGGGGGTCCGTTGCATAAACCATTGTATGTTCTTTGTCACCTAATTTTCTGCCAATAATGGCTTCCTTATTTTTATCAAGCGATGGTTTAAATACCCAAAACTCATCAGGGTTTACAGCGCCTTGCACTACATTTTCTCCCAGGCCCCATGCACCTGTTATGTAGATAGCATTTTTGAAACCGCTTTCGGGGTCAATGGTAAAAATTACACCGGCACAACCTTTATCAGAACGAACCATGCGCTGCACACCAACGGATAAAGCTACCTTCATGTGCTCAAAGCCATTGTCAATGCGGTATTTAATAGCCCTGTCATTAAATAATGACACATAACATTTATGTACAGGCTGCAATAAATTTTCTTCCCCTTCTATATTAAGAAATGAATCATGCTGTCCGGCAAAACTTGCAGTGGGTAAATCTTCGGCCGTGGCACTGCTGCGAACAGCTACAGAAATAGCTTTTTTATCTGCACCACCCAATAAAATATATGATTGCAGGATAGCTTTTTTTACATCGTCTGGCAGTGTTGCCTGTGTTACAATTTCCCTGCATTGCCTGGCAACTTCGGGCAAGTTATTCAGTGTTTTTGCATCTATCGTACCTAACAGATTTTTTAATTTATCTTCTATCTTATTGTATTGCAAAAAAAATTTGTAAGCGGAAGCTGTTATTGCAAAACCATCCGGCACTTTAATGCCCAGCGGCTGCAACTTATTATACATCTCACCCAGCGAAGCATTTTTACCACCTGCTTCAGGCAAATCAGTAAGGTTTATTTTTTCAAATGGAATGATAAATGAATTCATAATTATTATTTGTAGGTAGTTTATTAATCAGAGTTATATTTTATTGTACCCAACTTAGGTTTTCATGGCATCACCGTTGATGAATATCCTAATTCAGGAAAATAGCTTGCCGCTTTTTATTTTTTATTAAACACCAGCAAAGGTACTTTTGCCTCGAAAGAAAATTCCTCTGATTTGCTTGACAAGAAAAGTTTTTGAAAAAATGTTCTTGTCTGATTTGTAAACATTATAACGATTGATGGCTTCCTGATTTTGATTTGGTTTTGTAAGTTTTCAATAATTGAATGTACACCATCATTTTTTTCAAAATGTAACTTCAAACCATATTTGAATTGTTTTTTTAATGCTGCTTCAATCGTTTTTTCATTAAATGAAATTTCATCAGGCCATGTAAAATGTACCACTTCAATTTTAGTTTTAAACGGCTGTGCAAAAGCAACCACTTGTTTTATTTCGGGTGCATAGTTTCGCAAATCTGTTGCATACAATATGCTTTTTACCTCAGCAACTTTGTAATTTTGAGGAACAGCCAGTACAGGTATTTCTGACTTTGTAATGAGATTTCCTGTATTGGTACCAAATATTTTTTTAAATTTTCCGGCTCCCCTTGTGCTTATACAGATAAAATCAATACCGGGGGTTTCCCTGCAATAATCAAGAATAGAAATATCAGCGCCTAAACCCTCGATAACGATAGTAGAATATTTACCCACTTTCACATTCATTTGCCGGTAAACATCGGCAATAAACTTTTCAAATTTTGTGCTGCATAATTCTTTTTCCTGTTCAGCATATTTTTCAAAATAGACATCCGACCACCTTGTGGCCCTCAAAATATTGAGTACATGTACTAAGACTAATTCAAGATTTTGCCGGGTAGCCCAATGTATGGCAAACCGAACGCCCGCTTTTGAATTAACTGAAAAGTCGGTGGGAATAAGTATTTTTTTCATGTTTAAATATTTAAAAAATTAGTTGCAATACATTTTATACTTTTTTATACATCATCTTCTTATCAACTCTTATTAAAGACAATTAATTAAAGCTACTTTCATTTAATATCCAATATTATGACAAGAACCCTGTAATTACCTGACAATGGTCATACTTACAGAGTGTATTGCCTGGTAAATTTGTAAAAATTTAAAAGGAAATACCATGGCAGACTATACTCAAACAATTACCAGCGGGCACAAACTGCTCGATTATGAGGCTCCTAAGTTTATAAATGCAGAAGTACAACTAAAAAATATTTTGCCGGAGTGGATAAACAAAGCCGCCCAATGCACCCCGAAATTACGAGTGATAAAGATGGTAAATGTCTAAAATGCGGACTGGATTTAGTAAAGAAAAATTAAGTAATCATTCTCCATAAAACAGAAATCATTTTTTATGCCAGTACATAGAGCAAAAGGAACCAGCAAAAAAGAGCTGAATAAAGCGGTAAGTGCAAACATGCACGAATTGGCAAAAGACCCAAAAGGAAGAAGCCAAAAACAATTGGTTGCCATTGCTTTTTCAGAGGCGAAAAGCAAAAAGAAAATTCAGTAAATAAAGTATTAAATGCCGGTACAAAAAGTGTAAATGATACATTGCTGATAATGCGCCTCGTGTTTGGTCAGTAGATGATGATTGTTGATTATGCTTATTCATTAATGGGTCCATAAGTTCATAAATTAAAATGGGAGTACTTCCCGTTAAATACTAGTAACATATTTTTTAATATCGAATTTAATATCATGAAAAAGAAAGAAAAAAAGGAGTTGAAAAATAAATTGATTGTGGCCGTAAAAAAAGTATTGACTGCAAACAATGCCATCCTTACTACTAAAATTGAAAAGACCGTAAAAAAGTCCATTAAAGCGATTGTAAACAAAAGCAAGAAAAAAAATATTGCTAAAAAGAAAACTGCTGTTGCAAAATAGCAGTTTGTAACAGTTAATTTATACACGTTTAAAATCAAAAATTATGTTTTACGATGGTTATCACTTTTGGGGAATGCACATGGTTTGGTGGTTTATCTGGATGATTTTTATTTTCTGGATTTTTGCAACACCGTACGACATTCCTGGCCAGCGAAGAAGAAAAGATTCACCGCTGGATATTCTGCAAAAGCGTTTCGCCTCCGGACAAATTAGCAGTGATGAATACCAGGAAAAGAAAAAGATATTGGAGAACGATTTGTCAAAGTTATCCTGACAAAAACCGCCAGGTATAAGTGAAATGGCCTATCAACAAACTGCAAACAGGTTAAAAATAAAAAGGAGTTTATTTAGCAGAACCTTAAATAGAAAACAAAGATAAAAATGAAAAAATTAGAAAACAAAGTAGCTATTATCACCGGCGGCGCTGGTAGTATAGGAAAAATAACTGCTAAATTATTTTTAGATGAGGGTGCAAAAGTAATGTTGGTTGACCTTACTGAAGACACACTAAAAAAAACTGTACAGGAATTAAATAGTGAACATGTAAAATATTGTGTTGCCGATGTTTCAAAATCAACGGACGTAGAAAAGTATATCAATGAGACGGTAAAATTGTTTGGAGAAATTGATATATTTTTCAACAATGCGGGTATTGAAGGAGTTGTAAAACCTATTATAGATTATCCTGAAGATGTTTTTGATAAGGTAATTGCTGTAAATGTGAAGGGAATATGGCTGGGTAATAAATATGCATTGCCCAAAATGAAAGATGGGGGCAGTATTATCTTGACATCATCGGTGGCCGGTATCCTGGGTTTTGCGGGTTTAAGTGCCTATGTAGCCAGCAAACATGCTATTGTTGGGATTATGAGAACGACTGCTATTGAAGCGGCTTCACGAAAAATCAGGGTAAATTCTGTTCATCCATCACCTGTAAATAACAGAATGATGCGTTCGATTGAAGAAGGTGCTTCTGCCGGGCATGCTGAAGAAGTGAAAAAGCAATTTGAGGCTTCAATACCGCTGGGGCGTTATGCCGAACCGATTGAAATTGCAAAATTAGTTTTATTTCTTGCCAGCGAGGATAGCCAGTTTATAACAGGTACAACCCAGGTAATTGATGGGGGAATGGCGGCACAGTAAGATATTATTCTTTGTGTTAAAGTATCTATATAAAATATACTATAATACTCTCACCTTTTCACCAAAGCATAAGCTTATTCAAAAAGGGATGAAAATAAGATTAGTTTAAAATTTAGTATTTACATGAATTACTTGAATTAAAAAAGCAAGGTTTAAAAAGTACGGCAATTTTGGCACTGGGATACCGGGATATAAAAATGGATGGTTGGTAAAACTCAAAAAAGTACAAGAACCATTGAGTGAGTTTATTATAGTAATTAAATAATTTAAAAACACTAACAAAAAAAGCAACTATGTGTTTTTCCGCTACGGCAAGTTTTGGTGCAAGTGCAATACTGACTGTTGCAGGTGTAGCTGCTTTAAGGAAAGTAGAAACCAAATCCCAAATTCCCTTTGCAGCTATCCCTGTCATTTTTGCTTTTCAGCAATTTACAGAAGGCTTTGTTTGGTTATCACTCAACCACCCGAATTATAACCATTGGCAAAAAATCCCTATCAATATATTTTTAGTAATAGCTCAGGCTGTATGGCCCTTTTGGGTACCATTTTCGTTTTTATTAATTGAAAAAAATGAGAAAAGAAAAAAGGCATTGAAAATATTAGTTGGCCTCGGTTCTGTTGTTTCAATTTTTCTTGCATACCAGGTGTTGTTCTATCCTGTTAGTGCAGCCATCACTCCTTTGCATATCCACTACGCACTTCATTTTCCCGAAGGTACATTCAGCATTGCTGTAACTATATTTTATTTTTTAGCCACCATCGTTCCACCTTTTCTTGCCGGCGGCAAAAGAATGACCAGCCTTGGGTTGCTTAATTTAATGTCGTTCATAGTTACCGTAGTGTTTTTTGAGAACTATGTAATTTCTGTGTGGTGCTTTTTTGCAGCATTAATAAGTTGGGAAGTATTTCTGGCTATGAAAGATTTGAATGTGCAACCAAAGTTTACAACTATCCCAATTAATTCATTCAATTAGATAAAATGAAAAGGGTTAAACCGAAATTGTTATTTGTTTTATTGCTGTGCATTTCCTGCAACAACAATGGACAAAACAATCATTCACAGAAAGATTCTACTGCTGCCGCTACGCCAAAAATAAATAGTATAGCAGGCAATTTCAGCAACCAGCAAACCATAAAATTTGATTCTGTAAAAATTACGGCATTCTTTACAAAATTTCCTCAATTAACTTCTATAAAAAAAGAACTGGATTCTTTTTACCACAATCGTCAATATGCATTTGCATGGTTTGATGATAAAGGTTTGATAGAGCAGGCTGGCAACTTATACAACCATATCCAAAACATCAGCATTGAAGGTGTAAAAGATAAATTGCCCTATCAGGCCGAATTTGCCTTTATGATGAGTGATGATAACTCAGACAGTTTGAATGTGGATACCGAAATGATGTTGACTGCTCAATATTTTGTGTATGCCAAAAATGTGTGGGCTGGCTTGAGTGAAAAGGAAACTCAAAGCCTTAACTGGTATCTGTCCCGAAAGAAAATATCCTATCCTTTGCTGCTTGATTCTTTGATTAATGGAAAAGATATATTGAACAGCCCTCCTGTTTACCGGCAATATTCATTGCTGAAAAATCAATTGAAAAAATACCAGACTATTAAGCAAGCTGGTGGCTTCCCTGTTATTGATAATGTGAAAAAGAACCTTAAAAAGGGCGATTCATCGTCAACTGTTGTTGCCGTGGAAAAATGGTTTTTCATTTCAGGAGATTTGCCTGTAAGCATCACTAGTACTGTATTTGATGATAACCTTGAAGCAGCAGTTAAAAAAATGCAGCAACGTTTTGGATTAAAAGTGAGTGGTATTATAAACACATCTTTGATAAAAGAAATGAATGTACCTCTTGAAGCAAGGATGCAGCAAATAATAGTAAATATGGAACGAAGCCGATGGGTGCCTGTAACTGTTTCAACCGATTACCTTGTAGTAAATATTCCGGAATTTAAGCTTCATGCCTATGAACATGATGACCTTTTGTGGAGCATGGATGCTGTGGTGGGCAAGCCTGTACACAAAACGGTTGTTTTCTCGGGCAAAATTCAATATGTAGTGTTCAGCCCTTACTGGAATGTACCCAACAGCATTTTGCAACATGAAGTTTTGCCTGGCATACGCCGTAATAAAAATTATTTAGCAAGGCAACACATGGAATGGAAAGATGGTAATGTAAGGCAGCGATCCGGGCCGGATAATGCCCTTGGTTTGGTTAAGTTTTTATTCCCCAACAGTTACAACATCTACCTGCATGATACGCCCTCTAAATCTTTGTTTAGCGAAAGTACCCGTGCCTTTAGCCATGGCTGCATCCGCTTATCGGATGCAGAAAAACTGGCTAATTATTTATTGAAAAATGATACTGCATGGACAGCACAAAAGATTAACGCAGCCATGCACCTGGGTAAGGAGCAATTTGTTACAGTAAAAAAATCAGAGACCGTTTTCATCGTCTATTTCACTGCCTGGGTAGATTCGGAAGGGCAGCTTAATTTTAGAAAGGATTTGTATGAAAGGGATAAACGTTTGGCTGCAATGCTTTTGGAAAATGCAGCCCAATGATTGTAATGATGCCTGCCCAATGGCGAAGGCTGAAAAATATTTTTCTTAACCAACTAAAAGTAAAATTTCATGGAAATGATTATTCAAACACCGCATGCAACGCCTGCAGAAGAGTTGAAAAACTTTGTGCAAAATAACATAGGCAAGCTATTGCATTTGTACAACAGTATTGAAACTGCAGAAGCACTTTTAAAAATTGAAAAGTCGGATACAGCGGATGATAAAGTTTGTTAGATAAGAGTTGCTATACCTGGTAATGCTTTGTTTGTAAAAAAGCAAAGCGACACAGAAGGCGCAGGACTAAATCCAGTATACTTTAAATGAATAAATTGAAAAACTGAAAACATGATTTGAAAACCATCTTTAAAAATCAAAAGTAAATTATATGCCTTTGCTTATTTTATTACGACATGGAGAATCTACCTGGAACTTTGAAAACAAGTTTACTGGAGAAGTGGATGTTGATCTTACGCCATTCGGTGAACAGGAAGCGAGGCTTGCGGGCATATTTTTAAAGAACCATAAAATAGATATGGCATATACTTCTGAATTGAAAAGAGCGATTCATACACTGGAAATAATTTTAAAGGAAACGGGAATAGATATAACTGTTATTAAATCCCGGGCTTTAAACGAAAGAAATTACGGCGACTTACAGGGGATGAATAAAACAGAAGCGGAGCATAAATATAGTACCGACAAAGTGATGATGTGGAGAAGAAGTTACGACACAGCGCCACCAGGCGGTGAGAGCCTTAAAAATGTTTATGACAGGGTAGTGCCATATTACAAAGCAGCAATTGAACCCGAATTAAAAGCGAATAGAAACGTGCTGGTTGCAGGCCATGGCAATACCTTGCGTGCTTTGATGATGTACCTGGATGGAATGAAAGCATCTGAAATTTCCGAAGTGAACATGGCAATCGGTATTCCGAGGGTGTATGTTTTTACCCCAGAGTTAAAATTGCTAACCGTAAATTATCTGAATAAGTAAGTACCTTAGTAACAAATATTTTTTAAATAAAAACTTAATAATGATGATGAAAATACTAATCGTGTTAACCTCTCACAGTGAGTTGGGAGATACAGGTAAAAAAACCGGTTTTTGGATTGAAGAATTTGCAGCACCTTATTATGTATTGGCAGATGCAGGCGCAATTATAACCATTGCTTCGCCAGCTGGCGGGCAGCCACCGGTTGACCCAAAGAGTGAAGCTGCCGATGCCCAAACTCCCGCAACTGAACGCTTTTATAAGGATAATGAAGCGATTGATAAAGTAGCATTCTCTTTACAATTAAGTGACATTAAAGCTGAAGACTATGATGCAGTTTTTTATCCCGGTGGGCATGGCCCATTATGGGATTTAGCAAATGATAACTTCTCAATACGATTAATTGAGGATTTTTATAACACTCAAAAACCAATTGCCTTTGTATGTCATGCACCTGCCGCTTTAATTAAAGTAAAAGCAGAAAATGGGCATCCACTTGTTAAGGGAAAAAAGGTTACAGGCTTTTCCGATACGGAAGAAGAAGCAGTAGGATTAACCAAGGTGGTTCCCTTTTTACTGGAAGATGAATTGAAAGAACTGGGTGCACATTACAGTAAGGGAGCAGACTGGAGTTCTTATACACAACAAGACGGCTTATTGATTACCGGGCAAAATCCGGCATCTTCCGAAGCTGTAGCAAAATTGCTTTTAAACACATTGGCAGGCGAAAAAGAAGTTCATCATTCAAATTTATAAAAACATGAAAGGCTTTAAAGGTAACATCGAACAACTCACTTTAGAAAATGATAATTTTCGCAAAGTGCTTTATACAGCTCCAAATCTTCAACTGGTATTAATGAGCCTGGAAGTTGGAGAAGACATTGGTGCAGAAACACACCCGGACAACGACCAGTTTTTCCGTTTTGAAAGCGGGGAGGGTAAATGTATTATCGACAACGATGAATATCATGTTGCCGAAGGCGATGCCATTATAGTGCCTGCGGGCGCAGAACATAACGTTATAAATACGGGTACCACTGCATTTAAAATGTATACAATTTATGGCCCGCCCAATCACCAGGATGGGACTTTGCGCAAAACAAAAGCAGATGCTGAAAGACAAGCCGAAGTGTTTGATGGCAAAACAACTGAGTAAACAATATAATAGAAGACCTTAAGCATCTGGAATTTCTCACAGTTAATTCAAAAGAGGTGATTGAAAAGTAAGTGGATTTTTAATGAAACCTCATTTCTATGCAGCAACCAATATTTGCATGATTAAGCATCTGCAAGCAGTTTACTTTGTGTATTGAGGCTTTAAACATTCATTACCAGCAGCATTGGTCTGTTATTCCCCTGCGCCGCAGATCATATTTATCGTTTTTCCACTTCTTCCGGGGAAGTTGCCGGAGAAGGATGATTTTTTTTGAGCATTACTAATAAACTGCCTGAAACATGTGTTTAAATCATACGGCTTCTTAACAGCTTTCCTATAAAAAGAGATAATTTTATAGAACAAATAAAGTGAAATGATATGGCAAGGCTCTGTATTCAAATTTTATTACTGGGTTTGCTGATGCAATCCTGTAAAAGCAAACAGGAGAAAATTTTGCCTTTGCAGGAGGCAATCACTGAATCGGTTTATGCATCCGGCATTGTTAAAAGCACCAATCAATACAATGTTTATTCTACTGTTAACGGATTGGTGGCTACTATACTGGTAAAGGAAGGTGATGCAGTAAAAAAGGGAGATGCGATCATAAAACTGCTAAATACAAATGCACAATTGAATACCGAAAATGCTGCATTAGCCGCCGACTATAATTCGATAAATGCCAATGCTGAAAAGCTGAATGAATTACAAAGCAATATAAATTTTGCCAAAGCAAAAAAGGAGGCAGATGCCCTGTTGCTGAGCCGGCAGCAAAATTTATGGAATGAAAATATTGGCACAAAAAATGAGCTGGATCAGCGCCAGCTTGCTTATAAAAGTTCTGTAGCGGCATACGAAGCAGCCACCCTTCGCTATACCCAATTAAAAAAACAAATCAATTTCCAGGGCAGCCAGTCTCGGCAAAACCTGCAAATAGCCACCGCCATAAAAAATGATTACACGATAAAAAGCGATGTGGATGGCCGGGTTTACCGGATTATGATGAAACCCGGCGAAATGGTAAATACACTCAACCCGGTTGCGGTAATCGGCAATGCCGGCGTTTTTATTACAGAATTACAGGTAGATGAATATGACATAAACCGGATAAAACTTACCCAACAAATTTTGTTGAGTATGGATAGTTACAAAGGACAGGTTTTTGAGGCTGTTGTAACTAAAATTGACCCGATCATGAATGAGAAGTCAAAATCTTTTACCATAGAAGCGGCTTTTGTAAAGCAACCGGAAACGCTGTATCCTAACCTTACCTGCGAAGCCAATATTATTATACAACAAAAAGCAAATGCCATTACTATACCAAGAAGTTATTTATTAACAGGCGATTCTGTAATAGTTGAAAAAGGCAAAAAACGAAAAGTAATTACCGGCTTAAAAGATTATCAAAAAGTAGAAATAATAAGTGGAGTAACTGTGAACGAATATATTTACAAACCTGCATTATGAATATGAAACTCATCGGCAGTATTGCTAAAGCGTTGTTGTTAGCACGGTGGAAACAAACCATGGTAGCTGCCATAGGCGTTACTTTCAGCATTACCATGTTTATAGCACTGCTAAGTTTTATGGCCGGGCTTAATGATTTGCTGGATGGGTTATTGCTTAACCGTACTGCGCATGTCAGGTTGTACAATGAAATACAGCCCAGTAAAGATCAGCCGGTTAACAGATCTGCTATTTATAAAAATGATTACAACTTTATTCACTCAGTAAAACCCGCTGCTGCCAGATTGCAGATCTATAACAGCGGTGCCATTTTACAGGCATTGAAAAAAGACAACCGGGTGCTGGGCATTGCCCCTAAAATAATTACGCCTGTTTTTTTTAACGATATGAACATTCATGTGGCAGCGGTAATAAATGGCATTGATGTAAAAAGTGAAAGCAAATTATTTTACTTTAACGATTATATCACAGAGGGCGTTTCTGGTGATCTGGAAAAAATACCCAACAGCATTGTTTTAGGAAAGGGCCTGGCAAATCAACTGTCTGCTGCTGTTGGCGACCGGGTGCAGGTATCTAATATCAGCGGCGAAATATTTCAACTGAAAGTAACGGGCTTATTTCAAACCGGAGTACAGGAGCTGGACAAAACGCAGAGCTACGCCTCCATTGTTACGGTACAAAAAATAATGGGCCAGCCAAATACGTTTATTACGGATATCCAGGTAAAACTTAAAAATGTAAAAGAAGCTCCGGCCATTGCCAAAGAATATGCCGCTCTTTTTGAAATTGAAGCCGTGGATATACAAACCGCCAATTCGCAATTTGAAACAGGCAGTTTTATACGTACCCTTATTTCCTATGCGGTAGGTATTGTACTGCTGGTGGTGGCAGGCTTTGGAATTTATAATATTTTAAACATGATGATTTATGAAAAAATGGATACGATTGCTATCCTTAAGGCAACGGGTTTTTCCGGCAGGGATGTTCAAAATATTTTCCTTGCAATTGCCACCAGTATTGGTGTGCTCGGCGGGGCACTGGGCTTATTGCTGGGCTTTGGCCTGTCTGCCATTATTGACCAAATACCTTTTTCAACGGCATCGCTGCCTACCATAAAAACCTATCCTATTAATTATAACCCGTTGTTTTATATTATAGGTGCCGTTTTTTCATTAGTCACTACTTTTTTAGCCGGGTGGTTTCCGTCACGTAAAGCCAGTAAAATAGACCCTGTAATTATCATCAGAGGTAAATAATAATGAACGAAATTATTTTAGAAGCAAAGGAAATCAGTAAATCATTTAATGATCCTGTAAAAGTGAAAGTGCTTTCCGATATTACTATGGCTATTGCCAAAGGGGAGTTTGTGGCCCTTACCGGAAAATCAGGTTGTGGCAAATCTACTTTGTTGTATATTTTATCAACCATGGATACCGATTACGAGGGCGAATTACTGATTGATACTATCTCAATGGTACGTAAAAAAGAAGCCGCATTAGCGAGGGTACGCAATGAAAAGATTGGTTTTGTATTTCAGTTTCATTATTTACTGGAAGAGTTTTCGGTTTTAAAAAATGTAATGTTGCCCGGTTTAAAACTGGCCCGGTTGTCTGAAAAAGAAGTAGAACACGATGCGATGGAAAAACTGAAAATACTGGGTATTGATAAGCTGGCGATGAAAAAGGCTAATCAATTATCGGGCGGAGAAAAACAACGGGTAGCCATTGCAAGAGCATTGATAAACAATCCTGATATCATTATGGGTGATGAACCCACCGGTAACCTTGATAAAAAAAACAGTGATAATGTTTTTGATCTGTTCAAAAAATTATCGGAGGAATTTAAGCAGACCTTATTAATTGTAACACACGACCAAAGCTTTGCAGATAGAATGCACAGAATAATAGAAATGGAAGATGGCAGGATAATAAACTGATAAAAATTAAACGGTCTGGCAACGAAACTAATACTGAATCCCATCAACATTACATTTATAATTTACTCATTTTGGAAGGGAATCCCGATAGCTATCGGGACGCCAAACATTAAGCCAGTTGGCAAACCACTTAAGCCAGTTGGGGGGCATAAAAGCATGTTGGTTCCGAATTGTGTGAGTTATATAATTTATATCCAGCGAAGTATAAACTTTCACAGCTTAATATTATGAACCTTGTAGGCTGCCAATTAAATTATTACATATCTAATTTGTGGTTTTTACCATAGCGAATGATCATAAGCCATGAACCAATGCGCAGAAACTCCATATTAATAACAAAATAAAGGACTATCAAATGACAAAAACTACCAGGGAAAAAATTACCACTAAGCGTAATAAATTAATCAAATGCCCTACCGGTATCAAAGGTTTTGACGAAATTTCCGAAGGCGGTCTACCACAAAATGGAACCACTTTGGTTTCCGGAAATGCCGGCTCCGGCAAAACCCTTTTTGGGATTGATTTTCTAATCAAAGGTGCAACCGATTATAAGGAGCCGGGGGTTCTCATGGCGTTTGAAGAGACAGAAGAGGAACTTTTTAAAAACGTGGCTTCTCTGAATATGGATTTGCAAGGCCTTGTTTCGCGGAAAAAAATTGTGCTCGAAAATGTTGTTTTAGAGCGCAAAGACATTCAGGAGACCGACTTTAATCTGGAGGGAATATTCGTTCGTTTGGAAGAAGCCATTGATTCTATTGGAGCTAAACGTGTTGTTTTAGATTCGCTGGAATCTCTTTTTGCAGGCATTACAGATATTGGCATTCTTCGCCTGGAGATAAAAAGACTTTTTAGATGGCTTAAAGAAAAACAGGTAACAGCAATTGTTACGGGCGAGATGG
>JBBRCM010000082.1:0-16307 GCA_038204855.1 Chitinophagales bacterium
AAACCTGTATGCAATTGAAGGCTATTCGCATAAAGAAATTGCTTTTATGCTGGATATTGAAGAGAGTACCAGCAGGAGTCAATACACCAGGGCAAAATCAATGCTTGAAGAAATTTTGATCAGAAAAAAAATAATTCAGCGACCAAAAAAGAAAACAGATTTTTTGGGAGCTGTGTAACCATGTTTGACCTGCATGCAGCATTTTTAAACATTGGAATTACCAATTACTATTATGGTTTTATAAAATGATTGAGAACGAATTTTACGAAGATGAATTTGAGCTGTTACTTAAAGAAAAAGCAGACCAGTTCAGTATGTACCCATCCAAACGGGTTTGGCACAGTATATACAATAATCTGCATCCTGGCCGCAGGTGGCCTTCTGTGGTGATAAGCCTTGTTTTAATAAGCTCATTAATGCTAATCGGCTACTTAAACACCGGCGAAAATTCCATTACCAGCCAGATTAATAAAAATTCAATCAGTGATATTTCCGATATCAAAGGCGCTGAAATAATTACCAGGCAAAACACCAACCAGAAAAGCCAGGTTATTTCAGTTACTGCAATAAACCAAAAGCCAATTCAAGCATATAAAGATGCCTTTCAGGATGTGATTACTAACGAAACAGATTTTTACACCTATACAGTTGTTAAAAGTAACAGGCCTGCTTATGTCAACAGCCAGGTTGCAATTGCAGAATCAAAAGGCATAACCGAAACAAAACCAGCCGTTAACAATGGTGGTTTATCAAACTCTTCCGAAGCACAGGATATTGTTCAGTCATTGGATGCCTACATTAAAACGGGTAAAATTTTCAGTGATATTGTTGCTAATAACAAAAAGTATAAAAGCGATATTTCGCAGGCAGCAGAAAAAAATGCAACTTCCGATATAGACTATACACACAATACACCCGGCAAAAATTTAACAACTGCTGGCAATACCAACCCTTCAGTTATGCCTGCAGAAAATGCTGCAAAAGCCGATAAAATCACAGTTTTAAACAATAAAAAAATTACAGCCGATCTTGATAAAAATGTAGGTAGCAAAAATACGGCAACTGAAGATAAGGAATGGATTGAAAACTATGCGTTGCAAAACAAGCCTGCTTCTAAAAAGTGGAAAGGCCGTTTGGGCTACCAGGTTTATATTACTCCTGCCGTTAATTACCGGCAATTAACCACTAAAACAAAATATTCTGCAACACCTTTTGCCGAAGGAGATATCAACAAATCCATCAGCCAGAAACCAGGCATTGGTATTGAAGCGGGCGTTGGGCTAAACTATGCTGTTGCAAAAAAACTGCAATTAAAAGGAGGAATACAATTTAACTACACAAATTATAATATTGATGCAGACCAGAATAATCACCCAGTAGTTACTGATATCTTATTAAATGATCCAAGTTCCGGCTTATCTTATTCGTCAACAAGAACAACAACAATATCAAATGCATATAATTCCACGGCTTTAAAGCCTGTTACATTGCATAACCGAACTTACCAGATCTCCGTTCCTATTGGTTTTGCTTATAAACTTTCAAGCCAAAATAATGTAGATTGGTTTGCCGGTGCCACCGTTCAGCCTTCCTATGTTTTTGGGGGCAATGCACATATTATTTCTTCCGATCTTAAAAGCTATGTTTCAGAGCCATCTTCCATCAGGAGCTGGAATTTAAATTTAGGCTTTGAAACGTACATGAATTTTAAAGTGGGCAGTTACAATTTGCAGGTTGGCCCTCAGGTACGTTACCAGGTAAATTCTACTTACAAGAAAAACGTAGCCCTGGTTGAAAAGCCTTATGCAATCGGCCTTAAATTTGGTCTTACCAAAGGATTTTAATTTAACTGAAAATTATATTTTACGCAGCAACACATAAATGTATTGCTGCGTTTTTACTTTATTCTGCGTATATATCCGAAAATACTGCAAACCCGCGTTTTTGCAATGCCATACTTTCCATCTAAATTTGAAAAATGAAAATCATCATTTCCATAATTATCTGCAGTTTTTTTTTATTATCCTGCAACAATCATGGCAAACCGGCGCAGCAACTTTCCGGCAAAGACACGCTGGAAAAACAAAAGTTTTTTCCGGTAACGGATTACCTGGAGGGCGAGATCTATAACATTAAAAAAAACGGTGTTAATCCGTTAAAGTATATTACGGTAAATGGGCACACAGATTCGGCCTGGATAAAAATTGAAGAACTTGATAGCGTTGTGGCTGAATTTTTGCACCCCAGAATTGACTCCGCAAACCTAGTAACATTATTTTCCGAAAAAAGCTTTCTTGACCGGTCTCTGGATGCTGTGACCTTTACGTACGATGCGGCTGTCGCACTGCCCGATAGCATGAAGCTGAAGCATTGGGATGTTTATATTGATCCAAAAACCGGGAAAGTAAAGCGTATTTATATGGTGAAGCAGGCAGACAAAACCAAAATGCTACAGCTAACCTGGGTTAATGGCCGATGGTGTAAAATTACTACAATTGGTACCGATGGTAATGGGGTAATGAAAGTTGAAAAAGAAGATAAACTTATCTGGGATTTTTAAATAACCATGACACAGCAAGAATTTTCGGCCATAGCTTCCTCTATTCCCACATTACCGGGTATTTATAAATATTTTGATGCTGCCAATGAGCTGCTGTACGTTGGTAAAGCAAAACATTTGCGTAAAAGGGTCAGTTCCTATTTCTCCAAAACCTTTACCACATACAAAACACATGAACTTGTGCAACGCATCCATCATATTGAATTTACCATCGTTAACAATGAGCAGGATGCCTTTTTACTGGAGAATACTTTAATTAAGGAATTTCAACCACGTTTTAATATCAATTTAAAAGACGATAAATCCTACCCGTATATTATTATTAAGAACGAAAGGTTTCCCCGTGTATTTTTCACAAGGCAAAAAATAAATGATGGCTCGCAATATTTAGGGCCCTATACATCGGTTGAAAAAGTTAGAGAACTACTTGACTTCATCAGGCAAACTATTCTGTTGCGCACATGCAAACTTAATTTAACAGAAAGTAACATAAAAAAAGGTAAGTTTAAAGTTTGCCTGGAATATCATTTAGGCAATTGTAAAGGGCCCTGCGAGGGGTTGCAAACTTTAGAAAATTACAACGATGACCTTCAGCAACTTGTAAATATTTTAAAAGGCAACCTGTCGCCCGTAATACAGCATTTTAAAAAAGAAATGCAGGAACATGTAACTAATCTTGAGTTTGAGAAAGCCGCAACTTTAAAAAGCAAAATTGAGCACCTGAAAAACTACCAGGTGCGGTCGGCAGTTGTTAATACCCGCATGGGTTCTGTAGATGTATTTTCTATTTTAGAAGATGGAAATATTGCGTACGTAAATTACCTGGCAATAAATGAGGGAACCATTGTACAAACAAAAACAATTACGCTTGAAAAACAATTGGAAGAAACTGCGGCCGAAGTTCTGAGTTTTGCGATTGCACAGATTAGAACAGACTTTAACAGCATTGCTGCTGAAATAATTGTGCCCTTTGCCATTGAATACCCGGAAAATGAAATTAAGATTACCATACCAAAGGGAGGCGACAAGAGAAAGTTACTTGATTTGTCTGAAAAGAATGTGAACCATTTCAGGGAAGAGCTTAGAAAAAGAAAAATGCTGAACCTGGAAGATAAAACAGCTGATGAAAAAATAAGGGTACTGGAACAATTACAAAAAGATCTACAACTACCGGTTGTTCCATTACACATTGAATGCTTTGACAATTCAAACTTCCAGGGAAGCTACCCCGTATCGGCCATGGTATATTTTAAAAATGGCGAACCAAACAAAGCAGAATACCGTCGCTTTAAAATAAAAACGGTGGTTGGTATAAATGACTTTGCCTCCATGACTGAAGTTGTTTACAGGCGTTATAAGCGCCAACTGGATGAAAAACAGCCGCTTCCACAATTAATTATAATTGACGGTGGCAAAGGCCAGTTAAGCGCTGCCATGCAAAGTATATCTGCCTTAAACCTACCTGGTACTACCACTGTAGTTGGATTGGCAAAAAATGAAGAGGAAATTTTCTTTCCGGGTGATACCGAATCGGTTAAATTACCTTGGGATAGTGAAAGCCTGAAACTGATAAGAAGAGTAAGAGATGAAGTACACAATTATGGAATAACCTATCATCGCAACCTGCGTAGTAAAGGTACTTTTGTAAATGAGCTTGAGCAGTTTAAAGGTATTGGAAAAGCAACAGCAAATTTATTGCTGAGGGAATTTAAATCAGTTAAAAATATTAAGGCGAAGTCTTTTGAAGAACTATCAGCCGTTATAGGAAAAGCAAAAGCAATTATAGTAACGAAAAATTTCGGTCAACCTGTTACTGGTGAGCCGGAACAAAAAAATGATTCACCTGACGCTTGATAAAAATAAAAAGGGGCCGGAATAGAAATTCAGCCCCGTTTAAAATCCAATATCCTATGAAAAACCAAGACGAAGGTAGGTATTCAATTCCTTACAAACAATACCCTAAAGAGGGTATATTGGCACAAATTGATAAGTTGTTTATAACTGGTAATCCAATAAAAAAAGCCCCCGATTTTAAATCGGGGGCTTTTTTTATTGTCTGTCGACTAATTAATAAGACCACAAATCCTGCTCGTAATTAAATATTTTTTCCTTGATATTCTCACCTTCGAGCAACTGCAATATACTTTTATTTATCAGGCCTGGGTACTGATCGATAAACCGGTCATAAGGATTATCAATAGTACTCTTTATGATACGCCCATAAAACATCCTGCTTTCAAACAAATCTTCCCAACTCATTCGGGCCCCATAGTTTTTACCATTATACACGTCATATTTAGAGAAAATCGGGCGCATATCAGGATAATAAACCCAGAATAATTCCTGAGTGCCGATGAACTGATTGGTTTGTGATGTATAAACGTTCATTACAGGTGCAATCCCCAATATCCTCCAGAATAAGCGAGAACTTTCCTTATCAAAAATCACTTCTTCTTTGATCCTGAATTTGTAAAATGAATCCAGCACAATATCACGGGAAGTTGTATCGTACTTCACCACATTACCTAACGAATCATACACGGGTACAATAACTACATCTCCAGACATCCTGCGAACAACATCACCCCTTGTCATAGGCGTAGTAAACCTGTCGTCAATTGGATCAAATACGGTTACAGCACTATCCTGTATTGCCTTAAACAATATCGAAATAAAACGCTGATTACCATTATTTTCATCAGCTGCATACTTAAACGGCAGGTTTATTTTTTCACGGGTATCAATCTCTCTCCATATTTTATGGCGATACATGGCGTCATCGGCCCTTAAATTTTCATAAGGCAGGGGCGTTCTGTCTTTCAGCATGGTTGTTTCCACCGCCTCATCGGGCCTTAAAGATTTTTTTACCGTTTTTATAGGTAAACTATCATTAAAAATTGCTGGCGCCGCCACAGTTGCAACTGCTGCAACAGTATCTACCTGCGCTTCTGTTGGCGAAACTTTTGCCTTGGTTTTAGAAGTTGTAGTTTTACGGGTACTGCGTTTTGTTGCAGTACGGGTTGTTTTCTTCTTCTGTGCCTCAACAGAGTTAACAAAAATGCCTAAGCACATTGCCAGTAAAAAATATTTAAAAAACCTTTTTTTCATAGCGCTTATTTTATACTCTTAGAATAATGAGAATCCAGGCGGGTTTTGAATTGTTCTTGGCTGGCCATCCGGGCCCACAACGCGTATATTATCAAAAATTACTGTAGAGCCTGGAGCTAAGGTTTTCATGTAATCACCCGCAGCTCCCAAACTTCCGCTGGTTAATGAAATCTGCTTAACATTCCTGTCGCCGGGATTCATAAAGTAAACAGTACCCCCAGTTACATTAAACTTTGCTTCAAAATCAAAATTTTCTAAATCGGCACGTACAAACTGTTGGCTTCTAAATACAACAGCCTGCAGTCTACCTCCAGAACTTGGCCCAACTTTAATGATTGGATCAGGAATACGTTTGATACGGAAAGGAAATGTAGAAGGTTTGCCATCTGCAGTTACAGTAATGCTGGCTGCACCTATTGCAGACACCTTTACAACTCGCTTTGAGCCGCTACCACTGATTGTTCCGCCGGTCATGCTTACATTTGTTTTATCCCAACCAGTTGGAGAACCAATGGTTATTGGATTATCAACACCTATATAAAACACATTCATTTTATCGAGCATCACGGCTGCACCGCCTGGCGTACCAACCGTATATTCAATGGTATAACTTTTAGACTCTTTTGTTCCATCTGGCTTGGTATAAGTAACGTTAACAGGAACCGATCTGGCTCCTCCGCCTTCGGCTGTGAATTCTCTTTCCGCAACACCATCGGCGTTTACAGGAACACCAGAACCTCCAATTGTTATTTGAGGTTGCGCCTGCGTACTGTATGCACCCACGCCCGCTGTGATTTTCATCTTATCGCCGGGCATTAAATAATTAGAGCTTTGGCCTACTATTGCTGCGAATTTGTTGTATACTACTTTTACTTCGCCAATCTTATTATGGCAAAAAGTTACAACCTGATTCTCCGAATTCTTGATATTGTTTTGATATTTACTTAATAAGGTAACTGCTGCAACGGTTGGCATCATTCTGAAGCTCTTTGTAGTGGCATCATCATTTTTAGTATCAACTTCTATTGGGAAAGTAGTTGCGAAGGCTGTTGCAATTTCAGGATCAATTACCAGCATTGCAGCTCTGTATGCTTTAAGTTTATCATCCAATTCCTTACCCTTTTTTTCGTTATCCATCAAATTAGAAGATGCATTCAGATCATCAAGTTTATAGTCTTCCTCTCCATTTTCTCCTTTTTTTAAACCTGACATCGTTTTAAGTTCCTGTTTCAGTCCATCCACGTAGGAATTAAAATCATTTGAAAGTTTTTGTGCCGTTTGGGCATTAGTGGTCCACTTTGCCAATAAAGTTTTATCAACTTGCGGATCAGATAATTTTGCTGCCAAAGATTTAAATAAAGTTTGATTTCCAGTTTCTAAGTTCTCATTAGATTTTATCAAACTTTTATCTACTGTTCTAAAGGCTTCAATAACCTCAGCTGATACATTTAGTGCCAACATTGCTGTTAGTACCAAGTACATCAGGTTAATCATCTTTTGCCTGGGCTCTTTAGGTAAAGCCATAGTATTTTAATTTACGATTGTTATTAATAGTTTTTTTAATCGCTAACCGGTTCATCTGTTAATTGGCTAAGCAGCATACACTTTAGAGCAGTTTTACTTTCAGCTAAATTAAATAGCAAACAAATTAACTGCTTTATCTTCCCTGCATTGCACTAAGCATATTGCCATAAACAGCGTTCAGCTTGCCTAAGTTGGAAGCCAAAGCACCAATCTGCTCTTTTGCTTTTTGTGCATCATCCACACTGGCCATCATTGCCTGACTTGCCTGTGCCATCTGGCCGTAGAAGCCGTTTAGCGCTTTCAGGTGGTTATTACTTTCTTTTAATTCTAACTCGTAAATGGTATTTAATGAACCTAAATTTTTGGTCAATACCTGAACCTGCTCATGAAAGCCTTTGGCACTTTCGCTGGCACTGTTGAAAGATGTCATAGTAGCTGCACTGGTAGTAAAAGCAGCGGTCATTGAACCAATAGCCGTAGTTGCTTCTTTGGTTTTTGCACCAAAATCGCTGGTAGATTTTACTACGTCGCTAACATCGCTGATACCTGCCACACTTGTTCCCAATTTATTAAAACCCTCTCCCAATTTTTTAAGGCTTGTAGGGGTAATATCTGCTTCCATCAGCATTTTATCCATATTCTTCAAAGGCGAATCGCCCAAAACCTTAGCCTCTAAAGGTATGGCCGCTTCTGGTGGTGGGGCAAATATGTACAATGCCGCATAGGCAGCAAAAATGATACACTCGGTATACAAACCAATTTTCAACCACATATCAGCACCCGGCGCATGTAATATTTTCTGTAATGCACCAAATAATACGGGTACCGCCGCAGCAGATACACCAATATTTAAAATTCGATCAATCGGACGTCCGGCCATAAAATTTAAGTTTTAGTTGGGGTTTTTTAATTTTATTTTTACACAAAGTTTATATCAAAATATTTCTAAAATATATTATTAATTTATCAAGCGTTCTTTACACACAAAGAGCGTTACTCAATGCAGGCTTACAATAATTAAGAAAATACTTTAAAAATACGATCGATAAGAAAATTTAATTGTTGAAAAAAGGATTGGCTTATTTTTTCTTCTTGCCTTTTTTCTGAGCTGGTGGTAAATCAATTACGCAACGGAAACCGATGTATGATTTGGTTGTATCCTGGTATTCGTAAGAGCGTGATCCTGTTCTTAAAAAATATCCAACATCCTTCCAGCTTCCACCACGTAAAACCTTACGTTTATCACGTGGCTTATCTGTTTCTTTAGCATCATATCTGATGTCCGGGTTCATATCATGCTGAAAATTGTAAGCTCCTTCATAATATAAAGATGAGGTCCATTCTGCCACATTACCAGCCATATTATACAACCCAAAATCATTTGGCCAGTAAGCATCCGCACGTACTGTGTAAAATCCACCATCTTCAGGATAATTTCCGCGGCCTGGCTTAAAGTTAGCCAGCAGACACCCTTTTTTATTTCTCAAATAATATCCACCCCATGGGTAATCAGCCTGTGAGCGGCCGCCTCTTGCAGCGTATTCCCATTCTGCTTCTGTTGGTAACCTAAAGTCAGATTCGGCTGTTTTCTTTTTAGATTCCAGATATGCATTCAAATAATGGGTTCTCCATTCGCAGAACGCCGTTGCCTGTTTCCAGCTTACCCCTACTACCGGGTAGTTTCCAAACGCAGGATGGCTGAAGTATTTTTTAGCCATTGGCTCATTATAAGAATAAGCAAAATCCCTTACCCAACATAATGAATCCGGATAAACCGGTATGGCTTTTTTAATGATAAATTTAGAGCGGGGAACTGTAGCATCTCTGTTTTGAGCAGCAGCTTTATAATCAAAAATTTCTGACTGGTATACGATTTTTGTGGCATCCAGCTCTTTTTTTCCAAAAATCCGGTTATCTGGAGTAACGATAATTGCATCCACTTTTTCCATAGTTGCCTTATCGCCCCATTTTATTGCGCCGGCTTTCTTCCAATCAATGTATTCATTGCCATCACTTCCCTGTTTTACATATCCCATCAGCTTTGCAGCAATCGAATCTCTAACCCAGTTGGTAAACTGACGATACTCGTTATTGGTAATTTCCGTCGCGTCCATCCAAAATCCGTTAATAGAAACGGATTTATTCCTGGCGGTGAGGGCATAACTCAGGTCCTCATCACTGTTGCCCATGTGAAAAGTTCCTGGCGGAATGTATACCATGCCCGGAGGCTTTGGCAAACTCCATTTTGAACCCGGTGCAACCCCAATGAGTTGGCCCTTATCAACAGCATAACCCGTGCCGCTGGACTTACCACCTGATTTCTTACAACTGGTGGTTAAAGATGTGATAGCTATGAAAGCTACTAATTTAAACAGCCTGTACTTCATTGTTTTTAACTTTGAGGGTATGGGGCAAATGTAATGATTATTTTTGTTTATCATCATTTTTATGATTGATCAGATTTAATTTTAAGCAAAAATCGACCCTGAAATTTGTAAACGAAAGAAAAACGCAAATATTGTGTTTACAACTTTAAAGGGTGATATTAAAAACCACTGATAAATTCATGGAATTTCGGGTATTTAAGAGCAGGCTAAAGACGATTTTTACTAATGGGATAATTGGACCTGTAATTTCGAGAGTTTTTATGGAACTGCAAAAAAAATAGAGTCTTTTCTTTACAGAATTTTGTTAATGGTCGGGGTAATACATTTGTCCCTGATATGGGAATATAAAAGGAAGGGTGACTAACAGGCAATGAATTTTTACGACTCAAATGCTTACTGATAATGGATTACAGGCTGTTCTGCAATTTTACGAAGGAGGAAAAGCATTGGTGAGATAGTAGTGTTAGGTGAAAATCCGGAATATTATTAACCTGCATTTATTTTTTCTGGCACTATCTATCGGAATATTTTTATTTTATATTGAGGTGCTCTGTTTGGAAAATATAACAGTAATTTTCACCAGCCACTTAGTTGTTACCTGCCTAAACTGGTGCAAAAAAACCGTTAAACTCATAGCTGATCTGTCAGTTGTAAGCATGTCGGTGTTTTCCTTTTTAATAATTGTTAAATAATTCTTAAAACAGATTCATGCGGTAGTAGTAGGGGTAGTTTTATTATGACGAAGGCCTCAATGCCGCAATCAATAGTAATACAGTCGAGTTAAACAAATACAGCTATTTCTTTTTAAGGGAAGAAAGATAAATTTCCAGCGCACTTACCATACTCGGAGCCTGCGGTTGCGGCGCTTTTATTTCCAATACCAGTCCTGCTTCTTCAGCAGCTTTAAAGGTATTAAGCCCAAATGCGCCAATGGTTGTGCCATTCTGCTTAAATTTAGGGAAATTCTCCATAAGGCTTTTAACACCTCCGGGCGTAAAAAAGCATATAAGATCGTAATTTCTGGCTATTACATCTGTAATATCGTTGCTGATAATTTTGTATAACACGGGAGTTGCGTACTCACAATTGTGCATTTTAAGCCAATTGGTTATTTCGCTGTCAAATGACTCAGAACAGGGATAAAGGAATTTCTCGTTATCCTTATGTTTGTTGATAACATCAAACAGACACTTATTGGTACCATCGGCACTATAAAACACTTTGCGCTTGCGGTACAGGATAAATTTTTGAAGATAAAGGGCAACCGCTTCGGTGATACAGAAATACTTAGTTTCCTGCGACACGCTGATCTTCATCTCATCGCAAATGCGAAAAAAATGATCAATGGCATTGCGACTCGTGAAAATTACTGCCGAATAACTGGTAATATCAATCTTTTGCCTGCGGAATTCCTTGGCCTGCATGCCATCTACGACTATAAAAGGGTGAAAATCGAGGTTAAGATTGTGTTTTTTGGCCAAATCGAAGTACGGAGACTTATCGCCATCAGGCTTAGGTTGGGTAATGAGTACTTTTTTTACTGTTTTCCCAGAGGTAACAGCGTGAGATGAACCATTTTTAACCATAATCGTTACTGAGTGGTATGCAAAACTACAGGTTTTTCGTTAAATAAATCATTAAACCCTTGTAAATCAGCATTAGGGGCAATATTTCCAGGCTTACTACATACAAAAGAAAGTGGAATTTGCTAATTTTTAATTGATTTTGAATTAATCCATAAGACCTTAAAAAGCGCAGTAACAAAAAAATACCAATGCATATTAAAGAAGTAAGGGTGGCTGTATCTACAATCTGCCTATCGGAAAAAGCGACTATAACTATAAACGGTACCAAAAAAATGCCCATTATCTTGTTAATAAGAAAAATCACAAAAATATAAGTATCAACTGCTTCTTTCAACCCGGTTAGCCAGCCCGTGAACTTTAATGTACAATACTTTATAAAATAAAGAACCCCCATCAACGCTATCGAGGCAAAAATTACTACCCAGCTGTTATCGGTATTCAATAACCGGTAATGCGCTAAGAGTAGATATGCATAAATACCACCGCTGATCACAAAAAAAATATTGAAAAGAAAGGATGGTAATTTTGCCTGCAAAAGCTGGTCGGTTATCTGGTTTTGCCTGAGCGATGTATTAAAAAATATCCTGAAAAGGTTTGTAAAATAACGGCTATAGAAATATTTTAAAAAAGCCAGCAGCATTACCATTATGGATAACAGGTAAAAAAATGCGTCGTTCGATCTGTCTTTTTTCTGGGTTACAGCTAATGAAACCGACTCTCCCTCAATATTCAGCAGTTTGTTTTTAAATTTAAAGGGAACTGTGGCTACCATAGCCACTTTAACTGTATCTACAGACTTAGCCAGGTCGGCAGAATCTTTAATATTGAGGCTGGTTAACGAGTCTTTTCTGCCAATGATAGTATCAGCAGTTTGGGCACGTAGTGAGGCGGAAAGCATGAAGAGCAAAAAAAGCAGGAAAGAAATCGGCTTCACCAGGTAAATAATTTTGTTACAAAAGTAGATGCTGTGTGCGACACTTTTAAAAGTAATTCACGTAGCCAAAATGTATTTTTGAAGCTTCACGCAGGTTTAACTTTACGTCATTACGCTTACCGGCAGCGTAACTGATATTCAATAACCCAAACCGTGTTTCAAAAGCAAGGCCAAGCCCGGCACTGATAAAATTATTGTTCAGGTCAACAGCTTGATACTTGTTTTTAACCCAGCCGCCATCAACAAATCCAAACATGTAGGAGTTCAGCTTTAACCGGTACCGGTATTCTGCCGTAAGCACTGCATACTGCGTTGCATAAATACTTTCCTCATTAAACCCTCTTAAAAGTTTATAGCCACCAATCTGAAACAGCTCGTTCCGAAAAGTGCTTGGACTGATAAAAAGCCCGCCATTGATAGCGGTTTTAACAGTTGCCTGCTTGCCCACCGGAAAAAAATGAGCAGCAGCAAGTTTAATTCTGAACTGGTACGACCGGGCTTTTACCGAATCGTATAAACTGGCATAATTAAATGCCGGATCTTGCAAGTTCAGAATTTCGTTATTCTTTTTTATGTTTTTAATACCCACAGCTCCCGTAAGTTTTATTTCGTTTCCGCTGCGTGGATTAAGTTTGTAGTCTGTTTTATTCCATTCATACTCCAAACCCACATTTACCGCTTTAACATCAATATTGGGTGGCAGTTTTTTTGTGGCTTTTACCAGGTTGGTATCTACACCGGTACCCAGTAAAAAACTGTTTTGCCATTGCACAAATACCTTACCCGACTTATTTACCGATAAAAGGTATTGAAGCCCCAGCAATGCATTTATCTGTAAAAAGGTTGAGTCTTTTTTAAACAGATCAAATGCAAAGTCGACACCGAAGCCGGAATTAAAAATATATGGTTGTTGAAAACCCAGGTTTAACCGGGGAGATTTAGGCTGCAATTGCTGCCATTTTAATAAGATAGTTTCGCCGTTGCTTAAAGCATTTTTAAGATCGAGATTTACATCGGCAGTCAATTGGAGTTTACCCGACTGATTAGCACTAGGTAAAAAGCCAATTAAAAAATTTGCCTGGCTGCTTCTTTTAGACGCCAGGTACAAATTAAGGATAGATCCGGTGCCCAGCATGGTTATGTCGCTTGGCTGTATTGTTTGCAGATAGGGAAGCTCAAGCATGCGTTTATCTACTTGCTCAAGCTTTTCTTTATTATACAAACTTCCATTGGGTATCGAAAGATAATGCCGCAGGAATTGCTTTGAGATATTTACTTTTCCTAAAACCCTGATGCTGTCGATATGATACAATGGGCCTTTCCTTGCCCTGAGGAGTGCTTCCATTTTTTCCTCATCAAGTCGTATGCTGTCCAAGTATATTTCAGCAAACGGATAGCCGGCTTTTTCATAATAATCTAATATCTTTTGTTGCAAACCAAGCAACTGCTGAATATTAAGCAGTTTGCCTTTAAAATCTTTTTCACGGAAGCCGCTTTCATCCATCGCAGCTTTTTCAATACCATCGGGTATCAGTTTTATCCATTGGTATTGCTTTCCTAAAAATAAATGAATAAGCGTAGCATTATCTTTTTCAAAAACACTATCTACCGAAGCGGTTGGATAACCCTTTGAACTTAATAACACAACCAACCCCTGTATATAATTACTGCACGAAAGCTTTGTAGCAAAACTTGTCTGCAATTTTAACTGGCCGACTTTAAAGGAGTTATCTTTGTCAACAAACTGTATATTTAATTGGTAAGGCTGATTTTTTTGAGCGTGGCTGCTTGTTGAAGCAATTAAGAATACCATGCACAAAAGCGCAGGAAACAGAATTTTACAGCATATTAATTTAGTTGGGGTCATTAATAATCAAATCTAAAATAATATCCCGATACTTACCGGGACTAAAACCAAAATCTTTGCCGGGCATTTATATTCATATTCCTTTTTGCAAACAGGCATGCCACTATTGCAACTTTCATTTTTCTACATGGTTGGGGCAAAAAGAAAAAATGGTGGAAGCTATTGTTACAGAAATAAAAGCGACCCCTGTTTTCCAAAACGAAAATGTTGAAAAAGAAATTGTTTCAACGCTTTATTTTGGTGGCGGCACGCCCAGTATTTTAAGCATTGATGAATTAAAAATAATTTTTGAAGCACTGCATAACCGTTTTGTTTTTGCTGATGATGCTGAAATAACATTGGAAGCAAATCCCGATGATATCACAGATCTCAAATTACAGGAATGGAAATCACTCGGCATTAACCGTCTTAGTGTGGGCATACAAAGTTTTGTGGAAGAAGAATTGGTTTGGATGAACAGAGCACACAATGCTGCAGAATCCTTATTGTGCATTGACAAAATTAAAGAGGCTGACTTTACAAATTACTCTGTTGATCTTATCTACGGCTCTCCCCTTTTAAGTGATGAGAACTGGAAAAGGAATGTAGATATTGTTATTGAAAAAAATATTCCGCACATTTCCTGCTATGCTTTAACTGTTGAACCCAAAACAGCTTTGGATAAAATGATTGCACAGCATAAAAAAGAACCTGTTGATGCAGAGAAGCAAGCCCGCCAGTTTTTATTGTTGATGGATTGGATGGAACAGGGCGGATACGAGCATTACGAAATAAGCAATTTTGCAAAACCAGGTTTAAGAAGCAGGCACAACAGCAGTTATTGGAGTGGAGAAAAATATTATGCCTTTGGCCCAGCCGCACATGCCTTTGATGGTAAAAGCCGCAGATGGAATGTTGCCAACAACAGTTTATATATTCAATCATTAGAGCAAAATATCATTCCTTTTGAAGAAGAAATACTCACCGCAATAGAGCATCTTAATGAATATATAATGACTTCGCTAAGAACTATGGAAGGACTTGACCTTGATTATGTAAGTAAAATTTTTGGAGAAGATAAACGAATTGAAATTTTAAAATCAGCTAGTAAATATAAAATTTCAGGCAAAATGAAATTTGCCAACCAATTTATTGTTTTAACAAAAAAAGGGAAATTATTTGCTGATGGAATTGCCGCCGATTTATTTTCATAATGCTCTATTTATCCTTTGGCACAGCCATCCTTTTTTATTCCTTATTTCTTTGTTGGACTTGTTTTTATTAAATAGATTTTCGATATCAACAATATTTATCTGTTTAGCTGTTACACTATATATATTGCCTTTTTTAAAAAAATCTTTTCCAAAAGTTTCATTAGGACATTCAAAATATATTTGCCGGATATTCCCAGATTCCTTTGACTCAACTACTTTAAACTTCAGATAAATTTTTGTAATAGCATATCCACAATCAGGTATATGTAAAGGGCTTTCAATTAGTTGAACTTTAAATGTTTCTTCTACAGTATCTAAAACCTGTTTGTTCTGGGCAAAACAAGAATTGAAGATAAATATTAAAAAAGAGGAGATAAAAAGTTTCATACTTAATGCTGAAACTTTTTTCTAAAATACTTTACAACCTCTGCAACTGTTAAGCAAAGCACCATAATGAGAATGACTGTAGTACCGATATTTGAAAATGAAAAAGGCATTTTGTACTTTGTAATATAAAGTTAACAAAACTAATTGAGTATATTTGTATGTCATAAATAAAATTTAAAAATCATGAATACGCTTACAGTACATCCGGTTGATGAAAAACAGGAAAAAGCTTTAAAAGCTGTTTTTGAAGCTTTAGAAATAAAATATGAAGAAGAATTAGACACTACCGAATATTTGCTTTCTAATGCTGCAATGAAGCAACATTTAGAAGAAAGTATGCAGGAAGCAAAAGATGGTAAAGTGACCAAAATTGCTACCGAAGACTTATGGAAGTAGTATATACCCAAAAAGCAAAAAAAGATTTAGCCTTTTGGAAAAAATCGGGAAACATACAAATACAATTGCGTATTTCTTTGCTGATATTTTCCATTCAGCAAACTCCTTTTGAAGGTATAGGAAAACCGGAATCTCTCAGGCATAATTTGTCCGGTAAATGGTCGAGAAGAATTAACAAAGAACACAGATTGGTTTACGAGGTTGATCAACAAAGAATAATTATCATTTCGCTCTTACATCATTATTAGCTATTGCACTATACCAATGTTTTTTCTATTTCGTTAAATCCTTCAGAAGCCGGCAAATTCTCCCATAAAATTTTATAAACTATATTCGCTATGGGCATATCGGCCATTATTTTCCGG
>JBBRCM010000083.1:0-16283 GCA_038204855.1 Chitinophagales bacterium
CGGCAATTGCAAGGATGTTTTTTAAAATAGTTTGGATGTAAATGGGTGATTATCAAATAACATCTAACAAATGCTGATCTAGTATCAGTTGTTATTGTAAATCACTAACGGATTATTGGTAACAGGGTTGTTAATGATAGAAGCTTTGACATTAAATACCTGCTTTATCAATACTTCATTCAGTATATCTTTTGGGCTGCCATGCGAAATCAATTCGCCTTCCTTTAAAAAAAATAATTTGTCGGCATATTGTATGGCAAGATTGATATCGTGCATTACTGCTACCAGAACAGTGCCTGCATCTGCAAATTCACGGGCAATCTGCAAAAATTCCTGCTGGTAATTAATATCCAGGCTGGTGAGTGGCTCATCTAAAAACAAGTAACGATAACCTTCGGTTGGCTTTTCCCAAACCTGGGCCAATACCCTTGCGTATTGCACCCGTTGCTTTTCACCACCACTCAGTGTTAAATAATTTCTTTCTTTAAAGGAAATTAAATTCATCCGCTCCATTACCTCGTTACAAATGAGTTCATCTTTTTTATTGGGATTAAACGTAAAATGCGGATAACGGCCCATCATTACCACTTCCTCAACCATCAAAGGAAAACTTAATTCCGGTTGCTGGCTCATGACTGCCCTGCGCTTTGCCAGCTCGTCTTTTTTTAAATGTGCGATCTTATGATTGCCATAAAAAACCGAGCCATCGTATTTGTTTATTTCGCCACTGAAAATTTTAAGAAAGGTAGATTTGCCTGAACCGTTTGGCCCCAGTATCATATTAAATTCGCCTGTATGAAATTCAGCACTGATTCCATTGATTATCATTTTTTTTCCAATGCTGTAATGTATGTTTTCTGTTTTAAGCATTGTAACCTCCTTTTTCATTTACCACGTTAAAACGTTTGAGCAGTAAAATAAAAATGGGAGCGCCAACCAACGACGTGATGATACCGATAGGAACTTCGGCAGGTGCTAATATCAATCTTGCGCACATATCTGCAAGCACAAGTAATAAGGCACCCAGGATCATTGAAGCGGGTAAGAGTTTTTTATTATCGCTGCCTATCAATAAACGCAACACATGCGGAACAATTAGACCCATAAAACTTATAACACCCACAAATGCTGTAGCTACAGACACCATGGCTGTATTCAAGATCATGATCCTCACTTTTAGTTTATCTGAATCTACTCCTAAATAACCAGCTTCTTCTTCGCCTAGTAATAATGTGTTTAGTTGTTTTGAATAACGCAGCGCAAAAATAAAAATGATGGTTGCAACGGTGCCTACAATAAAAACCTGCTGCCAGGAAGCTCCGGAAAAAGTTCCCAGGTTCCAAAAGGTAATACTTCTTGCCTGCGGGTCACGTGCTATATAACTCATAAAACCGGTACCGCTTAAACAAACAGCATTTACAGCAATGCCAATTAACAATAAGGACATGATGGAAACCCGTTTTGCATTTTTTGCCAGCGCATAAACAATATAAGTTGCAAGCAGTGAACAAGTAAATGCAACCATCGGTACCAGCAATGGGCCGGTAAAGCTTTTAAAAGCAGGGCTGAAATTTGGTGCCATCACAAAAACAATAGAAGCCCCTAATGCAGCGCCGGCGCTTGTTCCTGTTAGTCCCGGCTCAACAATTGGGTTGCGGAATAAACCTTGCATTAATACTCCACTCAAAGCTAATATAGCACCAGTGATAGCGCATAGTAAAACTCTTGGTAATCTCAACTGAATAAAAACCCCTTCGTAAATATTAGCTGGATCTTTTCCCTGAAAAAAATGTTTTAAGGAAGAAAACATTTCTGAAGGTAATATAGACACAGCACCAAATGCAATAGCAAAAAGCAATACTGCTATCAGCAATAAGACCAAAACTGGAAAGAAGTATTTATTTTTTCTCAGCACTTGCAATAGGGTGTAGCAGGTTAATTAATTTGATGATATTATCTCCGGTACGGGGGCCAAAATAGATAAGGTCATGTTCTTCATAACGAACAATGAGTTTGTTTTTGCCGGCATTGGTTAATGAAACGCCGGACACGCTGCTGATGAATTTATCCATACTGCCCATCCGGTCGTAACCAAAATCGGTGGCAATAATAATATCCGGATTTGCCAATGCTACTGCTTCTGCGCTCATTTCCCGGGTACCTTTTCCATTGTAAAAAGCCGGTGTGCATCCTGCCAAACGAATCATTTTATCGCCAACGCCGTTGCGGCCGCTCATTACAAAATAATTATTGTTGCGTAAGCCAAAATGAATAATCATGATACGAAGCGAATCTTTTATGTTCAAGGCTTTTAAAGTATTGGAAGCATTTGCAATACCGTTATTCATCTTTGTAATAATTGAATCGGCTGTTTTTTCTACTCCAAAAAATTTGCCCAGTTCTTTTAATAATAACCTGGCACTGTCGATGGTATTGGCACCGTCGAAGGCTTTAATGTTTAAACCGGCTTTGGTTATTTGTAATAACACTGTCTCGGGTCCAATGTCGTTACTGTGTATCACCAGGTCGGGTGTCATGGCAATAATACTTTCAGGACTTAAGGCACGGTGGTAACCAACGGTCTTTAACAATTTTGCACTGTCGGGATAAGTGCTGCTTAAATCAACCGCAACAATATTGTGCCCCTTGCCCAAAGCAAAAACATACTCGGTTAATTGTTTTGATAGGCAAACAATACGCATATCTTTTGTGCCATCAACTTCTTTATTGCCAAAGCGGCCGCAGGAGATGACAGATACGGATAATGCCACGGCGGCTATTGCAATTTTTTTCATGTTGCTTGTCTTTAAAAATAAAGAGGCAGTTTTTTAAAACTGCCTCTTTGAATTATTTTAAAAATTGTATTTGAGATTTAAGCCTCCAAAAACATTGGCATTTTTTGGCCCTGCTATATAACTGTCAGGGAATTGGTTTACAAATATCATTATTGGATATTTGGTATTGGTAATATTATTCAATGCTAAATATGCATCTACATAAAACTTACCAAAGCCATGCCTGTAACCCAGCTTTGCATTAAGCAGGCTGTAGCTGCCCACATAATAAGGTGCCGCTATAGTTGTGTAATTAACATAGTTAAAAGTGTATGTTGATTTGGTTCCTATTGTTTCACCGGTATTGGTTCCTAAAGAAGTAATTTCCTGCTTGTGCCTATAACTGAATGTAGCATTTGCATACAAGCCCGGGTTTGTAGCAATATCAACGCCCAGGTTAAATACATATTTAGGCACGCCCGGCACATCATGCCCGGTATAATCTTTATTAACCACTGAATCTTTAATTGGCGGAATTGTACTTTTAACCGATGATTGAAAAGCAAAGTTTTTATATTTATAATCAGCATAGGTAAAATTTACAAATGGCGAAACATTGCTGAAAAATCCTTTGTCAGATTCAATCACCGTATATTTCACTGCCGCTTCAATCCCTTTGTGATCCTGCTTTCCGCCGTTTACCACATATGTATATAAGGTAGCACTGTTGCTTGGATTGGGAACTGCTATTGCTGTCATTTTATTGGAGAAAACGGCATCAAAGAATGTAAGTTGATAAACCAGCTTGTTTTTAAGTAACGAGCCTTTCGTGCCAATTTCAAACTGGTTGCCAATCTCCGGTTTCAAACTTCTGTTAACAACACCGGTTGCAGAATTAGTTGCTGAAAATGGTATGTAAAAATAAGAAGTAACGGGCGCCTTATAGCTTTTGCTGTAAGATGCAAAAACTGAAAACTGCTTGCTGAAAACTTTGTTTATTGCTACATGCGGCGATACCATTCCTTTATACGAAGTATCAAAATGTGTTGGTTTGTTCGCTACATAAAACCTGTCATCAAGTGCAATTTTCATATTGCTTAAACCAACTCCTGCAGTAATGGAAAGATCTTTTGGTAGTGATAATGTCCATTCGGTAAAGAGGGATGTGGTGGCTGTTGTGGTATAAACATTTGAAGTTGATGCATTTATTATCCAGTAATAAGGATTATCCAAATACCAGTTGGTAGCTGTATCACGTGGGTCTTTGCCCATTCCATAACCAATGGTGGTTGCATTCTGGCGCTGTGTTTCTATACCGGTAAGGCCACTTAAACTGATGTTGTTTTGCAAATTAAATTTTGTGTTAAATGTTGAACGCAGGCCAAGATTAGTAGATGCCTTATCGGTCCATCCGCCGGCAGAACTTACGTTGCTGTTAAAGGCTGCAGCATATACCGAGGTGTTATTTGAAAGCCAGTTGTTGAAAATATAATTATGGCCAACGCCAAGTCTTGCTGTGTATACCTGGCTATGTCCATTTCTTTTTATGTAATCCAGGTTTCCTGAAAAATCGCCGCTTTCATATTGGCTTATAATAAGCTCGCCACTTCTTTCATCGTAACTGTTGCTGTAACCGCCGTACACATTTACACTTTGTTTTGCATTGGGTTGAAAACTGCCTGCAATGTTTACAAAATCTTTGTGCGATTTGTTGTGAACTGTAAAACCATCTGATTTTTGATGACCGTAGTTTAATAACAATGAAGAATGCTCTTTGGCCATTTGAAACTGCGTGGTATAACGTTGCAAACCATAATTACCAATCAGCACATCCTGGCCGATGGAAGTTTTGCCAGCTTCGGGTTTAATGGTATTTAAATTTACAACTCCTGCAATAGCCAAACCATACAAAGAACCAGCAGGGCCTTTAACTATTTCTATATTGCCAATGCTTCCATAATCAATGTCATCCAATGTTGTAATGCCTTCGGCATCGGTAACAGGTATGCCGTTTAAATAAACTTTATAGCCTTGTCCGTCAAAATTGCTACTTACGCCTCTTGTGCCTCTTGCACCATTTCCATAGCCACGAATGTTTATTTGCTGGCCAGATGATACGGCCCTTCTGTTCATGCTAACACCAGGAATATTGATATTGATTGCATCATCTAAAAATAAACCTGTACTTCTTTTTAATTCCGTAACAGACAGTTTGGTTATTGAGGATGGCTGATATAAAAGATTTTTATTTTGGTTTGATGTAGCCGTAATTTCCACCTCATCCAGATTTGAGGCTGTTGCAGCAAGTGCTATGGTAATATCTTCGTTACAGTTTTTAACGCTGTACTTAACAGTTTTATATCCAACAAAAGAAGCGGTAACTGATGAGGATTTGGTGCAATCAAAAGAAAAAGAACCGTCTTGATCGGTTGATGTGGTTGCGCCACCATTTAGTGAAATGGTTGCCCTCAAAAGCGGGGTATTGTTAGCGGCATCAATTACTTTTCCTTTAACTGTTTTTTGAGCAAATGATGTAATTGATAATAGTGTTAGTATAAATAGAATTATATGTTTCATTTTAAGTTTATTGATAGTAAAGAATAAATAGAATGATTAACCCGCAGGCAAGCCAGGTGGTTAAAACATTGTTCTGTTTTTAATAGAGTTTAATAAATACTAGCAATATTTTGGAGGAGGGGCAACAGTCGGATAAGACATGGTGGATATGCTTTCGGTATATACCGGAAACTGGCTGACAATTATCTGCCAGTTATTTTGTATTGAAAATGGAGACGATTCTTTGTAATTAGGAAGAAATAAAAATTTAACAGCCAACTGGTTTAGCGGGCTGCCAGACTTGTTTTTTTGCTGCTCAATATCACCGATATGCTTTACCAGTTTTTCTTCTTTAGAATCAAAAAAACCTGTAAGAATGATACGGTTACCGCTTATTTTAAAAGACTTAACATCAAAAAGTTTACCGTCAACCCGTATTTCTTTACCAACTTCAACCCAGTCTATTTTTTCTGCTTTAACAATAACAGTTTCCAACAATTCTGTTGTAAGCCTTTGCTCTCTTTGATGCTGAACCAATTGTTGTTTTATGTAAAAGCTAACCGATAAAAACACCGGCAATGCCACTAAAAGCAGCAATGCAAAAGCAGTGAGTTGTTTTTTTACAGTTAGCATATTTAATAAGAGAATGCGAATTTAACTAATTATTTTTTTCTAACTAAACTATCTGCCGGATAATTTGCCTTGATGCTGTCTCTTACAGATACAACCCAATTTGCAAGGGTTAACTTTTGCTGGTCGTCCAGTTTGGCATATTTATGTATCCATAGGTAAGATTCAAACGGCATCTCACCCTCTTTAACCTGCTTGTTTACGTCATCCAGTTTTCTATATTGCCTTCCAATGCGGTATGATGCAAATTCTGAAAAATTTAATTCTTTTTTTCCTTCCTGAATATGGTCATTCAACCACCAGGCTACCGGTTGAATATTGGCATACCAGGGGTAAACCGTGTTATTGCTGTGGCAATCGTAGCAACTGGTTTTAAGTATTGCCTGCACATTTTCGGGCATAGGATAAATTTTACTTATATCGTTGCTGCTGATTCCTTCAGATTTGTTTTTTGCGGGGCGTATGAACTGAATAACAATAAAAACCAGCAATAAAATCTGGAAGGTTCTTTTAAAAATTTTCTTCAGCATTTTTTTAGTTTAATTAATTAAGACATTACCGGTCATTTCTTTTGGTATCGGCAAATTCATCAACGTTAAAATTGTGGGTGCAATATCACCCAATTTTCCTGACTTAATGTTTCCTTTACTTTCACTATCAATTAAAAAAAGCGGAACCAGGTTTAAAGTATGTGCAGTGTTGGGTGTACCATCTGCATTAATTGCATAATCTGCATTGCCATGATCGGCAGTTAAAAACACGGCATAATTATTTTGCAACGCAGCAGTAACCACTTTCTCAACACACTGGTCAACGGTTTCAACGGCTTTAATGATTGCTTCCCATACGCCTGTATGGCCCACCATATCTGCATTTGCAAAATTCAGGCAAATAAAATCAGCCGATTTATTATTTATCTCATGCACTATTTTATCTGTTACTTCTGCGGCACTCATCTCCGGTTGCAAATCGTAGGTGGCAACTTTTGGCGATGGTACCATGATCCTTTTTTCTCCTTCAAAAGGTACTTCTCTACCGCCACTGAAAAAGAAACTTACATGCGGGTATTTTTCTGTTTCGGCAATGCGTATCTGTGTTTTATTATTTTGCTGCAGAATTTCGCCCAGTGTATTTTTCAAATCATCATTTTCAAAAACAACCTGCACGTTTTTAAATTTATGATCGTACTGGGTCATGGTGGTATAATGCAGGTCCAGTTTTTGCATACCAAACTCAGGCATATCAGTCTGCGTAAGCACTTCTGTTATTTCCCTGCAGCGGTCTGTTCTAAAATTAAAACAAATTACCGCATCGCCGTTTTGTATGTTTGGGCTTGATAAGTTTTGGTTGATGATCGGTTTAATGAATTCATCAGTAACTCCCTCATCGTAAGATTTTTTTACGGCTGCCAGCATATCATCAGCTTTGCTGCCGGTACCATTAACCAACGCATCATAAGCCAGTTTTACCCTTTCCCAGCGTTTATCACGATCCATGGCATAATAGCGGCCAGTAATACCGGCAATTTTGCCAACTGTCGCATCAAGATGATTTTGCAGATCCGTTAAAAATCCCAGTCCACTTTTAGGATCGGTATCCCTGCCATCGGTAAAAGCATGTACAAATACATTGGTTAATCCTTCAGCCTTGCAAAGACTGGTTATCGCTTTAACATGATTTACATGCGAATGCACACCACCATCGCTAACCAAACCAACCAGGTGCAGCGGTTTGTTATTATCCCGTGCGTACCTTATCGAATTAAGCAACACTTCATTTTTTGCAAATTCGCCGCTTTTGATGGCAACATTTATGCGTTGCAATTCCTGGTAAACAATGCGGCCGGCGCCCAGGTTCAAATGCCCCACTTCGCTGTTTCCCATTTGCCCTTCCGGTAAACCTACATCTTCGCCGCAGGTAACAAGGGTTGTATTTGGGTATTTTGAGTATAAGGAACTTACAAATGGCGTTTTGGCGTGTTGAATTGCGTCGCTTTTTTCAACCTTCCCCAAACCCCAGCCATCCATGATGATTAGTATAACTTTTTTATTTTCCATCTTATAAAACTAAAATATTTGCAGCTAATAGTAGCTGATTATTGTCATTTAGGTAGAAATACAGCTAAATTCTGCTAATTTTATGGCGTCTTGGCACGCTTTTAGTGATTTTACAGTTGTTTAAATATCGCATACCATGAAATTTTTTTTTACTTTATTAACCATAGGAATAATTGGAAGTTCTTTCAGCTTTTTTTCGAGCATTGACGAAGTTATTACAGCCATGAAAGCCGGAAATGCAACGGAAATTGCCCGTTTTTTTGACAATACCGTTGAGATTAACACGCCGGATAAATCAAGCAGTTACAGCAAAAGTCAGGCTCAATTGGTGTTAAAAGATTTTTTTAATTCAAACCCGGTAAAAAGTTTTGAAGTACTTCATAAGGGCGAAAATGCAGGATCGCAATTTTGCATTGGAACCTTAATTACAAAAGGCGGAACTTACAGAACAACCATCTTCATGAAGCAAAAAGGCGATAAGCAGTTGTTGCAGGGAATCACCTTTGAATAAACAGCATCCCCGAAAAATAAAATTTGTAAACTCCGGATTTTCCGGGGTTCTGTTTTTAATACCGATGTGACTTTGTAATCAGCCAATCGGTATTTACCAAATAGCAGCTGCACAAAGGCCTGGCTTGAATTTCAGCTTGGCTACAATGGCCTAAAATGAAATTCATTTTGGTATAAGTTCTTCCTTAGCTTTGTTGCCATGGAGTATAACGAACAATTAGAACTGCTGATCAAAAACGCACTGGCCGAGGATATTGGCGACGGAGATCATTCAACCATTTCATCTATTGATGCAGGCGCACAAGGGAAGGCAATTTTAAAAATAAAGGAAGATGGTGTGCTGGCAGGTATGGAAGTAGCTGAAAAAATTTTCCGCCATATGCAGGCTGATATTGTTTTTACCGCTTTTAAAAAAGATGGTGATGCTATGAAATATGGCGAAACTGCGTTTGAAGTTAAAGCACTTGTGCATACTATACTCCAATGCGAAAGACTGGTTTTAAATTGTATGCAACGCATGAGCGGCATAGCCACATTAACCAGGCAATACACCGAAAGATTGTTACCTTATAAAACAAAATTGCTGGATACCAGAAAGACTACACCTAACTTTCGCCTGCTTGAAAAAGAAGCGGTGAAGATTGGCGGTGGCGTTAATCACCGTTTTGGTTTGTACGATATGATTATGCTGAAAGACAACCATATTGATTATTGCGGCGGCATAGAAAAAGCGATTGTAAAAGCCTATGAGTATGTACAGACAAAAAAGCCTGGTTTAAAAATAGAGGTAGAAACCAGGAATATTGATGATGTAATAAAAGTAATGGCAACGGGAAAAGTAAACAGAATTATGCTGGATAATTTTACACCCCAACAAATTACAGAAGCATTAAAACTTATTGATGGTAAATACGAAACTGAAGCCAGTGGCGGCATTAACTTAACCAATATTGAAGCCTATGCAGCAACCGGTGTTGATTATATCAGCAGCGGTGCAGTTATTCACCAGGCCCGAAGCCTGGACTTGAGTTTAAAAGCGGTTATCATCTGAAAAATGAAAGTATGGCGAAGAAAAAAATAAGTTCATTGGGCGGGCTGGTTTATTCAACCGATCCTGATTTTAAACTGCCCGGTGAAAACAACACAGCGCAGGAAACCATTGATCCATCTCAACAAAAATTAAAAATAAGATTAGATACCAAACACCGGGCTGGCAAAGCTGTTACGCTGGTTCAAGGGTTTATTGGTACCACAACCGATATAGAAGAGTTGGGCAAAAAGCTAAAATCTTTTTGCGGTACCGGTGGCTCGGTTAAGGATGGCGAAATAATTGTGCAGGGCGATAACCGGGATAAGGTTTTGCAATGGCTGCTGAAGAATGGATATAAACTTTCAAAAAGAATATGAGTTTTATTTACCACCGTTATCCTCAATACTCAATGCCCCACTCGGGCATTTTTTAACCTGCTCAATAACCTGTTGTGTTTCTGCCTGGCTTAAATCAATCCAGGGTTTGCGGCGTGGGTTAAATACATCTGTAAGGCCATTGGCACATATTCCGGAGTGAATGCATAGTTCAGGTTTCCACGCAACGGCTATTTCCTGGTAGTGATGTGTTGTTATTGGCATATTGTATAATTTAACAGTAATACCATCTTTATTTATAAAGTAGCCCTACGGCCTACGCATAAATATTAGATGGGATTATACCGATTGTGTAGAACCGGTTGACTAAATACTGGCATAATCGGTATAAAGCGTTCTGTAATTTACAAAAAAAGTATTTTTTATGCATACTTTTACATCAAAATCGAGGCATGATCTCAAAAATATCGGAAGGTATTACCATTAGTGTGGAAACATACTATCAGCCTGAATACAGTAATCCTGTAAACAGTGAGTTTATGTTTGCTTATAAAATTACCATCGAAAACAACAATGTATTTCCGGTCAAACTCCTGAGCCGGCATTGGTATATTTACGACAGCAATGGCAGTTTGCGTGAGGTTGAAGGTGAAGGCGTTGTGGGTGTGCAGCCACAAATCAATCCCGGCCAATCTTATCAATACATCAGCGGCTGCAACCTGCGTTCCGAAATTGGCAAGATGCATGGAACTTACCAAATGGAAAACGTAAATAATAAAAAAACCTTCAATGTTATCATTCCCTCCTTTGATATGTGTACTCCTTTTAAATTGAACTGATTTTAACCTTTCTGAACGGCATTTTTGTTTATCTTTATGCCCATTAAAGGAGGAAATTCATTTTATTTTCAGCCTTAATAGAAATCAAGATATTTTCGTTAAAAGATTTTTTTTAATGAACTGATGTTATAATAAAACCGTTAATACCAGTGTATGGCAAAAATTACATTTTCAAATAGCAACAACGATTTTTATCAAAGTTTAAAGTCTTCTGTGGAAGAATATTTTTCTAAAAACAAGATTAAAAAAACGGGCGACTGGAGGTTATATATCAAAACCATAACTTTAGTTACCACAGCTTTAGTTTGTTACAGTTTATTGATGTTTGCCGGTTTACAAAACTGGCAGGCATTGTTGATTTGTGTTGTATTTGGTATCTCCCTGGCATCAATTGGGTTTAGCGTAATGCACGATGCCAACCATGGCAGCTATTCTACCAAACCAAAACTAAACGACTTTTTGGGATTGAGTTTAAATGCGCTTGGGGCAAGCTCTTACCTGTGGAAGCAAAAGCACAACATCATACACCACACATACACCAATGTAGATGGCATTGATGATGACATTGCTAAAAGTCCCATCATCCGCCATTGCGAATCGCAAAAATGGGTACCTGCTCATAAAGTTCAATATCTGTACCTGTTGCCTGTTTATTCCTTATCAACTATTTTCTGGATCTATATCATGGATTTTACAAAATACTTTTCGCATAAGATATTTACAACCGATGCATGGAAGATGACCACAAAAAATCATGTTATTTTTTGGGTAACAAAAATTTTATACTTTATTTTTTATATTGTGTTACCCATTATGGTTTGGGGTTTTTTACCCTGGCTGGTGGGTTATTTAGTACTTAATGCAGTAATGGGATTGATTTTATCACTCGTTTTTCAACTGGCGCATGTGGTAGAGAATACCGAGTTTGAACATGTTGGTTTAGATGAAACCAAACAGGTTGAAAGTGCCTGGGCCGAGTGCCAGATGCGTACTACAGCAAATTTTGCCATGGGTAACAAAGTAATTTCCTGGTTTGTGGGTGGATTGAATTACCAGATAGAGCATCATCTTTTTCCACGCATAAGCCATGTGCATTATCCTGAAATAAGTAAAATTGTGATGGAAAAAGCGAAAGAATTTAACCTGCCTTATAATAAATACGATACCATGTCAGAAGCAGTCGCTTCACACTTCCGGGTAATGAAACAACTGGGTAAAAAACCGGAACAGGTAATGCGGCAGGTGCAGGCTGCATAAAAATGATGGCTACACTAACGATGAAGGAGAGATAACATTATAGCTTCTTAGGTTTTAAATTTTTATTATTTTTCACTACCATCATAGTTTGTATCTTCCAATGTCCATTCTATCATCACTTCTTTTATCCATTCAACAAAATTTTTATTGCAAATTTCAATGTCTTTTCTGTCAGAATAAGAACAGTCATGTTGCCAAAAAACAACAGGGCATTCCTTATTTTTTAATTCGGAAAGATCTAAACAATAATGATTCCCATATCCATCTGAAGAAAATGGTACTAATTCTTTAAACATTGGATTGCCTACTTCTTCGTGCTCAAAGATATAAACGTTTTCAATAGACATATTTCCATATTCTTTTCCAATTCCAAAGACTTCATCACCATTTAATGCGATGTAATTATGCTTTGTCAAAATAAATTTGAAATCAAAAGGAAGGGTTAAACCAATTTGTTTTTCAAATTCTTCAAGTCGGTTATCCAATATCGGATTACCCAAAGTAATAATGCTATCTGAAAACTTGTAAAGTTCTTTTAAAACTTTATCGCATTTTGAAATTATCAAGGCTTCCATTTTGGTTGTTGCTAACTAATATTACGCAGTAAGATTAATAATGTCTTTAAAATTTAATTTCAAAAAAATTAAGGTTTGTATTTCGCCTGCTGAAAAATTGTTTCAGCATCAGTAGTCATCAATTCAGTTAAACCCATTTTGGAGTTTTTACCCATGAATTTTTTTACAATCTGCCAGCCGGCAAAGCTGCCAATATTACCCGGCGATGCTTCTCCCAGTTCCTGTGTTTTGGGTCCTTCGCCAATGTAGTTTTTGATGATATTGTTATCGGTAGTTTGTAAAAAACTATTCTGCACAAACAGGTCCCAAACTGCTGGTTCATGTTCATACACTGCTTTCAATTGTTCTTTGGTATAGCCAATCAATTTATACTCTTCTGTTTTTGGCAATAGTTTACTGAGGATATACAATCGTTTTCCTTTCTCTACCATTTGCTGCACCAGCGGTTTGTCATCCATTTTTTCAGGGTACAGGTCATTCACAATATTCTTCATGCAGTTTACTGCAATATAAGCTGGCTCAAAACGATTAGTGATATACTCGGGATAGGTTTCCTGTACAAATGTTGATTGATACAAAGAGAATTTTTTGCCCAAATGATGTTGCAGTCCCACAAGGATCGCATCATCGGTCAGTATATCGCCGTAACCATCCATCGGGCCTACGTAGGTAATAAGTCTTTTGCGGTCTTTATAAGCAGGAAAATAATATTTCACAAACTGCAGGCCTTTCTTAATTTCATTTTCATAAGGCGTAAAATCTTTAAAAACTATTTGTGCGGTATCGTAAACATGCCGGTATGCGGTGGTAAAGCCGTGTACATAATCAGCGGCACTGTCGGCACTCCATTTGGGGTCTGTGTTTAAAATGGTTGCCAGAAAGTTTTCACCAAAAGTTGGGTACCTGGATATTGTCTTATCTAAATTGGCTGTATAATTTGATGAATCTATCGTAAAAATGTCTCTCTCAAAACGCATACTGGTCAATTCAACTTTTATATTCGAAACGTTGGGTGTTTTATCGGCGTTATTGCAGGAGAATAGAACGACTATTGTAAGGATGGAAAAAATATATTTCATAGATTTTATTTTGGCCCCGTTTGGCAATGGTTTGCAAATATCAGTGTTTACCCTGTTTTTTTGTATTTATTAGTGTTAATTCGTGCCATCAGTGGCTTATTTTTGTAGTATGAAAATTTTCCTGGCACAGCAGAACTATCACATCGGCAACTTCGAAAGTAATACGCAAAAGATCATAGAAGCAATTGAAACCGCAAAGCAGCAAGGCGGAGATCTCATTGTTTTTAGTGAACTCAGTGTTTGTGGTTATGCTCCCCGTGATTTTTTGGAGTTTGAAGATTTTATCAATAAAAGCTATGCTGCCATTCATGTAATAAAGCAACATGCCGATACAATTGGGGTATTGGTTGGCGCACCTGATCGCAACCCTGTAAGAGAAGGAAAGGATCTGTTTAACGCTGCATTTTTATTGTACCAAAAAGAAATTAAGGCAGTAGCCCATAAAACCTGCCTGCCTAATTATGATGTGTTTGACGAATACCGGTATTTTGAACCGGCATACAACTGGAGCATCATGGAATTTAAAGGAAAGAGGATTGCTGTAACCATTTGCGAAGATATCTGGAACCTCGGTGATAACCCTTTGTACCGAAATTGCCCCATGGATGAATTGATGAAGCAGGAACCAGATGTGATGATCAACTTATCGGCATCGCCATTTGATTATACACATGATGAAGACAGGAAGGCAACCATAAAAGCAAATGTTACAAAGTATAAATTGCCATTGTTTTATTGCAATGCCATTGGCAGCCAGACGGAAATTGTTTTTGACGGAGCTTCATTGGTTTTTGATGCAGCCGCAAATCTTTGTGGACAGTTGCCGAGGTTTGAAGAAGCCATTGAATCTTTTATTTTAAATGACGACGGAACTATTGATACTCCGGTAATTGAACCTGCCAGTCGTATGCCCGATAAAGAACTAACTCCGGCTGCTTTAGAAGAAAGCCTGAACATTGAAATGGTTTACAATGCCATTGTACTTGGCATAAAAGATTATTTTACCAAGATGGGATTTACCAAGGCGATACTCGGCAGCAGTGGTGGTATTGATAGTGCTGTTACATTGGCACTTGCCTGTGCTGCATTGGGAAAAGATAATGTGAGAGCGGTATTGATGCCTTCGCAATATTCAACAACGCACTCACTAAGCGATGCAGAACAGCTAAGTAAAAATTTAGGAAATCCTTACGACATTATACCGATTGAAAATATTTACAATAGTTTTTTGAATGAATTGAAACCGATATTTAAAGACCTGCCATTCAGTATTGCAGAAGAAAATATACAAAGCCGCACACGAGGAAATTTATTAATGGCTATTGCGAATAAGTTTGGTTATATCTTATTAAACACTTCAAATAAAAGCGAACTGGCAACCGGTTATGGAACGCTGTATGGCGATATGGCCGGTGGCATTGGTGTTTTGGGCGATTGTTACAAACTGCAGATCTATGCTTTGGCAAAATATATCAATAAGGATAAAACGATAATTCCAAACAACATAATTACTAAACCGCCCAGTGCAGAATTGCGGCCAGGGCAAAAAGATTCTGATAGTTTACCCGAATATGAAGTACTTGATAAAATTTTATATCAATACATAGAGAGAAGACAAGGCCCTAAAGAAATAAAAGCACAGGGATTTGACGCAGCCCTGGTTGACCGGATTTTAAAAATGGTTAACGTAAATGAATACAAACGCAACCAGTTTTGTCCCATCATACGTATTTCGCCAAAAGCATTTGGTGTAGGAAGAAGGATGCCGATAGTTGGAAAATATTTGAGTTGATGCAGCTATCTAAATAAACTTAGTGTCTTTATATAAAACTGAATTATGAAAAAAATACTGCTCTTTATTTTCACTTTTTTGGCCTTGCTGCATGCAACAAGGAAACAAATACTTTCTTGATTAAAGGTAAACTTGTGTTTGACCAATGCAATAATGATAAAGTAATACAGATACTTGATAACGGGTATGAGAATTTTGTTCAGTCCTGGGAATACAATCTTTTATCAATGAGAGCTATGAAATCTCATCAAAATGTATTTAAAGTAAAAAACACAGATGCAATTCCTGCCTCCATTCACAATGGAGATGAATTCTTTTTTTCCTTTTCTGATAATGGAACCGATATCTCCGGGTATTGCGATCAAACTCCCGAAGAAAGATTTGTAAAAGCTTATTTTATTCAGGTTGCGAATCAATAGCTATATTTTCTCCACCACCACCGCCGTACCATAAGCCAATACTTCATTAATACCTGCCATCACTTCGTTGGCATCGTACCGCATGTTGATGATGGCATTGGCACCACGTTCGTTGGCATGTTGCAGCATTAACTGGTAAGCTTCTTCTCTTGTTTTTTCGCAAAGCTCAACATAGATGCTTATTTTGCCGCCAAACAAAGCCTGAAAACCTCCGCCGATATTGCCCAGTAAACTCCGGCTCCTTACGGTAATACCTCTTACAAGGCCAAGGTGTTTGGTAATGCGATAGCCTTCCAAACTGTTTGATGTAGTTATTAATTGTTGATCTATCATGGTTTATTATTTTAATGAAGTTAGATTGATTTTAGCAAAGAATTGCGCCCTTCATAAAAACGGCCAAATTTTTGTTCTGCATAGTTCGTATTTTGCA
>JBBRCM010000084.1:0-16061 GCA_038204855.1 Chitinophagales bacterium
ATAAAAAAAGAAATTGCAGTAATTATTGCGGTGGCAGATAATGGCGAGAACGCCTTATATCCATCGGTGGACATGATTTTTGACAACCGCCTGAACGTGCTGGAATACCAGGTAAGTCCGGCTGACATTGCTGAAAAAATATTATGGAAGGTTGAAGCCATTGCTTTAAAAGTGGTTAAAGATTTAAAAAGCCCCGGTATTTTTGCAGTAGAGTTATTTGTTGATTTTGATGACAATGTTTTTGTGAACGAAACTGCCCCCAGGGTACACAACAGCGGTCACCATACCATTGAAGCAAACTTCAGTTCGCAGTTTGATATGCTTTGGCGGGTAATGCTGGGCTATCCTTTGGGAAGCACCGAACATATTTTGCCCGCAGCTATTGTAAACCTGTTGGGTGAACCCGGCTACAATGGCGAAGCCGTTTACGAAGGCCTGAATGAAATTCTGCAGATAGAAAATGTATTTGTACATATTTATGGAAAAAAAGAAACCAGGCCCGGTAGAAAAATGGGACATATCACCATCCTCAGTAAAGAAAAGCAGGAACTGATACACCAGGCTAACAGGATAAAGCAAACGGTTAAAGTATTAGCCCTGCCTTAAATCAATCTTTATCATCTTTAATTTCCGCTGGTACCTTTTTTTGACCATTTTTGCTATTAATCAAGAACTTAAGCGACCGTTTTATGTTAAAAGGGCGTCTTACCTAAATAATAATATACGTGATATACAAAATGAAACCAGCCTTTCCATTATTCATCTTGATGTTCCTTTTTTTGGCTTCCTGCACATCATCCGATAAGGAAGACAACAAAGCTGCGGCCGGTAAGGATAAAAAACCGCCATCTAAAGTAGATGCATTTATTGTTACACCAACCACATTGTCGCAGGATATTGAAATGCCCGGTAGTTTGATGCCGGCTGAAGAAACAGAATTGCATGCAGAATTATCGGGTAGGGTAACGGGGATTTATTTTAATGAAGGAAGTAATGTTGGCCAGGGAAGCATGTTGGTAAAACTATACGATGGTGATCTTCAGGCACAAATGGCCAAATTGAGAATACAATTAAAAGTTGCAAAAGAAACACAGGCAAGATATGAGGCTCTATTAAAGATCGGTGGTGTAAGCGTACAGGAAATCGAAATTTATAAACTCTCGGTAAATAATATACAGGCCGATATGAATATCGTGCAGACGGGTATCGCCAGAACCTCACTTAGAGCACCTTTCAGCGGCCGGTTGGGTTTACGAAACATCAGTATTGGAGCATATATCACTCCTGCAACAACCATCAGCACGTTAAGAAAAGTAAGCCAGTTAAAAATGGAATTTACTGTGCCGGAAAAATATGGCGTTGGTATGAAACCCGGCGGACAGGTGGAGTTTGGGTTAGAAAATAATGATAAAACTTACAGAGCAAAAATAATTGCAACAGAAAATAATATTGCAGAAGAAACCAGGAGCTTAAGAGTGAGGGCGGTTGTTACCAACTCCGATGCCCAATTGATTGCCGGTGCTTTTGTGAAAGTGAAGATTGCATTGGGAGAAAATAATGCAGCTTTAATGATACCATCTCAGGCCGTTATACCCAAAGCAAGAAATAAACAGGTAATTGTTTACAGAAACGGTATGGCAAATATGGAAACCGTAACAACCGGTATCCGTGATTCTTCAATGGTAGAAATCACATCGGGACTTAAAGTGGGAGACACCGTTTTAATAACCGGACTGTTAACTACCAAACAAGGTGCAAAAGTAATTATCAATAAGGTTAATAAACCATAAACAGGTTGTAAGTGAATATATCGGAAGTGAGTTTAAGGCGGCCCGTAATGGCGATGGTACTCAGTATCATCATTATTTTATTTGGCTTTATTGGTTTTAAATTCCTGGGGGTAAGAGATTATCCCGCTATTGATCCGCCCAACATAAGTGTTCGTACTTCGTATGCCGGTGCCAATGCAGATATAATTGAATCGCAGATAACCGAACCCCTGGAGAAGGCTGTGAATGGTATTGCCGGTGTAAAAAATATCACATCATCCAGCAGTCAGGGTAGCAGCAATATTAATGTTGAATTTGAACTGGGTGCCGACCTGGAAGGTGCGGCCAACGATGTACGTGATAAGGTATCCCAGGCCATACGTTCACTGCCCGAAGATTTGAGTGCACCGCCAGTTGTATCAAAAGCTGATGCCAGTTCTGACCCCATCATTGCCATGACGGTGCAAAGTAATACCCGCAATCAACTGGAGGTAACTGAATTTGCCAACAATAACCTGCTGGAAAGATTACAGACGATTCCCGGTGTGAGCGGAATTACCATTTGGGGCGAAAAAAGATATGCCATGCGTATCTGGTTCAACACTGCAAAAATGAGTGCCTATTCCATTACGTTTGCCGATATTCAAAATGCACTTTCCAGGCAAAATGTTGAGCTGCCTTCAGGAAAAATATCAGGAAATGCTACTGAGCTTTCGGTACGCACTTTTGGTAAAATAAATACTGAAGAAGAATTTAAGAACGTAATAGTAAAAAACATAAACGGTACAAATTTACTTTTAAAAGATGTGGCCGATGTGGTACTTGGCCCCGAAAATGAAGAATCGGTTTTAAAAGAAAGTGGCGTGCCCATGATTGCGCTGGCGATTGTTCCACAACCTGGCTCAAACTACGTTGCCATTTCCGATGAGTTTTATAAAAGACTTGAACAAATAAAAAAAGATGTTCCCGAAGATATATCACTGCAGATAGCGCTGGATCAAACCAAGTTCATCAAAAAATCAATTTCAGAGGTTAAGGAAACGCTGCTAATATCACTGGGCCTGGTTATCCTCATCATTTATCTTTTCTTCCGCGATTGGCTTATTGCCTTCAGGCCCTTGATAGATATACCGGTTTCACTGATTGGTGCATTTTTCATCATGTACCTTTTTGGATTCACCATTAATGTGTTAACCCTGCTGGCCATTGTGCTGGCTACCGGCCTGGTAGTAGATGATGGTATTGTGGTTACCGAAAATATTTACAAAAAAATGGAAGCCGGCATGGACAAATGGCGGGCTGCCCGGGAAGGTTCCAAAGAAATTTATTTTGCAGTTATCTCCACTTCCATCACGCTGGCCGTTGTGTTTTTACCCATCATTTTTTTACAGGGTTTTGTTGGCCGGTTGTTTAGAGAATTCGGAATGGTGGTAGCAGGTGCCGTACTTATTTCGGCCCTGGTTTCACTAACCTTAACACCTGTATTGAATGTGTTAATGACCAAGAAAAAACCAAAGCATTCTAAATTTTACGAAAAAACGGAGCCTTTTTTCCGAGGTATGGAAAACGGCTACAGAAAATTGCTGAAAGGTTTTATGAGAGTGCGTGCCGCAGCGTTCATCATTATTTTAGTTTGTTTTGCAATTATATACATCATCGGAAGCAACATACAATCTGAACTGGCACCCATGGAAGACCGCAGCCAGTTTCGTTTGCAGGTAACTGCACCCGAAGGAACAGCTTACGATTATATGGACAGCTACATGGATAAGCTTGGCAAATTTGTAATGGATTCTGTTCCCGAAAAAGATGTGGTTATTTCTTTAACGGCTCCGGGGTTTGCGGGTGGTGCTATAAACTCCGGCTTCATAAGGGTTCTCATGGTAGATCCGGGCAAAAGAAAAAGATCGCAGCAGCAGGTGGTGGATATGTTAAACAAAAATCTGCCTAAATATAATGAGGGGAGGGCATCGGTTATTCAAGAGCAAACCATATCTGTAAACCGCCGTGGCGGCCAACCGGTGCAGTTTGTTTTGCAGAATGTGAACTTCGAAAAATTAAAAGCCATACTTCCAAAATTTTTGGAAGAAGCCAATAACAACCCGGTATTCATAACCCCCGATGTTGATCTTAAATTCAACAAACCCGAGCTAAGGATAATTATTGACAGACTGAAAGCAAGTGCGCTGGGCATCACCGTACAGGATATCAGTGAAGCCTTGCAACTGGCGTTGAGCAACCGTCAGCTTGGTTTTTTTACCAAAGATGGAAAACAATATGTGGTAATGGGACAGGTTGCACGTGATGACAGGGATGACCCATCCGACCTGAAATCAATTTATGTACGCAACAGTGCAGGCAATCAAATCCCATTGGATAACCTGGTTAGTTTTGAAGAAGACAACAGCCCTCCTACTATTTACCATTTTAACCGGTACAAATCTGCCATTATTTCTGCAGGTCTGGCACCGGGCAAAACAGTGGGCGATGGTATTAAAGCCATGCAACAAATTTCAAAAAAATTGCTGGACGAAAGTTTCAGCACAGCACTCAGCGGCTCATCACGTGACTATGCCGAAAGTGGCAGCAATACAAGCTTTGCTTTTATACTGGCACTGGTGTTGATCTTCCTCATCCTGGCAGCGCAGTTCGAAAGTTTTATCGATCCGATCATCATCATTACAACCGTACCGCTGGCCATTGCCGGTGCATTGCTGTCTCTACAAATTTTCGAACAGACACTGAATATATTTTCGCAAATTGGTATGATCATGCTGATTGGACTGGTAACAAAGAATGGAATTTTAATTGTGGAATTTGCCAATAAACAACAACTGGCGGGCTTAAAGAAAATCCCTGCAGTTATGGAAGCTGCTGTAGCAAGGTTCCGCCCTATTTTAATGACAAGCCTTGCCATGGCATTGGGTGCTTTACCGCTAGCACTGTCTTTGGGCGATGCCTCTACAAGCCGCATACCGCTGGGTATTGTTATTGTGGGTGGCATCATGTTCTCATTAATACTGACCTTGTTTGTAATTCCGGCCATGTATTCTTTCTTATCAACAAAGAAAAAGAAAAATGCTTTGGAAGAAATAGATGAAGCAGCAACAGATGCAGTAAAAAAAGAAAGGGAGAAAAATGAAGGCTCACAGGGAAACTAAGGTTTTGCCTGCGGGAAAAAAGGCATTTGCCACTGAAACACGGAAACACGGAATTGAAGTTGTATTTTTCAGTGCTTCAGTGCCTCTGTGGCAAATAAAAGTTGCGAAGCAACTTCCCCTTTTTGCCTTTGGTAAAAAAAGATTTGCCATCCCGATAGCTAACGGGAGCAATGAAACACAGAAAAGAAAAGAAAAATAAATGAATCGCTATTTTAAAATATGGAATGTTTTTTTTCTGCTGATCATTTTCAATCAGCGGTTGTGTGCACAAAACAAATTAACGGTTGAACAGGCCATTGCCACCACTATCGAGAACAATTACGATATTCAGTTGCTGCGCAACGATTCCAGTTCTTATGCGTTAGATAAGTCTTATGCCCGTGCTGCATTTTTACCCCGTGTAAATGCAACAACCGGCCTTGTCTTCAATAACAACAACCAAAAACAAAAATTCAGTGATGGAACCAAAAGACAAAGCAGCGGTATCCGTTCAAATAACCTCAGCGGCTCTGTACAGCTTAACTGGACAGTGTTTGATGGATTTAAAATGTTTGCCACCAGGGATAAACTTACGGAGTATGTAAAACTGGGCGATTTAAATATGAGAAACCAGATTGTAAATTCTGTAGCAACGGTCATCAATAATTATTACAACATCGTAAGGCAAAAACAGCAACTTAAAGCCATTGAAGAGCAGATGAGCATTAATGAAGAACGGGTAAAACTTGCCGAAAAAAAATTCAGTGTTGGCGTAGGTGCCAAGCCAGATATATTGCAGGGAAAGGTTGACCTGAATGCGCAAAAAGCTGCCCGCCTTAAACAACAAACGCTCATTGACCAGTTAAAAGAACAACTGAACCTGTTAATGAATGTGGAGCTGAATACCCGTTACGAAGTATCAGACAGTATCATTTTTAAAGATGAAATTATCCTGGGCGATATTATGGGTACTGTTGAATCAACCAATCCACAATTGCAGCTTATCAAAAAGAATATCGACATCAGTAAACTTACTTTAAAAGAAAGAAAAGCCGATCGTTATCCGGTTGTAAATATAAACTCGGCTTACAATTATTCTAAAACCGATAACAAGACGGTTGTAAACCCCTTTACGCCTTTGTACAACCGAAATAATGGCTTCAATTATGGCATTGGTGTAACTATCCCCATCTTTAATGGTTACAATTTAAAACGCCTGATACAGCAGGCCCAGCTTGACATTGACTACCTCAACATTAGCTACAAAAATCAAAAAGCAAAAATTGATTTGGGCATTACCAATGCGTTTAAAGATTATGAATTACAAAAGAAAACACTGGCTTTAGAAGAAGAAAATATTTTACTTGCAAAAGAAAACGTTTTCATTTCTCTGGAAAGATTAAGGCTGGGCATTTCAACTTATTTAGAATTAAGAGAAACACAAAAAAGTTTAGAGCTTGCCTACGATCGCCTAATTGCCGCACGCTATAACACAAAACTTGCCGAAACAGAATTGCTGAGATTGAAGGGAGATTTGGTGAAATAGTTTGCGAACTTTTGACCAAACTGTTTTTTTAGTACTTTTACACAAGCGAAATTAAAATAATGAAAGTATTATTAGACATAAAAGACAACAAAGCATCATTTGTAATGGAGGTATTAAGGAATTTCCCTTTTGTAAAAACAAATACATTAACACCCGCCAAAGCTATGTTAATGGAAGATTTAAAGGAGGCAGTAGAAGAGCTTAATAAAGTTAAAGCGGGTAAAAAGAAAGCACGCAATGCCGAAGATTTTTTGAATGAGCTATAATGTAAAAACAATTGCTGTATTTGAACGACAGGCCAAACGCCTTGTTAAAAAATATCCATCACTAAAATCTGAGCTTATACAACTTATACAACTGCTTAAAGAAATACCTCAAAAGCAAGGCACTTCACTTGGAAATAATTGTTATAAAATAAGAATTGCTATAGCATCAAAAGGCAAAGGTAAAAGTGGTGGTGCCAGGGTTGTTACACACCTGCAAATCTCAGAATCAATTGTATTTTTAGTGTCTATTTATGATAAATCTGAACAAGCCGATATTACGGATGCTGAATTAAATGAGTTACTAAAATTTGTCAAATAACTACATCATCAAAAGTTTTACCTTAGCAAATCTTATACAACCAAATAAATACAAATGAGCAATCCTCTTGTAGGCATAGTAATGGGTAGCGAAAGCGACCTGGATATAATGAAAGCCGCAGCTGAAATTCTCCGCCAGTTTGAAGTAGAGCCCGAGTTAACCATCGTATCAGCACACCGCACACCTGAACGTTTACGTGATTATGCAACTAAAGCAAAAGACCGTGGCCTGAAAGTGATTATTGCCGGTGCCGGCGGCGCTGCGCATTTACCCGGCATGATTGCCGCACAAACTATTTTACCGGTTATTGGCGTACCTGTAAAATCCAGCAACAGCATGGATGGCTGGGATTCTGTACTTTCTATTTTACAAATGCCTTATGGCGTACCTGTGGCAACTGTTGCATTAAATGGGGCGAAAAATGCCGGTATCCTTGCCGCACAAATACTTGCCCTACACGATACTTCTATTGCCGGCAAACTAGAGGCCTTTAAAGAATACCAGGATGATATTGTTATGGAAAGTGTGAAGAATGTGAAGAGCTTTGGGTTCAGAAATGAGTTTGATTGAAAATCCAGAGCATAGTAGAAGGATGTATTCTGATAATTTCGAGCATAGTCGAGAAATGAGTTGAACCAAAAAAATCTTTTATTACGTTTTACAGTTTATTAAAGGCAAGCAAATTTATAAAGCAGCATATCTCATAAAGCTATATTATTACAAAAATTTTCTTTATTTGCCATATAACTGTAAATTACAAAGAGATGATCTCTTCTGCTATGTATAGAACAACTTTGCACTGCTTTTTTGTCTTATTTATACTAATATTATTTTGTTCTATTCTGCCGGCAAAATCTCAAACCATTTGTGATTCTGTTTTTTTTAAAGAGTTTTCCATCAATGGCAACCTCGAACCCTACGCAACCAAGCAGCTTTCAAACGGGGAAATATTAGTGGCAGGAAGGCGGCGTTTCCTGTAGGCAGTCCGTATAAAGCAATGGCCGTTAAACTTTCTGCTTCCGGCAACATATTATGGAGTTTTCAAACCGGTGGCTCTGTTGAGGACCGCTTTACAGGTGCCATAGAATTAAGCGATAACAGTTATATGCTTTATGGTATCACATCTTCATTTGGTTATACACAGGGCAAAATTTTACTGGTAAGGGTAAGCAACACAGGATCTGTTTTGTGGAGTAGACAATTCGGCACAGCGGACCCGGGTAAGGAGCAAATAAAGAGCTTGCTGCAGTTTTCAGATGGAGACATTGTGGGAACGTTCAGCATAAAGGACAGCACCAGTCAGAGTGACCCAGTAGTATTCAAGATGGGCCTGGATGGTACGGTCCGCTGGGCTACTCGTCTTGACAATGGAGGCGCAGAAAATCTCACGTCCATTGCATTTGAAACAAATAAAATTTACGTAAGCGGCTTTTATACTGCAGGAAAGAAAAGAGGCTTGCTTTCGCAGCTTAATAGCGCAGACGGAAGCTTGTTATCATCACTAAACCTATATCATAACGATAATACCTATAACCAGGAAGTAAACCAGCTTGAGATTATCAACAACAGGTTGTCCTATGGTTTAAGGATGAGAAAAGATACCTTGAACAGTATTTTTCACCAGATAATATTGATACAATCCAATTTAGATGGAAGCAATAAAACATTTGAAACAATAATGGATAATAATTTTGATTCCTCACTTCTCATTTATAAACGTACTCATAAAAATGGTTTTGCTTTGCTGCGCAACACGTATTCCCCGGAAATTATTAAACTGAACATGTATAACCAGATGGAATGGTCAAGAAGACAAGCCGCAAATCAATACAACGGGCAAAAAAATTGGGGCATGGATATAACTCCATCCGATGGCACTGTTTCAGCAGGTTATTATAAAAGTTTCCTGAATGGGAACCTGAACCATATGGTGCTGATGAAAACAAATGCAATGGGAAATATTGGAGGATGTACCCAGTTTGGGAATACATTTTTTACTGATACGGTTACGTTGCGGCAGACTCCGTTTACGTGGAACTCCTCCACCCCCATAATACCGGATATTAACCAGCCCTTGTCGCTTACAACTTTACCGCTGGCTATACAGCCCTCCAATATTTGTGATACGGTATATTGTACAGATACTACTGCCCTGCCAGCAGCCTGTAATAAAACTTTACTAACCGAATATTCGGCCCCCGAAAGCCTGATACTGCGAGATGCAGTGACTACAAGCGACGGCGGCCGTATAGGAGCAGGAACCATGCAGTACAATGGCTGGCTTGTAAAGTTTAAAAATAACGGTGATATTGACTGGTCCAAACAGGTAGATGAATTTTCTCATAATCATGATTTTCTACGAGTCATCAGGTCAGCTGATAATAATATCCTTGCATTCGCCAACAATTATTATGTAATAAATCATGGTGCATACCGTACAGTAAAAGTGATCAAACTGGATAATAATGGGAATATCCTTTTTAGCAAAGAGATCATCAGAAATTATTATACGGAAATAGCTGATGTGGCGGCCACCCCCGATGGTGGATTTATTGTTATTTTAAACCAGTCTCATGGATCGGGATACCTATATTCGCATGTAATAAGATATGATGCCTCCTTTGCGGTTGTTTGGAAAAAGGAAATCAAACACTTTGCATTGGCTCCTATCTATCGTTCACTGTATTGCAATCAAAATGGCGTATGGTTTGGACATGATTCTTATGATAGCTATAACCTGGAAACCGTTAGTATTCAAAAACTGGATTACAGCACCGGTGCGAATGTTTGGAATAAACGATTCCTATATGCCAATACGGTTATGCGTTTTAACCGGATTATGGTTAGCGCTGATACGGTGTACGCATTTGCTTACAAAACAGATCTACCGGGAAATTCAACGAAAATGATCATGCTCAAACTCAAAGATGACGGTTCTATAATCAATTCAATAATGTTACAAACGGACCAGATTCTATTCCCAACCACCTATACCTATATTGATGTCGCAAGGCCCACGGTTACCTTAACGCCACAAAATGACTTTGTGATGAGTAATCAAGTGTTGGCAAATGGTAACAAAGCCCTTAATATTTCCAGGTTCGACAAAAATGGTGTGGCCCGCTGGTCAAGAAATTATAACGGAATGTCTCAACACTGTGTCTTTAATATTCATCCCCAGGGTACCGGTATCCTGGTATTGGGAACAGTTAGTAAACCTAATTCATATAGTGCCTTTTATTCCAATGCCTTTATGTTGAAAGTAGACAGTATGGGTGTGATCATCAACGGCGCCACCGGAATTTGTGCATTTCAAAACAGAACCTTTACTGCTGTACCATACCCGCCAACTGAAATAGATACGCGTATTGATTCTGTAGTAAATCTTACTGAATTTCAAATGGCCAGCAACCCTGTTTTGTCACTCATCCAAACTACAGACGCTACTTTGTATTGTCACGAACAGTCCTCCTGCACAACAGTTAGCCTGGTGCAAAATGCATCGGGTTGCAACCAGCAGGACACCCTGGTTTTTTATCTAACCAATAACTCATGTGGAGTTAGTGCTAACTGGCACTATGATACGGTCTACTTTACACTTTTGCATCTCTCGGCCGAAACACTAAACCTGATTCCAAAACGTACCGGCACATCAATGGTTAAAGCTGAGGTTGAAGACGATTGTTCGCTGAGAGTTTTAAGTATCCAGGCTACTGTTTTATTAAAAGCCTCTTCGCTTAATTTAGGACCCGATATAGTTATTTGCCCAATAAACAGTGCTGCCGTATTGCGGGCAGGCCCGGGATATCAAACCTACAAATGGAATAACAACAGTACAGATTCCACACTTACTGTAAACAGCCCCGGGCTTTATTATGTAACAGTTACAGATACTTGCGGTGGTATAGCCACCGATTCCATATTGGTAATTCTTACAGGCACTGAATTTAAGATCAGCGGTGCTTCTGAAAAATGCAATACCGATACTTTGATCTTGCAGGCAACTGCCGGATATATAAATTATATGTGGAGCCCAACCTCCTACCTCGCTGCCACCGGTAATCTTGCACGGGTGTCTCCTCCAGCTACCATGTATTATTATATAGAAGCTGAAAAATTTCCAGGGTGCGTAGTAAGGGATACTTTCCTCGTAACAGTAAATACCTCGCCACCGCTACGTATTGGAAATGACACAACAATTTGTTATAATAAATCAATCCGGTTAACAGCCGCCGGTGGGTTCATTAACTATTTATGGAACACCGGCAGTATTGCTGATAATATTAACGTAACCAATCCGGGGGTATATACTATTCAGGCATTGTACTCAAACAATTGCATCTCAAAAGATACGGTGCAGGTGTGGAAATATCTTTTTGCATATCCTAAACTTGGTAACGATACCACAATCTGCAGTAATGCAGTTTACCAGATCAGTCCGGGCAGCTATACATAATATCTATGGAGTAATGGTTCCGCTACCAACAGCATTGGAATTGCGCAAGCCGGCTTATTTTGGGTTAAAGTCACCGACATGAATGGTTGTGTGGCAACGGATAGCATTAATGTGCTTACAAAAAATTGCCTGAAAGCCTTGTTTATGCCCTCGGCTTTTACGCCTAATGCAGATGGCAAAAATGATTTTTTTAAACCCTCAATGTTTGGCAACATCAAACAATATCAACTTTACGTTTATAATAAATGGGGGCAAATTGTATTTACTGCTACTGATCCAGCCAAGGGTTGGGACGGAAAATTTAAAGGTCAGGTTCAAAATGGAAATACTTTTGTATGGGCCTGTACTTATCAACTTGAAGGAACCTCTTTGCAAACTGAAACAGGAACTGTTATTTTAATTAGATAATAATAATATTCTAAAAAAAATCTCTGGTATTTATAGCGTTTGAGCATATTTAAGCCCAGTAAAAAATTAAGGCCTGATGTATTTCGGCGGGGTTTTCAGTTTCAAACTGTTTCTGCAATGATTTTTTTTATCTCCCTCAAAACCGGTAAATTTAATTTCTATATACTTCTTCCATGCATACACAAAACATAAAGAATTCCCGAAGGGATTTTCTAAAAAAGTCAACCGCCATTGCTGCACTCAGCATTGCATCACCGGTATTGGTAAAAGCCGCTGAAAATGATGAGAAGATTGCGGCATTGTTTGAACAGATGCCGTTAAGGCTGGAAGTAAACGGCGTTGCACATACTTTATCTGTAGAGCCAAGAGTAACCTTGCTTGATCTTTTGCGTGAACAACTGCACCTGATGGGCACTAAAAAAGGCTGCGACCATGGCCAGTGTGGTGCATGCACCGTACATGTAGATGGCAAACGCATCAACTCCTGCTTATCGCTGGCAGTAATGAATGAGGGGAAAAAGATAACCACCATTGAGGGCCTTGCAAATGGCGATAAACTGCATCCCATGCAGGAAGCATTTATTAAACATGATGGCTTTCAATGCGGCTATTGTACGCCAGGACAGATCATGTCGGCCGTTTGCTGCGTAAAAGAAGGCCATGCAAATTCTGCTCATGAGATAAGAGAATTTATGAGTGGCAATATCTGCCGCTGCGGCGCTTATCCAAATATTGTGGATGCCATTATGGAAGTAAAAAAAGGAGGGCAATCATTATGAAAAACTTTGATTACGTAAGAACATTAACCGCCAAAGCCGCTGTTGATGCAAAAAATAAAAACGCTTCGTCGCAATTTATTGCAGGCGGTACCAACCTGGTTGACCTGATGAAAAGAGGCGTGACAGCGCCCGAAAAAATAATTGATATAAACAGCCTGCCGCTAAAACAAATTACTGCCGATGCAAAAGGCGTGATGATTGGAGCATTGGCTGCCAACAACGAAGTAGCAGAAAATGCCATCATCAAAACAAAATATTCGTTGCTTGCTGCTGCTTTAAATGCAGGTGCATCGGCCCAGTTAAGAAATATGGCAACTGTTGGCGGCAACATGATGCAACGCACCCGTTGCTCTTACTTTTTTGATATTACCATGCCTTGCAATAAACGTGAACCGGGCAGCGGCTGTGGCGCTTTGCAAGGGCAAAACCGCATGCATGCCGTATTTGGCACGTCAGAAAAATGTATAGCGGTTCACCCAAGCGATATGTGTGTGGCACTGGCAGCATTAGATGCAAGTGTACACATCAGCGGACCAAAAGGCGATCGTAAAATATTGTTTACCGATTTTCACCGCCTGCCCGGCGATACGCCCGAGCTGGATAATAATTTACGAAAAGGCGAACTGATCACCGGTGTTCATATCCCTTCAAATGCATTTAATAAAACCCATTATTTAAAAATTAGAGACCGGGCATCGTATGCATTTGCGCTTGTTTCAGTTGCTGCTGCTTTGAAATTAAGCGGCAACACAATCAAAAATGCAAGGCTTGCCATGGGTGGCGTTGCACACAAGCCATGGCGTTTATCATCTGTTGAAAAATTTCTGGTTGGTAAACCAGCAACCAAAGAAACATTTACTGCCGCAGCAGAAATGGCGATGGAAGGTGCCGCCACTTTCGGCCAAAACAATTTTAAAATAAAAATGGGTAAAGCTGCTGTAGCAGAAACTTTACAGCAGGCATCACAAAAAATCTAATCATCTCTTTTTATAATTATCATGGATAAAGATCTTCTAATACCCGAAACATTTTTTGCCGATGACGACCGCGTTGATGGCGTTAGCAAAGTAACCGGCAAAGCAACTTTTTCGGCCGAGCATAAATTAGATAACCTCGTGTATGGCGTTTTTGTTTGCAGTACCATTGCAAAAGGCACTATTAAAAATATGTTGCTTGCCGATGCAAAACGGGCTGCCGGGGTGCTGGATATTATTTATTACGCCAACTGCCCCGTTGTGCCCGGTTATAACGCATACAGCAAAGACCCGAACAAAAAAGGTTATGAGTGGCGTGGACTTAAAGTATTTAGTACTGACCAGGTTTTCAGTAACGGTCAGCCCATTGCCATGGTAATTGCCGATACCATGGAACGTGCTGTGTATGCAGCATCACTCGTAAAAGCAGAATATATAAAAGCGGAAAGCGATACCGATTTTGATGTAGCCAGAACCGATGAAGAAAAATTAAAGAAAGCAAATGAATATAAACGTGGCGAAGTGAATGCTTACAAAAACGGCGAAGTAATTATTGAGGCTGAATATGAAGTGCCCAGCGAAACGCACAACCCTATGGAATTGCATGCAACCATTGCGGCTTGGGATGGCGATGATAAATTAACCGTGTATGATAAATCGCAGGGTCCAAAAGGCACACAAAGAGAACTGGCGCAATGTTTTGGGCTGGATGAAAAGAATGTTCGTGTAATTACCGAATTTGTGGGCGGTGCATTTGGAAGTGCCTTACGTAGCTGGCCGCACGTGCCTGCAGCAGTTATTGCAGCAAAAAAAGTAAAGCGGCCAGTAAAGCTTATTGTTACCCGTGAGCAAATGTTTACCAGCGTTGGTTACCGTCCGCATGCATGGCAAAAGATAGGCATAAGCGCCGGTAAAGATGGTAAGCTTACCGGCATTACACACCATGCAGTCAGCATCACATCCAGGTATGAGGATTTTGGCGAAGGCATTGTAAACCCCTCGCAGTTTATGTACAGCAGCCCGAATGTAAATACCAGTTATCGTTTATTACCGATGGATGTAAACACACCTACCTGGATGCGTGGGCCCGGCCCGGCTACCGGTTGCTTTGCATTGGAATCTGCATTGGATGAACTGAGTTACAAATTAAATATCGATCCCATTGAATTGCGGCTCATCAACCATGCCGATGTTAACCCGGTAAACAAATTGCCTTGGACAACCAAGTTTCTCAAAGAATGTTATGCAATGGGCAGAGAAAAAATAGGCTGGCAAAACCGCCCCACCGTTCCCGGTAGTTTAACAGAAGATGGAATGTTGGTTGGTTACGGTATGGCCGGCGGTGTGTTTGGCGCAGGCCGTGGTCAGGCTACTGCCAAAGGTATTTTAAATACCGACGGTACTTTAATATTACAAAGCGCCGTAAGCGATATGGGCCCAGGCACTTCTACTGCTGCGGTAGCCATGGGTGCCGATTATATGCAACTACCAAAGCGCATGGTTCGTTTTGAGCTGGGCGATACCGAATACCCTACCGGCCCCACACAGGGCGGCTCCGGCACAACATCAGCCATTGGCACCGCCATCAATGCGGTGTGTGCTGCCTTAAAACAAAGCTTAAAAGAAATGGCCATTGCAACCATGCCTGCATTTGCCAATGCAAAACCCGAGGCATTAAAGTATGATAACGGCGTGATTTCCCTTACAGATAATGCTGCGGTAAATATTTCGTACACCGATCTGCTGAAGGCCGCCAACAAACCCGAGATTGAAGTAATAAAAGAAGCCGGCAAACAAACGGCCGATCCGCAGAAATATGCCATGAACTCTTTTTCAGTTCATTTTGTAAAGCTGCATGTACATCCGGTTACCGGCGTTATCAAACTAAAACAAATTGTTTCTGCTGCCGATGCCGGTAAAATAATTGCCGTAAAACCAGCCCGCAGCCAGATGGTGGGCGGTGCTGTAGGCGGTATCGGCATGGCCCTTACCGAAGAAGTATTAACAGACAACCGCTATGGCCGCTACACCAACGCCAACCTGGCCGATTACCATGTGCCTGTTAATGCCGACGCCCCGCCCATGGAAATTTTATTTGTAAACCAACCCGATAATATCATTAGCCCAACCGGTGCCAAAGGCATTGGCGAAATTGCGCTGGTGGGTGTTGCGCCTGCCATTGCCAACGCCGTGTTTAATGCAACGGGGAAAAGGATAAGGCAATTGCCGATAACGCCGGATAAGTTGATTTGAGAATCCTGAGCGAAGTCGAAGGAGAGATGTGGGTATTCTTCTAAATTCGAGCGAAGTCGAGAAATGATTTTTTGAAAAGATTTTTTTGGCGACAAGCATATTGCTGCTATTAAACATCGTTGTGTCATTCTCTTGTACCGCATACCTTTAT
>JBBRCM010000085.1:0-16008 GCA_038204855.1 Chitinophagales bacterium
TGAGCCCGGCATTAAATCATTGTGGTGCTTCGGTGGCGTCGCACTCTTGTACAGTGTATCATCATTGAAAATTAATTGTGTAGAAGAGTTTAGTATATTTATAAGTTATCTGCAAGGCAATGAAAACTAGCATATGGCAAACCTTATTTTAAACCTTTTATCTCTAGGGCTTAAGCCACTTTATGAAAGGCATTTAGCCTACTATAAAATTGTGAAGGAATTTCGAGACAAACTGCCAAGGACACAAAATCAAGCAAGGACAATTTCTGATGAAGAAAAGGAGCATCACCCGTTGTTATCAGGTTTAAAATATATGCATGTTATAGATTTAGCGACGCATAAGGTTAGTGTAAGTGAATCTGACATAGATAAATTCTATAACCAGCTAAATAACTTTAATTATCACTTCATTTTTTTTCAAAAGTATTATAGGAAGTTCACGACTAATTTAAATAGATTCAATCCAAAAGCAACTAATAAAGATTTCCATTTAGTAATGGTGCAAAATATCATAAAAGATGACCCTTTACATCCTTTAAAGCCTTTTGATGTTTTAATTTTTCATCTAAAATGGGAGTATAAATTCACCTCGGCAATATATGTTTGGTTTTTACGTCGAAATAGAAACAAATAACATTTCTAAATGCACCTCGCCGCTTGTGTTCGCCTCAATCTTCACCATTTTTTTTAATGATCTCTGGGAAACAATTCCAGGAGTTGCGTATATTTATGCATAAGCAATTTTTTACGACTCTTTTCAATTTTCAAATATGACTAAACTATTTTTTAAAAGTTTGCAATTTATCGCTGTAGTTATATTGTTGACTTCATGCGGATCTTCAAATTCAACAGAACCAACTTCGACTGGTATTGCAAAAGCTAAAGTGAAAGTAGTTTTCAACGTGCCATCATTAATTGGTAAAAATATTGATGAAATAAGAAAAGTTTTAGGTAAACCTTCAGATAAAGAGATTGAGCCTACAAAGCTGCAAATGAAAATGAAATTTGATTCGTGGGATAATAGTTTTGAAAAAGATGAACACACATTATTAGTGACATCCAATCCTCAAAATCGTCAAGTAATCGATTTTTTTATTGGTACAGCAGATCCAAGCGGATCCACAAGTGATTATACTGACTTATTACAAATATGCAATATCGTAAGTGACAATTCAAATTATTCCGTTGAACCTGTTCCAACATTGAAAGACAACACAAAATATACAGGAATTAAAATCGTGACGAAATAAAACTGCTTGTATTGGTTTTTTTACCCTTGCTGGTATTACGTAAGCCCACCCTTCGCCGTTGTTGCGCCTCTGGCCAACAACATCAGTGAATTTTATCCATCCTACATTCCTATCGTTCCTACGGAACTTAAAATACAAATGCCTTTATTTTCTACCAACCTTTCGCTCCTAACGGAGCTATAAGAAGCTGCATATTTATGCCGTAGGCATGTAAGGTTGGTAGCATAACATTTGAAATATTTGCCAAAAGCCCCATCGGGGCGAAAGATTTATTTTTTGCCGCCACCTTGGCTTCGGTCTACGGCGTATCTGTTCGGGCGATTTTACCCATCGCACATTTCTATCGTTCCTACGGAACTTCAAATACAACAGCCTTTGTTTTCTACCAAGCTTTCGCTCCTAACGGAGCTATAAGAATCTGCATATTTATGCCGTAGGCATTTAAGGTTGGTAGCATAACCTTTTAAATGTTTGCCAAAGCCCCATCGGGGCGATAGATTTGTTTTCTAAAATAAACAAGCTATTTGAATTATTTTGCAATCTCTTCCAAAGCCTTTTCAACTTCTGCAACCGGCAGTTTACAGGCTTTATCCCTGCACACATAAATCATAGTCTGGCCCGGTACCAATTTATTCTCAAGCAAGGCAAGTTTACTTTCTGTTTTTCCGCCAAGCAAAATTGTATTGGGTAAATAATGGGCATCAAACTGTTGCCTTTTGCTTTTAAAATCATCGCCGGTAATGGCAACCTCGTACAACGGACTGGTAAACCACGCCTGTAGTATGCCCCAGTTAGCATAGAAGTAAATATTTTTCTGTACGTCTTCCTCCACGTTGATAAGCATTTGTTTTGACTTGCTGATATAATCTTCATTATTTAAAAAATGGCCCAGCAAAAAAAGGTTCTTTGCCATTTCGCTGTTGGATGATGGAATTACATTATCCGCCACTTCCATTTTACGGGATATGAGATTTGAATATTGGTTGTGTGTATAAAAGAACATGTTAGATTTGGGGTCGAAGAAATGCTCCAGCGAATAAGCAGTTAATAAATTGGCTTCATTCAGCCATTTTTCATCAAAGGTTGCCTGGTACAGATCTATGAAAGCTGCAATGGTGAATGCATAGTCATCCAGCAAGGCATTAATAGTTGATTTGCCATTTTTATAATTGCGGGTCATCTCCCCGTTTTTGGCAATAGCGTGTTGTAACAAAAAATCAGCATTGGTAATTGCCTTGGCTAAAAAAGCCTCTTCGCCAAAGGCCCGGTAAGCATCCACATATCCCGCAATCATCAAAGCATTCCAGCTGCTGAGGATTTTATCATCAAGACCTGGTTTTACTTTTGCGTCTCTGATTTTCATCAGCTTTGCTTTGCCTGCATCAATTTTATTTTTTAATTCGGCTACTGAAAGGCCTAGTTTTTTTGCGGTTACTTCTTCTGTTTCATGCCGTAATAAAATATTTTTTGCATGCTCCCAGTTGCCTGCAGCGGTAACATTATAATAGATAGAAAAAACATCGGCGTCGCCTCCCAGTGCTTTCTCAATTTCTTCTTTTGTCCATACATAATATTTTCCTTCTTCGCCTTCACTATCTGCATCCAGCGATGCATAAAATGCTCCTTCGGGAGATGTAAGCTCATGCTGCACAAAGTCCAGCGTTTCGTAAACCACTTTTTTGTACAGCGGATTTTTTGTTTGTTGAAATGCATGAGCATATAAACTCACCAACTGCGAATTATCGTACAACATCTTTTCAAAATGCGGCACATGCCAGTTTGCATCGGTGGAGTAACGGGCAAAGCCGCCTTCCAGATGATCGTAGATTCCACCATAAGCCATATTATCCAGCGTAATAGTTACTGCTTCTAAAGCTTCTTCATTTTTACTCAAGTAATTATAGTGCAGTAAATACTCCCAGTTGCAGGGCATGGGAAATTTAGGAGCCCTGTTAGCTCCGCCTTTTTTAAAATCCAGATTGGCTTTCATGTTGGCGAACTGCTTATCCAGGTCGTCCATGGCAAATGTTTTACCACGCTCTTTAAAGCTTACATTTTCCACCTGGTGAATACCATTGGTAACCTGCTCTGCGCTTTTCAATAATTTTTCAGGTTCCTTTTTATGTATGTCTGCAAAATATTCCAGCATCTGTATCCATTTGCCTTTAGGAAAATAAGTGCCTGCATAATACGGTCTGCCATCTGCCAATGCAACTGCATTAAGTGGCCAGCCACCGCCGCCGGTGATGAGCTGTGCAGCTGCCATATACACCTGGTCCACATCCGGGCGCTCCTCTCTGTCAACTTTTATACAAATAAAATGTTCATTCATAATCTTCGCCACTTCCACGTCTTCAAAACTTTCATGCTCCATTACATGGCACCAGTGGCATGCTGCATAACCAATACTTATGATGAGCATTTTATTTTCGGCTTTCGCTTTTTGCAGAGCTGCTTCTCCCCATGGATACCAGTTAACGGGATTATGTGCATGTTGCAACAGGTAAGGGCTGCTTTCGTTTATAAGTTCGTTGGTATAGGTATGATTTTCTTTCATGTTGGTATTTTTGTTTTTACCCGACTGGCCACAGGAGGAGTTAAAAAGTATTACTGTACTGAATATGAAAAGAGATACTTTGAAATTCATTCAAATTAATTTTATACAGGGTCGCTGTTCTTTTTAAAGTTAGCCAATATAAAGAAGTTGTACATAAAAAAACAGCATCTGTTTTTCAGTATGCTGCCCTTAAATTATAAGTAATGCGTTAATTCATTTTAGGCACTTTATTAATTACATACTTACCAAACTCTATCAGCTGGCCAGGGTTTATATAACCCTCCGACATAGAAACAGATTTTTGTTCTGCATCCATAATCATCAAGGTTGGGTATGCGGCGATCTGGTATTTTTGTGCAAAGGCAATGCCATCACCCTTTTCCATATCCAATGCTATATTTATAAAATGTTTATTAAAATAATCGCCTGCAGCTTTATCAGTAAAAGTGTTTTGCTTTAACATTCTGCAGGGGCCGCACCAGCTTGTGTAGGCATCTATAAAGATCATCTTGTTTTCTTTTTTTGCCTGCTCCACAGCTTTTGCCCAATTTGCTTCAACAAACTGAATACCTGTTTCGGTTTTATTATTTGTAACCGGCCTGTTACAACCTTGCTTTTCGCCGGGGGCAAAGGCAAAAAACAGTATAGCCGCTGCTACCCAAAGGCCCGAAAAAAAAATCTTATTCTTCATGATTTTAAAATTAATGCTGCAAGATTGGTTATTTGTAGAAAACATTTGAGTGGTTTAACAATTAATTAAACGTGCGTAATGCCTGTTTAGTTTGAAGCAATGAAAAAATATTGCAAGAACAGTATCTATTACCTTCCAAAATCATCCTGCAGCCTCACTATATCATCTTCATCAGATGGGCTTTTTGCATCGGTATGCTGCCATATTTCAGCCACAATCCCCCAACCATCCAGGCCTATCAAACGATGCCTTTGGCCCTGGGCAAGTTTTATTTTATCGCCAACTTTTAATACATGCTTTTCTTCCTCTGCATCGGTATGGCTGGTAGCTACGGCAACTTCTCCATCTATACATCGCCATATCTCCGCCCTGCGGTGGTGGTATTGCCAGCTTAACCGTTTGTTGGGTGCTACCATTAAAATTTTAGGACTCAGTTTTTCAGATATTTTCATTTTTTCAAAATCCTCTTCAGGAAAAAACTGTTTTGCAAAATCAGCAGCCTGTGTTTCATCAATAACATAAAATCCGCCCCATGGGCGTGACAGGTCTTCAGTAACAATGGTAAAATTTAATTGCTTCAGCAATTTGCTTGTAAAGTCAAATGCTTTTGTATCGTGTTTCATAATACAAATATTATTTTATTTTGTTGAAAGAAAAAAGGGCATCCGGCAAAAAACTGCTGAAGCCCCTTTTGGTGGTCCCGCCAAGAATCGAACTTGGATCTAAAGTTTAGGAAACTTCTATTCTATCCATTGAACTACGGGACCAAATAAATATCGAACAAGGAACAAGGAATGTTGAATGCTGATTTTCAGGACGGCAAAAGTAAGCAATTTGGAGTTTTAGATTTCATTTATGATAGATTTTATATGTTGCCACAGTGCCTGTGCAGGCAAATCAATCTAAAATCGCCAATCCTAAATCTAAAATCCACCCTATCTTTGCCCACCTAAATTTTCAAGATCATGAAGTGGCTGAATACAATTATTAAATACCGCTTATGGATCGGTATCATTTTTCTGGCCCTTGCCATTTTTACTAATATACAGGCCGGTTTTTGGCCTTCGTTTGTTTTATACCTGGTGGCTGTAGTAGCTATTGTTGGCCATTTTTTGTTTGGCCCTATGCGCCTGATACAAAGCTATATGGAAGAAGGCGATATGGCAGGAGCTAAAAAAGTGGTTGAATCCATATGGTTTCCAGCCATTCTCATTAAACCTGTTCGCTCGGTTTATTACACCATAAAGGGTAACCTGGATATGGTTGACCAGAATTTTGATGGTGCCGAAAAGAACATGCGTAAAAGTCTTGCATTGGGTGGTGGCGCTTTAACCAAGCAGGCAGAAGGCCCAAATAAACTGCAGTTGGGTATGCTGATGATGCAGAAAGGAGATATCAAGCAGGCAGAAAGTTTTATACGCCAGGCCATCAGGGCCGGCTTACCCGATAATGAGAACAATGCTGCGGCCTACCTACAGTTATGTTCTATCATGATGAATAAAAGAGAGTTTAGGGCAGCTAAAGAATATTTTAGAAAAGCTAAAGGATTTAAACCAACCACGCCACAGATTGTTGATCAGATAAAACAAATTGAAAAGTATATTTCGAGGATGCCGGGGTAAAAACCCCCTCCGCCTCCGCCAGCTGGCGGAGGAACCTGCGAAGATTATGTTTTACAATTTCCCAAACAACTCTTCTACTTTTTTAAAGCGGTAATCAAAGATGCCGTTCAATTGTTTATTTACAAACAAAGTATTGGCGATATCTCCCAAAAACCAAAGCGGTAATTTGTAATGTACAATATCTGTCATCTCCACACCGCCTTCAATGGTTTTAAAATGATGCTGGTGGTGCCACATGTTGTACGGCCCGTAGCGCTGTTCATCTACAAAATATTTTTTATCATCTACATGGGTTATTTCCGTCATCCAGTATAAAGGAATACCCAATACAGGACTTACTCTGTATTCAATCACCTGCCCTGCATACATGGTATCGCCATGATATTTTGAAATGGTTTTAAAGCCCATACCGTCCGGAGTTATGTTGGCAAGATTAGAAGGATTACTGAAAAACTCCCAAGCTTTATCAAGGCTGATAGGTAATTTTTGAACTGTTTTAAAAGAATAGACTTTGCTCATAACTCTATAACATCGTTTTAATTATTTTGTTCGGTAAATCGGGTATCAAGTATCTTTGGCCAATGCGCCACTACCGCGAAATACTGCAAAATAAATTTGCTGAAGAATATAAAAAATTAAATGACCAGCAACGGACTGCCGTTGATACCATTGAGGGTCCGGTGATGGTTATTGCAGGCCCCGGCACGGGCAAAACACAAATACTGGCAGCACGTATCGGCAAGATATTATTAGATACCGATGCGCTGCCCGAAAACATTCTGTGCCTTACTTACACCGATGCCGGCACCATTGCCATGCGCAGGCGTTTGCAGCAGTTTATTGGTGCCGATGCTTATAAGGTTAACATCTACACTTTTCATGCTTTTTGTAATGATGTGATACAAGACAATCTGAACCTGTTTGAAAAAAATTCGCTGGATGCTGTTTCGGAACTGGAAAGTATTGAACTGTTTAAACAACTGATTGATGCATTTCCCAAAGGGCATCCCTTAAAAAGATACCGCGGCGATGTGTATTACGAAATAAACAACCTACGCAATTTATTTTCATCCATGAAAAGGGAGGGCTGGACCGCCGATTTTATAAACGGCCGGCTTGATGACTATATAAATGACCTTCCAAATCGTGATGAATACATTGCCAAACGTGCCGTAAAAGAATTTAAAAAAGGCGATGTTCGAACTGACAAGATTGAAGAAGAAAAAGAAAAAATGGAAAAACTGCGGGCCGCAGTAAATGAGTTTGCTAATTTTCAAAACCTGATGCGGAGAAGAAACCGCTACGATTTTGATGACATGATAAACTGGGTGATAACTGTGTTTGAAGAAAATAAAAATATACTGGCCAATTACCAGGAAAAATTTCAATACCTGCTGGTAGATGAATACCAGGACACCAGCGGCACACAAAACAAACTGGTGCAGCTCCTTATCAACTATTGGGATAAGCCCAATGTATTTGTTGTGGGCGATGATGACCAGAGTATCTACCGTTTTCAGGGAGCTAATGTTGAGAATATGCTGGATTTTGCAAACCGCTATACAAAGGATTTGATGACGGTTGTATTAACCAGTAATTACCGAAGTACACAACCGATACTGGATATTTCCAAAACACTCATCAACCGTAATGAAGAGAGATTGGTAAAGCAGATTAAAGGGCTTAGCAAAGATTTGCTTGCTTCCAATTTACGAATTAACGGATTAACGGATAAACCAATCTTACACGAATACAATACTGCCAAAGATGAAATGGCAGATATTACAAACCGGGTATCTGATTTGATAAACCAAAAAGTTGAGCCGGGAAGAATTGCCATCATTTATAAAGAAAATAAATACGGGGAAGAACTGGCCACTTATTTCAGGCTGAAAAATATTCCGTTTTACAGCAAACGTAGCATTGATGTGTTAACGCATCCGTTCAGTAATAAAATTGTACAGTTGCTTCGCTATCTCAATGCTGAACATGATACGCCCTATGGCGGTGATGAGATGCTGTTTGAAATTCTGCATTTCGATTTTTATAAAATTCCGCCCATCGAAATTGCCAAACTAACTGTTGAAACCAATACGCTGAAATATAAAGGCGAGCAGACTTCCATACGCAAACTATTATTTGACAAAGCAAACAGGCCTGCAAAAGATTTATTCGACACTGGTATTCAGGAAGGTTTGAAGCAATTTAGTTTTATTATAGAAAAACTGATTGGCGACGTATCCAATATTACGCTGCAGCAATTGTTTGAGCATATCATTCAACATGCAGGAGTTTTAAATTATATCATGCAAAGCGGTGATAAAATTGCATTGATGCAGTTGCTTACCGCCCTGTTTGATTTTATTAAAGATGAAACAAGCCGCAATCCTTTACTAAATCTGAAGGAACTCATCAGCATTTTTGATCTGATGGAAAAAGAAGGCATTGCTTTACCCATGAATAAAGTGGCCGGTAACGATAAAGGCGTAAACCTTTTAACAACACATGGCAGCAAGGGACTTGAGTTTGAATATGTTTTCTTTGCCGGAGCCAATGCCTCTTTCTGGGAAAAGAAACGTAAACCGGGTGGTGGTTATAAATTTCCGGATACCATGTTTACATCTCAGCCAACGCCTGCGGAGGATGAAGAGTTGCGTCGTCTTTTTTACGTAGCATTAACAAGAGCTGAAAAACATTTGTACATTTCTTATGCAAAATTTAAGAATGATGGCAAGGAACTGGAACCATCCATGTTCATCGCCGAAATACAGGAAGAGCAGGAATTACCGGTTGAAAAAATTATATTGACAGAAGAACAGCAAATGGAATTTGAACTGCTGCATTTTACTGCACAGGCACCCGAAATTGAACAGGCCGAAGAAGATTTTATTTCAGCCATACTGGAAAAATTTGTGATGAATGTTACGGCACTGAATGCATACTTAGATTGTCCACTCGGATTTTATTATAAGAATCTCATCCGTATTCCTTCCGGCAAAAGTGAGTCGCTTGAATTTGGCAGTGCCATACATCATGCACTGGAAAAACTGTTCCGTAAAATGCAGGATGGCGGCAAAGAAACCTTTCCATCCAAAGAAGAAATGATTGCCGACTTTAATTGGTACATGCATAAGCACCGTGAAAATTTTACCAAAGAAGCTTTTGACAGGCGTATGGAGTATGGTGATGAAGTGCTGCGTAATTATTACGATAAATACATCAACAATTGGAACAAAGTAGTTGCTGTTGAACGCAATATCAGGGGTATTGTGGTAAACGGAGTTCCATTAAAAGGCAAATTAGATAAACTGGAATTTAATGGCAAGGAAGTAAATGTGGTTGATTATAAATCGGGTAATATTGATAATGCCTTACCTAAAATGAAACCCCCTTCTGATAAAAATCCTAATGGTGGTGATTATTGGCGCCAGGCAGTTTTTTATAAAATACTAATCGACAATTATGAGCAGAAAGACTGGAAAGTAATAAGCACCGAATTTGATTTTGTAGAGCCTGACAAAAAAGGCGAATACCGGAAAGAAAAAATTGTTATTAATCCGCAGGATATTGAAACCGTTAAGCAACAGCTTACAACTGCTTGGGCCAAAATTCAGGCACGTGATTTTTATACCGGCTGCGGCAAAGCTGATTGCCATTGGTGCAATTTTGTAAAAAATAATAAGCTGGCGGTGGCATTGCATGATCTGGATAGCGAAGACACAGAGTAAGCAAATGAATGGCTCGCAAACTTAAAAATGTTGGCTGCTTAGCTTTTGTGAAATGATGACTTCAAAACCCGAAGGGTTGCAATTATTATAGTAATGTGGTAAATTGTTGTACAAAACCCCGAAGGGGTGATATAACTAACCAAAATCTATCTGCCATGCCAGGAACATTTTCTCAAATTTATATCCAGATTGTTTTTGCCGTAAAGGGCAGAGAGAATCTGATTGCCAATAGCTGGAAAACTGAATTACACAAGTATATTGCCCGGATAATAAAAGGCAAAGGACAAAAACCAATTATTGTAAATGGTGTGCCCGATCATATTCATGCTTTTGTAGGTTTAAAGCCTGTTATGGCAATATCAGACCTGGTAAGGGATATTAAGAACAACGCATCAAATTTTGTAAATGACCACAATTTTGTAAAAGGAAAATTTGCATGGCAAGAAAGTTACGGTGCATTTTCCTATTCACATTCTCATATTGGAAGAGTTTATGAATATATCCTCAACCAGGAAAAACATCATCAAAAGAAAACCTTTAAACAAGAGTACATTGAATTTCTGAAAGAATTTGAAATTGAGTATGACGAAAAATATCTTTTTGAATGGTATGATTAGGCGTGGATTTGCATTATGTCACCCCTTCGGGGTTGTGGTTTTCAATTATTCTCTTTACTATAATCATGTTACCCCGTTGGGGTTATCCAGAAAAGATTCTCAGACTTACTAAATATTAAAAATCGATCAGTTTATCATTTTTAATGGATCCTATAAAAAACAATGAAGGAGCTCGTAAGAAAATAAAAAATTTAAAAAGGCTAAATAAAATTTAAAACCCAGTTTTTATACCTCCTCTAATAGTTAAAGAGGTTAAGTTTGTATTTTAACAGCAATTTAATGAGATCAACGCATATACTTTTCTCCCTTTTTATTATTTCGTTACTATATGTTTTGGCTGTGGCCAATACAGGCTGCGGACAAATAGGTATGCCAACTGGCGGACCCAAGGACAGTATTCCTCCCCGGTTAATGAGCGCTTCTCCAAAACTCAAAAGCACCAATGTTACCGGCAATAAAATCACACTCACTTTTAATGAGTACGTTAATTTGCAAGAAGTGCAAACCAATGTATTAATTTCTCCGCTGCCTAAAAAACAGCCTTCTATCGATTACAAGTTAAAAACGGTGACGGTAAAGTTTAAAGATACCCTGTTGCCAAATACCACTTACAGCATCAATTTTGGCAATGCCATTGTTGATAATAATGAAGGCAACCCTTTAAAGGATTTTGTGTACGTTTTTTCTACAGGTAACCAGATAGACAGCTTTACACTTTCGGGTAGGGTAATAATTGCCGAAACCGGCAAGGTTGACAGCACATTGATGGCTTTGCTTTACCGCCAAACAGATGACTCTGCCGTGCAAAAAAGAAAGCCCGATTATATTGCCAGATTGAGTGGCGATGGCAGTTTCACTTTTGTTAATTTACCAGCCGCCAGTTTTAACCTGTATGCATTAAAGGATGTCGATGGCGGCAAAACCTACAATTCAAAAAAGAAATATTTGCATTTGCAGATGCACCTGTAATAGTTTCTGAAAAAACGAAGTCCGTGGCCTTATATGCATTTGCCCTGGAAAAAGAAAAAGAAAAAGAAAAAACCCTAAGTACAAAACGGGTACTTAATAAAAAATTACTGTACACTACAAGCGCAGCCTCGCAGGGCCAGGACCTGTTGACGCCTTTTGAGCTCAGCTTCAATAACCCGATAAAAAAATTCGACCCATCTAAATTAATTTTAAGAGATACAAACTATAAGCCGGTGCAGGCGCCTGCCTGGGCGATAGATAGTACCCGTACCAAAATATCGCTTGCTGTTAAATGGCCAGAAGCTGCTGCATACCGGCTCATTATGGATACATCAGCAGTCATTGATTCTGCAAATAACCACCTGTTGAAGACAGATACCATACGCATTACTTCAAAACAACTGGCAGATTATGGCAATGTGGTTTTACGTTTCAGTAATCTTGACTTGGCCAAACACCCCGTGCTGCAACTGGTGCAGGGCGAAGAAGTGGTAAACAGCTATCCGCTTAAAACGTTGGAGTGGACCAATAAATTTATTAATCCCGGCGAATATGAGATCCGCATCGTGTTTGATGGTAACAATAACGGTAAATGGGACACCGGCAATTATTCCAAAAAATTACAGCCCGAAAAAGCTATTACCCTCAAAGATAAACTGGCAATAAAAGCCAATTGGGATAACGAGCGGGATATAAAACTGTAAAAAGCTGTTAGCTGTTAGTCATTAGCTGTTAGCAAAAAACACTGCAGCTAAAAGCTAAAAGCTAACCGCTAACCGCTATTTTTGCCTATGATTTTTTCTTCTGCTCTCCTGGAAAATGCTGTTAATGAATTTGCCAAACTACCTGGTATTGGAAAAAAAACGGCATTGCGTTTGGTTTTGCATCTTATTAAACAGGACGCCGCAGATGTGAGCCAGTTTAGCGACATTGTTGCACGCATGCGTAATGAAATAAAATTCTGCAGCCGCTGTTATAATATTTCTGATAGAGACTTTTGCAACATCTGCAGCAACACCATGCGCAAACAGGAAATGATTTGCGTGGTAGAAACCATACGTGATGTAATTGCTATTGAAAGTACCCAGCAGTTTAACGGAGTTTACCATGTTTTGGGTGGAGTAATTTCTCCGCTTGACGGCATAGGTCCGGGCCAGTTAACCATTGATGCACTGGTTGAGCGTGTTGCAAAAGAAGATATTGAAGAAATTATTTTTGCCCTTAGCCCAACGATACAAGGTGATACTACTATCTACTACATCAGTAAAAAAATTAAAGAAAAGCCCGTTAAAATTACCAGCATTGCCCGGGGTATTGCCTTTGGCGGAGAACTGGAATATGCCGATGAAATGACGTTGGCCAAAAGCATCAGCAACAGAATACCTGTAGAAAATTTTATTGTAAGCGGAAATTAAATTTTTCTTCCCTTGTTCAGTTCGCAAAAACACCCGTTCGGTATTGGTTTTTACCCGTTCGCTTCTATGGCAGGTATAAATACTAATAACAACTCTATCTTTATACCCGTTTGACATTCCATAAAAAATATATCATTCCTTCCATTAAGCAATTGATATAATTGGGGATATAAAGAGTAAATGCAAAAGAACCCTTTTATTACCGATTTGTTTCACGCCCGTTTGCTAAAACAGGCTGAGGTATACCTGTTGCTAAAAAGATCGCAATTAATGAAGCGAAAGCACTTCATCCTTTTTTTTATATTGATACTATCTTCATCTTATGCCAATGCTCCAAATTTGTTTTCTGCCAGAACCGGCACCATTACATTCACTTCAGATGCGCCGCTGGAATTGATAAAGGCAAACAGCGACCAGTTAAGAGGATGGCTGAATGCTGAAACAAGGCAGTTTTCGTTTAACATTGATATGAAGACTTTCAAAGGATTTAAAGTTTCTACGCAGAAAAAACACTTTAATGAAAACTATCTTGAAAGTGATAAATTCCCCCAGGCCACGTTTGACGGAAAAATTATTGAAAATATAGACCTGCACAGAGATGGCTTTTATAATGTAAGGGCAAAAGGGAACCTGTTTATCCATGGCGTGGTACAGGAACGTATCATTAAATGCAATCTTACCATTAAAAACGGGCTGGCAAGTGTAAAATCAAATTTTATTGTTTTACTGGCAGATCATAATATCGCCATACCAAAAATACTCGAACAAAAACTTGCCTCCGACATTAAATTGGAAGTGATTACCGATCTTGTAGAAAAATAATCTTTACGTTCTTCGGCAAATGAGAAGCATACTAACCATATTAACGCTATGCGTTCTGATACCCGGCATTCATGCGCAGGAATTGGGATTTAAAACATTTAACCTCACGGCAAACAACCACCCTGTTAAAATAAACACCGTGTATAAAACAGAACAGGGGTATATTTTAGCCGGAACCACCGACGGGCTGTACGCATTTGACGGCATCAACTTTAAAAAAATAAACTTTTCAAAAACAGGTACAAAAGATACCGTTACTGCCATATTCCAGGATAATACCCGCCAGCTCTGGGTAGGTTTTAAAAACGGCCGCATCGCAAAAAAGATAAATTCTACGCTCGAATATTTTGAACCACCGGAAGGAAACCCCAGCGTGGCTATTACCTCCTTTTTGCAGGATAAAGAAAACAATATCTGGATTGCCACCAACGGAGAAGGTATATACCACTTTAATAAGGATCATCTTTATTTAATTAATGAAGAAAACGGTATGAGCGACCTGCACATACATGCACTTTTACAGACTGCCAATGGCGATATGCTGGCAGCAACTGACGCAGGAATTAATATTTGTAAAACCGTTAACGGAAAAATAAAAGTGAATGTGATCAGCACCGATGAAGGGTTGCCAGATTATTATGTTACTGCAATAACTCCCGCAGGCAACAATACCTTTTGGATTGGCTTACAGGAAAAAGGATTTTGTCTGTATAACCATAACAATGGTAAAATCACGGTACCTGCTGCTAATGTTAACTGGAAATACGGACAGGTGAATGCATTACTTGTTTCGCAAAATACATTGTGGGTGGGCACCGAAGAAAATGGATTGTTATGGCAACGCTTAAACAACCAATCGGTACAGCAATATAACGGCAACCTGGGTGCTGGAAGCAAGGTTACCAACCTGCTGCAGGACGATGAAGGGAATGTCTGGACCAATACTTCTACCGCACTGAATTTAACACCCGGCAATCAATTGCGGTTGTTGCCTCTGTATGATAAAGTTGCATTTGCAAACATTCGTTCCATGTTGTGCGACTACCAGAATAATTTTTGGGTGAGCATGGGCGGGCGCCTGGTAAAATACACAGCTACCAACGGCACTTATACAAAGAAAGACTATCGCTTTGCAGAGCTAACCGGCAAAACGGATATTAGCTGTTTGTACCAGGATAACAATCATCACATTTGGATAGGAACTACGGGTAGCGGCATATTGATACTGGACCCGCAAACCGGTAAGTATCGCCCCCTTAATGAGAACCCGCTGCTCAAAAATGCCAGTATACTCTCCATAAGCGGCAACGATAAAACTATTTGTGTTGGCGGGTTTGAAGGTGTTGCTGCTATATTTAATATTGATAGCAGCAGCAATATTGCCCCTCATTATAAATACAGCAACTACAATAACATTGAAAATATTGGTACCAATTATATTTATTCAATTTACCAGGATACCCATAACAGAATTTGGTTTGCCCTGGGCGAAAAAGGTTTAAATGTTTTAGAAAACGGCAGGGTTGTTCACTATGGAAAAGAAAACGGGCTGCTGGATGACCGCATATTTTCAATAACCGAGGATAAGAAAGGAAATATTTGGTTTAACACAAAAAGTGCCGGCATTTATTGTTTCAATGGAAAAAGTTTTAAAAATTATTCAACCACCAATGGCTTAAGTGATCTGGAGATCGTTTCGTTAAAAACGGGGCCATGGGGAAACATCATTATTGTAAACAGGAAAGGGCTGGATATTTTGAATGTAAAAACGGGTACATTCTCTTACCTGGATAATGTACAGGGTATTGCAGATGTAAATTTGTATGCTGGTACTGTAACCCGGGATACCACATCCAATATAGCTTTTTGCACAGCCAATGGCATTGTGATATACAGCCCCGCCCAAAATACCAATCACCAGCCAAAAACCATTATTGAAAATGTACAGTTATTTTTAACGGATGTAGATAAAGACAAGGCAGGCGATTATAACAGTGATCAGAATACATTTCAGTTTTATTTCACCGGTCTATATTACAGCAATCCAGATGATATTCACTATCAATATAAGCTCGATGGCCTGGATACAGGCTGGGTAGCTACACGGGACAGGAATGTTTCTTTTCTGCGTTTGCAGCCGGGTAAATACAGGTTTCATGTACGCTCATCGCTGAATGAAAATTTTGAAAATGCGCATGAAGCTATTTACGATTTTATAATTGCGAAACCAATTTGGAAAAGATATTGGTTTATTGCCCTGGTATTGTTGCTTATAGCAGGCCTGTTATACTGGTACATAAAAAGCCGGGAGCAGAATTTAAAAAAACTGCAAAAGCT
>JBBRCM010000086.1:0-15919 GCA_038204855.1 Chitinophagales bacterium
GGCAAAACAGTGATTTTTTAAATAATGCCCCTGAGAATCGAATAAACAAAAATGGATGAAACCAAAATACTGTTCAATCAACGTATAAAGGCTTCAAAAAAGCTAATCAAGAAAATAATGATTGGGGACTGAATAGTTACAAAATATAAAAACATGGCTTTTAACAGCAGGCTGCAACATGGATTGATAAGCCAGGAAGTAGAGAAAATATTTCCTGAGTTGGTGGTAGATGCTTTTGCACCCAATACCAGCAGCGATAAAAAAGAAGATGGCAAACCAATACCTTACAAAGGGCTTAATTATATGGGTTTAATCACCATGCTTTTAAAAGGCATACAGGAGCAGCAGGTGCAGATAGATGATTTAAAAAACAAATTAGAAACAACAACCAGCAACACTTTGGTAGTAACCGATAAAAACAGCCTGCCAACCGAAATACAAAACAAAGCCTTTGCGCTTTGCCAAAACAACCCCAACCCTTTTAACGATAATACAACCATTAGCTACACCATACCGGCCACTGCCAGCAAAGCCATACTGGCTGTGTTTGACCTTAATGGCAAAATGTTGTTGCAGTATAATTTGCAGCAGGGCAAAAATACCATTGTTGTGCAAGGCAATACGCTTAGCGCAGGTATGTACCTGTACAGCCTTATTGCCGATGGGCAGGAGGTGTTGAGTAAAAGGATGGTGCTGACAAAATGATAAGATAATAAGAAAACAGGCTGTTTCATAATTTAGAGGCAGCCTGTTTAAGATCAATTGGTTTTACAACTTCCCATTCTTAATTTCTTCAACCACTCCAGGATCAAGCAACGTGCTCGTATCCCCCAGGTTTTCTGTTTCGTTTTCAGCTATCTTTCTTAAAATGCGCCGCATTATTTTTCCGCTTCGTGTTTTTGGCAGGCCGGTTACAAACTGAATTTTATCAGGTTTTGCAATGGGCCCGATTATTTTTGACACGGTAAGATTTATATCCTGGCGTGTAAGATTTTCGTCGCCATGATGGCCATTGTAAATGATGAATGCATAAATGCCCTGCCCCTTTACATCATGCGGATAGCCTACAACAGCACTCTCTAACACACCAGAGTGCATGTTAATGGCATTCTCTACTTCGGCAGTTCCTATGCGGTGTCCGCTAATATTTAAAACATCGTCAACCCGGCCGGTAATGCGGTAGTTACCATCTTCATCTTTTAAGGCACCATCGCCCGTAAAGTATAAATCTTTGTAAGTGGCGAAATAATTGGTGCGGCACCGTTCATGGTCAGCCCAGGTAGTTCTTAAAATTCCCGGCCAGGGTGCTTTAATGCAGAGATTACCTTTCATAATACCATGCTCATCTTTCTCCGTTATTTCATTCCCCTGCTCATCCACTAAAACGGGTTGTACACCCGGCATGGGGAGTGTTGCCCAGCTTGGCTTTGCCGGAGTTACTCCTGCCAGGTTACTGATAAGGCAGGCTCCTGTTTCAGTTTGCCACCAGGTATCTATGATGGGGCATTTTTTTTTGCCAATATTTTCATCATACCAATGCCAGGCTTCTTCATTGATAGGCTCGCCTACCGTGCCCAATACTTTTAGTGAAGAAAGATCTTTTCCCTGGATGGGATCTGTACCATAACTCATTAAACTTCTTATAGCAGTGGGTGCTGTATAAATACAGTTTACTTTATGCTTTTCCACAATTTCCCAAAAACGTCCTGCATCGGGCCAGGTAGGAATGCCTTCAAACATCAGGGATGTGGCGCCGGCACTTAACGGTCCGTAAACAATATAACTATGGCCGGTTACCCAGCCGATATCGGCTGTACAAAAATGTATATCGCCGGGTTTATATTGAAACACGTTTACAAAAGTGTAATTAGTCCATATCATGTAACCTGCACAAGTGTGTACTACACCTTTTGGTTTCCCTGTGCTGCCACTGGTGTATAAAATAAACAAGGGGTCTTCGGCATCCATTTCTTCGGCGGGAAATTAAACGACTCCGTTTTTTTCTATTTGCGATTCTGCATGATCCATTTCATCTTCCCACCAAACGTCTCTTCCCTTGATCATCGAAACAGGCGTTCTTGTCCTGGTGTAAACAATTACTTTTTTTATTGTTCTGTTACCAATCAATGCATCATCAATTACCGCTTTCAACGGAATATCTTTTGCGCCGCGGTATGCGCCATCGCAGGTAATGATAAAATCTGCCTGCGCATCATACAGCCTGTCTGCAATGCTTTGTGCACTGAAGCCACCGAATATTACGCTGTGAATAGCGCCCATTCTTGCACATCCCAAAACCGCATAAGCCAGCTCGGGAACCATGCCCATATATATACAAACACGATCTCCTTTTTTTACACCATTGTTTACAAGCATTTGCGCAACCTGGCAAACCCTTTTGTGCAGGCGTGCATAGGTAACAACCCGTACCCGTTCTTCGGGATTATTGGGCTCCCAAATAATGGCGGGCTTATCGGCCATTGTTTTCAAATGGCGGTCAATGCAGTTTTCGGTAATGTTCAGTTTGCTACCGGCGAACCATTCAATTTTAGGTTCTGTAAAATTCCAGTTCAATACTTTGTCCCATTTTTTATGCCATTGAAAGTTTTCTGCAATGTTGCCCCAAAATCCTTCGGGGTCTTCTACACTTTTTTTATAATCATCGTGGTATTGCTGTAATGATGTTATTTGATAAGGATATGACATGCTTGTAATTTTCTTTCCTCTCAATTTAATATATTTACAACTACTTCTCTTCAAAAAATCAGAATAAAAAATAATAATGGCTGCATCGGAAAAAGGAATCGGTAAAATAATTTTTTCTTCATCGCTGGGTACTTTAATTGAGTGGTACGATTTTTATATTTTTGGAATGCTTGCCAAAACTATCTCGGTACAGTTTTTTCCTGCCGGAAATGCAACAGCGGCTTTGTTAAGCACGCTTGCCATTTTTGCCGCCGGCTTCTTAGTTCGTCCTTTTGGTGCATTGGTTTTTGGCCGGCTGGGCGATCTGGTTGGCCGCAAATATACTTTTTTGCTTACACTTGTTTTAATGGGCGGTTCCACTTTTTTAATTGGTTTGGTGCCTGGTTATAAAAGCATTGGCATAGCGGCACCGTTACTCGTTTTATTGTTAAGGTTGATACAGGGCCTGGCATTGGGTGGGGAATACGGAGGTGCCGCAACATACGTAGCCGAACATGCACCTGCAAACCGCCGGGGATATTTTACTGCCTGGATACAAACCACAGCCACATTGGGTTTGTTTGTGGCGCTGGGCATCATCCTATTGGTAAAAACAAATATGAGCGATGATGCTTTTACCGCAGAGTGGGGCGGCTGGCGCTATCCTTTCTGGATATCAATTTTATTGGTGGGTGTTTCTATTTATATCCGTTTAAAGATGAATGAATCGCCGCTATATGCTGCGTTAAAAAAAGAAGGCACAACATCAGTTAATCCCATTAAGGAAAGTTTTGGGCACAAAGGAAATTTTAAAATGGTATTACTGGCTTTGTTTGGTGCGGTAATGGGGCAGGGCGTTATCTGGTATACCGGCCAGTTTTATGCACAGAGCTTTTTAGAAAATGTGGTGAAGCTGGAGTTTATGCAGAACCGGGAAATTTTATTATGGGCGATTGGATTAGCTACACCTTTCTTTTTATTTTTTGGCTGGCTGAGTGATAAGATTGGTAGAAAATGGATCATGCTTACAGGCATGTTGCTGGGGGTTATTTTTTACAGGCCGATATTTGGGGAGATGCTAAAAGCTGCAAATGCGAAAGAATGGGCAACGCAACACGATAAGAAAACGGAACTGTCATTGGAAAAATCTACTGTAAAGAGTGATACAACATTTAATTTAAAAACAGGACTGCTTATCATTAATCATAAAGATGAAGACTGGGAATTTGAAGGAAATAGGTACAATGAAAAGAAAAGCGATACATTAATGCCGGCAGAAGGCGTTACCATGTTTGCTCCAATAAGTGTAATGATTGACAGCACGCAATTCTTTGTTAAAGAAGCTACGGATGCAAAACCTGTTTATTCAAACGTTCAATTGAATAACTCTTTGAAATGGAAATTCATTTTCCTCGTTTGGATAATGATCATCTTTGTAACTATGGCTTATGGCCCCATTGCAGCATTTTTAGTTGAGATGTTCCCAACAAAGATCCGCTACACATCCATGAGCCTGCCTTACCATATTGGCAACGGTGTATTTGGTGGCCTTGTGCCTTTTATTGCAACGCTGCTGGCAACAACATTTACAACAGATCCCTTAGTTGGTCTTTGGTACCCCATTGGCGTGGCGGCATTGTGTTTTATCATCGGCGCTTTGTACCTCACTAATAAAAAAGATAAAGACGTTAACGATCAAAAAATATGCCGGTAAGTCGGGAAGACGTCTTCCCGGCTTACCGGCAAAAAAACAAAAAATATGAATGCAATTAAAAAAATAATGGGCCTTATTTGGATGCTGCTGGCTCCGGTTATTATCTACTTTCTTGTAAAAAGTGCTATACATAATATCAGCAGCGGCAGTACCAAAGATATAAATCAACCTGTACCCTGGATTATTATCATTACTATTTTTACGCCTATCGCTATTGGGTTGATGATATTTGGGTATTATGCTTTTAAAGGGGAGTATGATAAGCTGCCGGAGAGTTCGGAGGAGATTTGAAAGAGGGTTAAAAGGAATAACTATTTGTTATATCTTGTAATAATAACTTATGGCATCTAAGAATAGCATAGACCCGATTTATCAGAACTGGTTAAGTGATCTGAAAGAAAAAATCAGAAACAGCCAGATTAAAGCGGCATTAAAGGTAAATACCGAAATGCTTGTTTTGTATTGGGAAATTGGTAAGGAATTAACTGAAAAGCAGGAACAATCCAATTGGGGCGACAAGGTAATTACGCAATTGGCAAAAGATTTAGGCAGTGAATTCCCCAGTGTAAAAGGCTTTTCTGCTACTAATCTAAAATATATCCGTAAATGGTTCCAGTTCTACAATTCAATTGGTCAACAGCCTGTTGACCAATTAGAAAAAAGCCTTTCTAAAAGTTCTCAAAAAAGAGGTCAACAGCTTGTTGACCAAAGAAACCAATATCATATTTTGCAAATTCCAACCTCATTAAACCAAGTACCATAGGGTCACCACATCCAGATAATTACCAAAGTAAATAATACAACAGAGGCTTTCTTTTATTTACAACAAACCGCTTTAAATAACTGGAGCCGGGCAGTATTGCTTCACCAGATAGAATCCAACCTTTATCATAGAAAAGGTAATGCCATTACAAATTTTGAACTAACCTTACCAAAACCTCAAAGTGATTTGGCAAGAGAAACTTTAAAGAACCCATACCTGTTTGACTTTTTAGATCTCGGTGCTGAAATACAGGAACGGGAACTGGAAAAAGCATTGATACAGCACATGAAAAAATTCTTGCTGGAGTTGGGACGTGGTTTTGCATATGTAGGGAATCAATATAATTTAATTGTAGAAGAAGATGATTATTTTTTGGACCTTCTTTTTTATAATTATCAGTTGCATTGCTTTGTGGTGTTTGAGTTAAAAGTGGGAGAATTTAAACCAGAGTTTGCTGGAAAACTTAATTTTTATATCAATACAATTGATGAACAAATAAAAGGGAAAAACGATGCAGCAACTATTGGAGTATTACTTTGTAAAACACCTAATGATACCGTTGTGAAATATTCTTTAAAAGGTATAGATACTCCAATTGGCGTATCAGAATATGAACTTATCAATACGCTTCCTAAAAAATTCAAAACTGAAATTCCAAGTGTTGAAGAATTTGAAAAGGAATTGGAAAAGGAAACTATAGAATTTAAAGAAAACCTTAATCCTGTTGATGCAAGATTGCTGGCAATAAAAGAAAAATTGAAAGGAATCAAGACCGATGAAATACAAACACCAGCTACTAATGAAATATTATTAAAGTTGTACAATAATGGGTTAAAACCTCTTTATGAAGAGGTAATAAAAAAATTATCAGCCTTCGACGAAGAATTTCACAGTAAAAGTTTCGGATGGAATTCAAATAATTTTAATACTAATGACATTGCGCAACTTGACGCATTTTGGAGTGATGAAAAGAATTTGAAAACTACAAGAGAATTGGAATTTTTTTTTAATCTTCATGGATTTAAGAAGGCAGGAACAGAAAATTTTGGAGAGCAGCAAGTGTTAAGGTTTCAAATGAATGAATTCTGGTATGGCTTTTCATTGATGCATCATAATGACAATCGCCCTTTTTTAAAAAAATTATACCATCAACCTATAACTAAAGATGACCGCCAACAAATAATAGATTTACTTATGGATAAAGTAATGGATAGGGTGGAATGGATTATTGATTTTATGCAAAAACAAGAGATAAAAAAATAATGCTAACTCTTAGTTAATATACTTTATTCACAGCCCCATCGCCTTATAAACAACCTCCTGTATATTCGTCCGCACATTCATCTTCATCAGCTTTATGTTTTCGCCGCCAAGCGGATTAACACGGTTGCTTAAGAAAATAAAAAGCATATCGTACTTGGGATCGGCCCATACACAAGTGCCTGTATAGCCGGTATGGCCAAAGGTTTGCGGCGATGCAGATAAACTTGGGTAAGGGTCCGGACGGGTTCTGTTATTTTTTTCAGGCTTATCAAAACCATAACCACGTCTGCTGATATCGCTGTGGTAAGCTGTGAAAAGATTAACCGTTTCTTCCTGTAAATATCTTTTACCATTAATGGTGCCACCGTTCAAAAGCATCTGCATGACCATGGCCAGGTCGTATGCATTGCTAAACAAACCGGCGTGGCCCGCAACTTCACCAAACATGGCAGAACCCGGATCGTGTACATCGCCACGGAGTAATTGTAATCGAAATTGTTTTTCTTCTTCAGTAGGTATGATTCTTTTTTCAGGATACTTTTCCAATGGCCTGAAGCCTGCTGTGGTTAAACCCATGGGGCGGTAAAAAGTTGTTTCAACATAATCATTCAATGGCTGGCCGCTGATGGCTTCAACAATCTTACCCAAAAAAATAAAATCATTATCGCTGTAAACATATTTGCCGGTGCGGCCCAGCGGACTTTCTAAAATGCGCTTGTATAAAGTATCCCGCCAGTTGTTACGCATGTACAGGTTTTTTGCAACACGAATACTGAAAGAATCATTTTTTACTTTGTTATAAAATTGAGGCTTGGGAACCCCGGCAGAATCAACGGTTTCTTTGTAAAATGGTATATACGCAACAAGTCCCGCCTGGTGCAGCAAAATATTTTCTATGGTCAGATTTTCTTTATTAGTTCCTTTAACCCAGGGCAGGTAATCACCAAGCATTTTTTTTAGATCTAGTTTGCCTTCATCATACAAACGCATTACGGAGATGGTTGTTGCACAAACCTTGGTAACCGATGCCATATCAAAGATTGATTCGGTATTTACGGCCTCTGTTTTATCATAAGTATAACTGCCATAAGCTTTATGGTAAACGATCTTGCCGTCTTTTGCAACCAGTACTACAGCGCCAGGCATAGCGCCTTTGGCAATGGCATCTTCGGCAATGGCATCAATAGCAGTGAGTTTTGCAGCATCAAGTACGCCCTTTTCTACCTTAGGTGGATTTGAGGCTTTAAAAGTTATACCGCTACCAAATTTATACTGATCACAAACAGTAACTGGTAATTTCCCTTTCGCTGCAATTTTTCCCTGTAAAAGATCTACAGCAGTATTTTGAATAATACTGTCATCTTCATAACAGGCAATCAGGTCTTTGGCATTGCACCAGTTCTTGATAGCGTAAGGATTTCCAAAAACCAAAGTGATGGCTTTTGTTCTTTGTTGTAGCTGCGTTACTAGATCAACAGCAGCGGCACTGATACCAAAATTATTCGCCGGTACCCTTTTGTAATCATGAACTCCAATTATCACCTGTTTGTATTTACTTTTTAATGCGGCAACAATCGCTGCGTTTTTTGTAGCATCCTGAGTGTAATTAAAATAAACAACGTCGGCGTTATAATCGGCCCGCAACCTTCTTGCAAGTGCGTTATCGCTGCTGGTTCCAATACTTACATACAAAATAGATTTAAGCGAGTCCTTTCGCTCATGTAGCGGGAAAAATACCGCATCCGTTTTTTTCAAGACTGTCAGTGCATTTTCTGCTATTAATTTACGCATGCTGCTTACATCTTTGTTTAAATCAATCGTTAAATTTTCAGTATTGATTGGTTTTAAATTTGCAAGGCCATAAGTGTATTTGGCCATCAATACTTTTCTGCAATGCATTTCAATATCGCTCCAGCTTATCTTTCCGGCAGTAATCGCTTCTTTTATTTTTGTAATAGCCAATGGCACATCTCCGGGCAAGCAAAGCATATCATTGCCTGCAATAATCGATTCTACCGAAGCAGCTCCATCGGGAAAGAATTTTTTTACACCCTGCATTTCCAAAGCATCTGTAAAGCTTAACCCCTGGTAACCCAGATCGTTACGCAATAAATTGGTAACATTATTTTTTGATAACGATGTGGCTCTGTTTGCTGTGCTGTCAATAGAAGGAATATACAAATGCGCAATCATTACACTACCCACACCTGCTTTAAAAATTTCACGGAAAGGATATAGTTCAAGCGACTCCAGTTGTGCCCGGGTTTTATTAATAACAGGGAGATCCAGATGTGAATCCACAGCCACATCTCCATGCCCCGGAAAATGTTTGGCGCAGGCCATTACACCATTATCCTGCATACCCTTCATATATTGCACGCCATAAGAAGCCACTTTAAATTTATCTTCTCCAAAACTGCGTTCGTTAATTACCGGGTTATTGGGATTGTTATTTACATCTACCACCGGTGCAAAATTTACCTGTATGCCAATGCGCTTGCATTGCTCTGCAACAATCCTACCGTATTGATAAGGAATGCTCGAATCCTGCACAGCACCCATCATCATTTGTTTAGGTAGTGGAAGTACGCTGTCAATCATACGCATACCAACGCCCCATTCCGCATCAATGGTTACCAGCAAAGGCGTTTTGGCCATGGCCTGCAGCCTGTTTAAAATCGTTGCCTGTTTAACAGGGCTTCCCTGAAAAACACAAAGGCTTCCAATATTATATTGCTTAATTAATTCAGATACCAGGCTGTCGTAAAACGTAACCGATTTATTTGCATTAATGGTTGATAAACGTACTACCATTAACTGGGCTATTTGTTCATCGGGTGTTAAGGTTTTAAAAACACTATCCACCCATTTATTTGCAGCGGCTGTGGGGAGCTGTTGCGCAAACGAAAAACCAGTGGCTGAAAGGAACAGAAGAATTATAAAAATTTGTTTTTTCATATCCCTAAAAATACTCAAAACTGGCAAATATCAACGATTTTATATGCTGGTAACTTGCAAAATGTTTTTTAACTTTACATTATGTCAATTGCGGAAAAATACAGGCCATATTATACTTACGAAGATTATTGCCAGTGGGAAGGCAAATGGGAATTAATTGAAGGGATGCCTTATGCCATGAGTCCGGCACCTGTACCTGCACATCAAAGAGTGTGTATAGCTTTGAGTATCTTGTTTGAATTGGCCTTAAAAAAAAGCTGCAAAAAATGTAAACTGTATCTTCCGATTGATTGGAAAATTACAGAGGATACAATAGTTCAACCAGACCTGCTGATTGTTTGTGATAAAATTGAAAAAAAATTTCTTGATTTTCCTCCTGTGCTTGTCGTTGAAATTTTATCTCCTGCAACTTCTTCAAAAGACAGAAATGAAAAAATGGAGATTTATCAGAGCCAAAAAGTAAAGTATTATCTGATTGCTGATCATCAATTTAAAAAAATAGAAATTTATCAAATCAATAATGATAAATACGAACCCGTTTCCATCACTCCTGAAAGTTTCACTTTTCAATTAGAGGAAGAGTGCAGCATCGAAGTAAATTTTTTAGATATTTGGGAGTAGCATCTGCAAATCCTGTCTATTCTATCTTTCTGTATATAAAAATAATTAAAAGTTTTGCCCGATATCATTCAATTATTGCCTGACAACATTGCCAACCAGATTGCGGCCGGCGAAGTTATTCAAAGACCGGCCAGCGCTGTAAAAGAGCTGCTGGAAAATGCTGTAGATGCCGGAGCAACAGAAATTAACCTGCTTGTTAATGATGCAGGTAAGGCTTTAATACACGTTATTGATAATGGAAAAGGAATGAGTGAAACTGACGCCAGGATGGCTTTTGAACGCCACGCCACCTCAAAAATTAGAAATATTGAAGACCTGTTTAAGATAAAGACCATGGGCTTTAGGGGAGAGGCACTTGCAAGTATTGCCGCCGTTGCGCAGGTTGAATTAAAATCGAAAAGAGACGAGGATGAAACCGGTGTTTTTATCGAAATTGAAAACAGCCAGGTTATTAAACAGGAACCCATTGCTGTGCCAACCGGTACCAGCATTGCCATGAAAAATCTTTTTTTTAACGTGCCTGCCCGCAGGAATTTTTTAAAAAGTAACGCGGCCGAGCTAAGGCATATTGTAGATGAGTTTATCCGGGTGGCGATGTCTTTTCCTGAAATATTTTTCTCTTTCACCAGTAATGGCCAGCAGGTTTTTCATTTGGAGAAGGGAAGTATGAAGCAACGGATTGTACAGATCCTGGGAAATAATTACGCAGCCAAATTGGTGCCTGTGCAGGAGCAAACGGACTACATGAATATTTATGGCTTCGTAGGCAAACCCGAAACGGCTAAAAAAACACGGGGCGATCAATACTTTTTTGTGAACAATCGTTTTATAAAAAGTGCATACCTCAACCATGCGGTGATGAATGCTTTTAACGAAATGATTGCAAAGGATAGTTTTCCGATGTACACATTGTTCATTGACCTTGATCCATCACAACTCGATATTAATGTACACCCAACCAAACAGGAAATAAAGTTTGAAGACGAAAAGATTGTTTATGCTTTTGTGCAAAGTGCCATCAAACATGCGTTGGCTCAGTTCAGTATTTCGCCAACCTTGGATTTTGAACTCGATGCATCCATCCAAAGCCTGGACGCAGTGAGTAAACCATTTACCGAAGAAAAAAAATCATCTGCATCTTCTTCTTCTCTTTACAATACGTTTACAAAAAAGCATCAATCTCATTTTATTGAAAGTAAAAGCGAATTAAAACACTGGAAAGACTTTTACGAAAAGCCTGAGCCGCAATCTGAGGGCTTTAAGCCACAAGAAACAGTCAGTTCGCTGATAGTAACAAATCAAAAGCCACATACAGATAAGCTTACGCAATTACATAACAGTTTTATAGTTGTTCAAACCGATAAAGGCTATTATCTGGTAAACCAGCAAAATGCACATGAACGTATTTTGTATGAGCGTTTTGCTTTGGCTGTTGAAGGAAAGCCGATTGCCACACAACAGAGTTTGTTTCCGGCAACCATTGAGCTACATGCTGCCGATGCAGTTTTATTAAAGGAATTATTGCCTGATATGAATCATCTTGGTTACCAACTGGAACCCTTTGGCAACAATACTTTTGTTATACAGGGCACACCAGCCGATGTAAACAACGGCAACCCGCAGGGCTCTGTGAGCGAAAAAACAGCTATAGAAAAAATGCTGGAGCAGTACAAACATTTTAGCAACGATTTAAAGTACAGTAAGCGTGAAAAGCTCTTACGCTCTCTTGCCTTGCAACAATCCATAAAAGCAGGCACATCTTTAACTGAAAGGGAAATGAAGGTTTTGATTGAGGAGCTGTTTAACTGTGCTGTGCCCAATAGCACGGCAAATGGTAAACCAACTTATCTTGAATTTAAGAAAGACGAGCTGGATAAGTTGTTCGGCAGGTAAGATAATTGATAGAGTTTCAGGCAGCGTATGTAGAGAATCTGAGGGAACAAAGAATTAATCTCAGCGCTATCCGGCATCCGCTGCGTGAAATAAAAAAAGCCTGCAACATGGCTGTTACAGGCTTTGCTTTAAATAACCCTATTCTTACAGTTTTTGAAAGCTGGCATAGCACACACTGTTTCCATAGACCAATCTGATTATATATTGTCCGGCAGCTAGGTTGCCTGCATTTATCGTAACTAAATTATTTCCTGTAGTACCCTGTTGATCCTGCTGCAAAAGCAAAACATTTAAACTGTTGTACACGTAGGCATGAATCATTTCTGGTTGTGTTAAATTAACATTCACGTTAACCGTGGCAGAAGTTGGGTTAGGGAATGCCTGCAATTGACATACATTCGAAAGCTGCTCAATACGTATATAGTTGCAATACTCTTTTACACATCCACCCTGCAATGTTGCTTTTAAACAAACCCTGAAGTAACCGGTATCCTGAAATAAATAAATTGGATTATTCTGATGTAGAATAACAGGAGGAGTTGCTACAGTGCCACCTACTTTGGTTATTGTCCAAACCTGGTCAAGAATTGGGAGTGTTGCACTAGCGATAAACTGGAACTTATTGGGCAAATTAGAATTTCGCACAAAAGTGTAACCAACATGAGCAGTATCGCAGTTAACCTGTGGCAACACATTTATTTCGTGGCAGGTTGTAGATGCACAGGTATTGCTGCGCCATACTGTTAAGCAGGCAACATAAACACCAGGCTGTGGATAGCGGTGTGTTGCGATAGGGTCATGACTTCCGGTACCGTCACCAAAGGTCCAGGTATATTGGTATGTGGTGTTAATATAATCCGGCGTGAATTTATATTTCTGATTATCGCCCGGTACATTTTCAAAATGATATTTTGAAAGCTGGGTACATGGCGGCACTGGTACCGGTACAATAACCGTATCGCAACTTTCACGGATACAGCTTGTGTTTTGTCCTGAGTACACACGCAGGCAAACCCTGTACTGGCCAGGTTGTGCATATTCATGCACTGCATTCCAGGATGTAGCCGATGTACCATCTCCAAAATTCCAAACTGCTATAGCTGTTGGTGCTGGCGGGGTAGTAAGATTGGTGAAATAAACTTTTTTCACATTGATGGAATCCAGCCTCCAGCTAAAGTGTACAACAAAATTACAAGGCTGAGTTACTGTAATGGTTGAGCATTTTTCTCTTACGCAATTAACCGATGTTTGAGCATTACCATTTTTCTTCACCCGTAAACAGACAGTGAAAGTACCGGCATTTGCATAATTATGCGTTGGGTTGGCAACATTGGGGTCGCTTTGTAAACCACTTACCATTGTGCCATCACCAAATGTCCATCTAACAGAATCTGTTGTATTAATTGGAGCACTTGTATTGGTAAACTTTATTCGTAATGAATTGGAAGGATCAGGTTGCGAGGTAAAATTAACCACCAGCGTGCATGGTGCAAAAGCCACAACGGTTTTGCATATCTCTCTTACGCAAGGTTGTGTAGTGCCTGCATTGTATCTCAATATCCGCAAACAAACAGTGTAGGTGCCGGCAGCTGTATAAATATGTACCGGGTTAACCTGGTTTGAAGTACTTCCGTCACCAAAGGTCCAGCGTATAGAATCGGTTGCAAGCGTATTGGTGCTTGTATTATGAAACTCTATCGCTAAAGGATTGGTTTGTGTAGCCGTCCAGGTAAAATTTGGTATCATATTACATGGCGCAGTAACAACAATAGTTTTACAAATTTCCCTTACACAAGTTGGGACACCGGAAGGAGTTAATTTTTTAACCCTCAAACAAACAATATAAGTACCCGCCGCATTATAAGTGTGAACAGGATTAACATCGCTGGAAGAAGTGCCGTCACCAAATGTCCACCGGATAGAATCAGTTGTTGCAAGCGGGGTACTTAAATTGTTAAACTCAAGTCTTAATGGGTTGGTTGGGGTAACCGTCCAGTTAAAATCAACCACCAGGTTGCAGGGTTGGGTTACTACAATTGTTTTGCATATTTCTCTTACGCAAGGTGCAGCACCAGGGAGTGTTAACTTTTTAACCCTCAAACAAACGATATAAGTACCAGCTACATTATAAGTGTGTACCGGGTTAACTTCGTTGGAAGATGTGCCGTCACCAAATGTCCAGCGGATAGAATCAGTTGCAGCAAGAGGAACCGATAAATTATGAAACTCAAGTCTTAAAGGATTGGCTGCTGTAATTGTCCAGTTAAAGTCTGCAACTAAAGTACATGGCGCAGATACCACCACAGTTTTGCAAATATATTTTACACATGGCGGAGCACCTGCACCGGTAACTTTCTTTACAATTAAACAAGCATTGTAAGTGCCTGCATTGGCATAAGTATGAACCGCATTCACCGTGTGAGTGTTAGCACTATTGTCTCCAAATATCCAGGTTATAGAATCGTTTGTCGCAAGCGGTATTGATAAATTCTGGAAGGAAACCAATAATGGATTAGATGCCGTACTGGTCCAGCTAAAGTTAGCTACCAGATTGCAGGGTTCTGTAATGGTAACTATCCTGGTAAATACCTGCGTACAAACCGGAATATTATTTGGAGTAACCCTTACAATTGTGTGTACTGCGGAATAAGTTCCCGCCAATATATAAGTATGGGAAGGTGAAATCAGCTGGCTTCCTGTGCTGCCATCACCAAAACTCAAGTAGTGATGTACATACGGAGAGTCGGTAGCAAGCACCGGATTAAATTTTACCGTGTAGTTGGTAAGATACTGAACTGCAAATTCGGCACTGCAGTTTGGTGTGGTTTGCGCCGATGCCTTAAACGTAAAGGCGGCAAGAGAAAGCCACAGCAGCATAAAGATTTTTTTCATACAGAAAAGGTTTTGTTGGTTAAAGGATAAACAGGGTTTTAAGCTTAGGGTAGATGCTGTGGTTTTGTGTTTTGTTGCCTGAAACGTGAAAATATCAATAATTTTCCCGGATTGCAACTAAAAAGCGTTCAACAGCCTTTCGGACAAGGACGGCACTTGTTATGTAATTATTGTTTAACACCGAAAAAATAAGGATTTTTCCTTTTTTAGTGATGAGATAGCCGCTTAAAGCGCAGTTATTGCTGAGTGTGCCGGTTTTGGCGTAGATATAACCGCTGTCTTTTTTGTAATAAGATGATAAAGTGCCGGTGCCGCCAGTAGGCAAAATATTTTTGACACGCTCCCAACCAAACTCGGTTTTTATCTTTTTGAGGATATAAACAAAGGATTGCGGAGTAAATAAGTTGTAACGGCTGAGGCCGCATCCATCAACCCATTTAGGCTTTTGAGGAACAGTTTTTAAATCAGCACTCAGCAGGGTTTCAATAATTTTTTCGGTACTCATGTAACCGAGATACTCATTGCTAACCATTAGCAGGGCTTGTTCTGCAAAAAAATTATCGCTTCGGTGCATCATGGGTTTAAACAGCGAGTCGGTTGGTTGCGTTTTTATTTTATGCCAACGCAGGCGTGCAGGTGTACCTGCATATAAAATTTTATCTGTAAGACTGCCTTCCGTAATATTTAATTGAAAATCATTTTTCAGGATTTCAACCGACGTTTTATTTCCATCTGTATAAAATGGAATTTCTGTTTTGTAGAATACGGAATTTCCCTGGTATAAATTGAGTTTGTTGGAAGTCCTGCTGCGGCGAATAAAAAATTTCTGAGTGTTGAATTTAGCAAGATTTGAATAATTTGTGGTAATCTCCATTTTGAATCCTTCGTCAATATAAGGCCTGAAATATGAAGGAATTATATTCCAATTGGGTTTATAAGAAAGCTGACCAATATAATTGTATCCATTCAATTCAACTTTAATTGTATTGCCATAAATGGGAAAAGCATTTCTTTCAACCATGTAATCATCATTATAGTCATCCCAGGCCCAGCCATAGCCCAGTGCACTGTCTATATAATTTCCCGACAGGTAAATTGATTTATGCTGCGCTTTGAGGAAATCCAATACG
>JBBRCM010000087.1:0-15836 GCA_038204855.1 Chitinophagales bacterium
ACCGGGTGCGACAAGGCTGCTACCCATAATTTTGGTATTCACTGTAAAATCAACTTTGGTATCACAATCCTGCGTAGCATATACATGCATATTGCGAAAACCGTTGATGATATTTGTTTTTGATAATGCAGGAGCAACAACTGCAGAACGTGAGTATGTTGTTCTTCCAAATGTAGTGTTGTGATTGTCGTGATCAACTGTTGGTGCAAGATGATAGCCCTTTGCCAATAACTTTTGATAATACCACAGGTAACTCATGGAAGAGCCGGGATTACTGTACGTGGTATTGGTAGAAGTTGACGGCCCGCTTTCAACTGCGGCAGCACCAATGGCTGCATCAAATGTTGCACTGTATGCAATGTTGGCAAGATTGCCGTAATCATTATCGTTGGGATGAGCCAGCGAAGCAAAGGTATTTGTGGCAGTGTTATTATTTACTGTTTGAAATAAACCGTTTGCACTGGTGTAATCTGATTTTGCAATAAACTCATTATAGTTGCTGCTGCCACCCCAGGTACCGGCGCCTGTTTCCCAACCCCATAAATTATTCATACCATCGCCGTACACCAGCACGTGGCCACCATTGCTTATAACGCCCCATTCCATACCATATAACGCTATAAATGCCGGGTTTGCAATTGTAAAATTGGTTGCCTGTGTTATACCCAAACCATAAGTGCTGAGCCTGTTGCCTGGGTTATTGTTTGAGGTAAAATGATTATGTTCAGATATGCCCAGGTAATCCATGCATTGCGATGACATGGCATAGTTATAATCATCATTTGGTGTAAAACCAGGGTTATCCTGGTTACCGTCCGAATAATCGGAATGGGCATGCAGGTTGCCAAAATAATAATTGTTTGCAGGGTCGCTGGTAGTAGCTGCATTGCCTTGCAGCGGGTTTACTGTTAAATATTTTGTACCCCCACTGCATAATTTATTAAATGCAAAAACATAAAAGTAGTATGTTGTACTTGATGTAAGGCCCTGCGTTGAAAAACTTTTTTCACTGGTATTCGATACTACAAATCCTCCGCCAATGCCGTCGCCTACATTATAATTGGTATTGTTTACCGGTGTTGCCGATAAAGTTGGACTAAGACTCCTGATTACCAGGTATGCATCGCTTCCGCTGCCGGCATTAAATGATCCTGCAATAGCGTTGCCTGAAGCTGTAAATGAAATGTTTGTTGGCTGTGTGTTTGGTATGGCACAAGGCGCTAAATTGGCTGTAGACGTTGAACCGCTTAACGGTGCAGTAACATGATAAGCAGGCCCGCTGCTGCAATTAAGATTGTTGTAACTGAAAATATAAAAGTGATAAAGTGTAAGTGGCGATAAACCCGTTGCTGTAAAAGCAGTAAGATTATTTTGTTGAACAACGGTTGCATTACCAAGGATATTGCCAGGTGCATAACTTACCCCGTTAATAGGGTTGTTTGTTAATGAAGCTGCAGTACTTCTTAAAATTAAATAGCCATCTGTTGCTGCGGCAGTAAAAGAACCTTGTATTGAATTTGCAGTTGTTGTCCCAAAATTTAAAATAGTTGGTTGATCTGACGGTGTTGTACAAGCGGGCAGCCCTGCAGGTGTGGCCGCATTTGCCAGCAAAGGATTTGCAATTAAATATTTTACGCTGCCAATACATATATTGTTTACCGAAAAAACATAAAAATAATAAGTAGTAGATGCTGATAAGCCTGTTGCTGTAAAGCTTACAGCATTATTGTTGGATATAACAAAACCATCGCCAACATTATCGCCCAGGTTATAGGTTATGCCATCGAGCGGTAAGGAAGTAAGGCTGTTGTTATTGCTTGCAATAACCAAATAACTATTTGGTGCAGGTGCCGCAGCAGTAAAACTTCCTGCAATGCTGCTGCTGGTTATAATACCAAAAATTAAATTAGATGGTTGTGCAGTTGGTGTAACACAAGGGGTGTTTGCTAAGGCGGTAACAGTTATATTATCAATACTCAGTTTAGGTCTCGATCCGGTGGTGCCACCTGTTCCGTTATGATAATAAAAACGCAGCCTTGCCGTTGCCGAATTATTAAAAATGGCAGGTAAAGCAACATTGCTGATGCTGCCTGAGGTTATAACATTGTTTACAACATTGGTTACAAATGCAGCAGTAACATCGGTAAAAGCCAATCCATCTACACTGGCATATACCTTTAATGAGCCAAATCTGTCGCCGGTAGAATTAGCCACAGCAGCCCAGTCAAAACTAAGGGTGCCTGCATCAACACCAGTAAAATCTAAAAAAAAATCAATTGCTGCCGATGAGCTGTTATTGGTTGGTCCGGTAGATAATAAAATAATTGTTGAAGTTGGTATTAGTTGGTCGGAGCCTCTATGTACCCCTCCAGAATTTGAAACCGTTGCTGGGGGAACTGGTACTGGAAATACTGAAGTATTGGTTGTAATTTTTGTTGCAGAAGGTATTGCAGTTAACCCACCAACGGCAACAGAAGTGAACCTGTTTGCACCTGCACCAGATGCAAAATTGTTTGTCCAATTAGCAATGTCGCTAAAGTTTTCGGTGTAGGTAAACGACGGCTGCGATGCCATAGGAACCGGCGTTTGTGCATGTAAGTTTACAAGGATAAAAAGCCCGGTAATAAATTGTATAAGTTTCTTCATGAGATTTTTTCAATCTTATTAAAAATAATGGAACCTCCTGAAAGTTTATTAAACTTTCAAACAGGAAATAATGATTAAGGGTTGAAGTGAAACTAAAACGGTTTCAAAAAGTAATTACGCTTTAACACGCTACAAAGTTAAAGCTTACACGGGTAATAAATGAAAAACTGGATTTTTTGTCGAGTTACCTGAAGAATAAACTTAACTTATTCGTTGCCGTTAAATAAGCGAGTTGTGTATGTCAATAAAAAAAATATTGATCTTTGTTTATTTGACACTTTTATAAATATAAAGTTAGGCATTCGGAAAGAGTGATTACTATGATAATTAATTTACAAAAAAAATATATCAGGATTTGCTGCTGAAGATTGATGAAAGTAAGCTGGCGAGTCGAAGACCACCCATTATCAATTGCTTTTTAATGACATCTGCATTGCTATCAATGTAACCCTTATCAAGAAAATCGTTTTGAAAACTATACACGGTGTCAAGCAATGAACGTGACTGATACATCCATTTCAATTCGTTTATTTTTTTTATTTCTATAACCTGTGCTGTATCCAAAGTGCTGTAGGTTTGCATACAACTGTCCAGCGTGATATTTTTGTACTCGATGATCTGCGTATCCCAAACGCTGTGCAGGTTTCCGCCAACATAGGGGGATGTAACCTGTATTGTGTTGCCCCCTTTGTCAATAGCATAGCCTGTATGCAACGGCTGATGCAGATCGCCAATAAGATGAAAAATTAGCAGCAAACGATACTTAACTTCTTTTCTTTTCATGGTCTTGTACTCCTTCAGTTCCACAATTGCCGAATGTAAAACAGTAAGAATGTTACGTTCGGCAGAAGGTGTATAATTTTCTCCCTTATCCATATCTAAATAATGCCAGGTACGCATATAATTATAATAACTGTTACTACGTTCATCATCCATCCAGTTTGCGGCTTCTTCAATACTGAGGTTACCCAGGTATTTTTTTACAATCTGTTGTGTAGAATCATCCAGAAAACGAAAAGCAATCTCCGCCACCAGTTCATGTCCTCTTTTGCCCCATGCATACGAGTTAGCAGACAAACAACTGAAAATCACAACAGATAAAAATACCGGAAAACCTTTTTTCATTTAATTTATTTTGGCAAAGCTAATTATTATTTGTTTCTGTAAACAGGGGATATGTATTTAATTAATGCTTATGTTTTGGTTTTGTAAATCTATTAGCTAATTGATAACAAAATTTTCAAGTAAATGCCGATAAATACTCTAAATTGCATTCTTTTTTAACAAAACGATATATGTATAAGTATAAATTTACACTTGCTACTTTACTGCTCATGATTGGTTTTGCTCCGGCTGCCTTCTCACAGGTAAAAGCAAAACGCGACACAACAATTATCAATGTAATCGATTCAACCTTGTTCACTGAAGCAACCGAAAACACACTTGATAATATTCCGGTGGTTTCGCTTGATGAAAATGATAACCAGGACGGTAGTGCACAAAACGTCTCATCTCAGTTAAACAACGGAAGAAATCCATTTATCAACGCAGCCTCTTTCAACTTCAATGCCGTACGTTTCCGTATCAGAGGTTACGATTCTGATCTTTTTGGCACCAACATGAATGGTGTACCGATGGAAAACCTGGATAATGGTTTTACTCCTTATGGTTTATGGGGAGGCCTTAATGATGTGCTGCGTAACAAGCAGTACACACCGGGTTTGCAATCAAACAAATTTTCTTTTGGCGGACTTGGTGGCTTCACAAATATTGATACCAGGGCATCAAAGCAACGTAAACAAACACAGGTTGGTTATGCTTTATCAAACCGTAATTATTCAAACCGGGTGAGCTTTTCGCATTCTACAGGGTTTACTAAAAAGGGATGGGCTTTCAGCGTAGCCGGTTCTCGCCGCTGGGCCGAAGAAGGATTTACGGATGGCACCTTTTACGATGCTTGGTCTGGTTACATAGGCATTGATAAAAAAATAAATGAGCGTCACCTGCTTTCGTTTGTTGCTTTTGCAACACCTACTACAAGTGGCCGCCAGGGCTCTTCTGTAAAAGAAATGCTGGATATTGCCGGTACTAATTATTACAATCCTTACTGGGGTTATCAGAATGGTAAAAAAAGAAATGCCAGTGTTGCAAAATCTTTTCAACCGGTAGGCATACTTACACATGAGTGGAAGATAACACCCAAAACCACGTTGCTTACTGCAGGTTCTTATTTAAATGGAAACCGAAGCACCACCGGCCTTGATTGGTATAATGCTGCAGACCCCAGGCCTGATTATTACCGTTACCTGCCAAGCTACCAGAAAGATTCTGTACTAGCACAAAGGGTATATGATGAACTTAAAAATGATGTAAATAAACGCCAGATAAACTGGGATAAATTATACACTGCCAATTACGGAAATTCCGAAACCATACAAAATGCGAATGGTATCATAGGTAACAATGTTACAGGCCGCAGGTCTGTTTATATTGTTGAGGAAAGGGTAATTCATACAGAAAAATACAATGTCAACACAACATTAAATACCTCTATTAATTCGCATATTGATTTAACCGCGGGGTTAACATACGAAAGCCAGAAAAATAATTATTACAAAAAAGTGGATGATCTTTTGGGTGGAGCATTTTATGTGGATATTAACCAGTTTGGTTTAAGAGATTTTCCATCTGACCCCAATGCAGGCCAGAATGATATAAACCAGCCCAACCGTATTGTAGGTGTGGGAGACAAATTTGGTTACAACTATAACATCGATATAAAGAAAGCAACTGCTTGGGTACAAACCTATGTGAAATTAAAAAAATTAGATTTCTTTATTGGTGCAGAACATGTTTATACCCGTTTTCAAAGACAGGGTAATGTAAAAAGCGGATTGTTTCCAGAGAACTCTTACGGCAAATCAGATGCACATGAATTTTATAATTATTCAGTTAAAGGAGGCTTAACGTATAAATTAACACAGGGTAATTATTTTTATGCCAATGCAGCTTACGAAACAAGAGCACCGTATTTTGAAAATGCATACCTTGCTCCACGTACAAGAGATTTTGTACAGGATAAACTAAGGTCTGAACAAATATCATCTGCCGAAGCAGGATATGTGCTGATAGCACCTACAGTAAAGTTCCGTGTGAGCGGATATTACACTGTATTCAAACATCAAACAAACGTACTTACATTTTTTAATGACGATGCCCGCAGTTTTGTAAATTATGCAATTAGCAATATTGGTAAAGAACAATTCGGACTGGAAACAGGTGCAGAAGTTATTCTTTATAAAGGGTTAACTTTAAATGCAGCTGCAGCTATTGGAAGATATCGTTATAATACTAACCAGCTTGCTACCACAACGTCAGATAACAGCTCTGTAGTTTTATCGAAAGATGTAGCAGTCTATTCAAAAAATTATTATTTGCCTACACCGCAGGAAGCTTACACTGTTGGTTTAAATTACCGCTCACGTAAATACTGGTATGTAAATGTCAACTTTAATTATTTCGACCAGATGTGGCTTGATTTTAATCCCGTTCGCCGCACAGCGGCTGCAGTAAACGGTGTTGACCCAACCTCTGCAAAATGGAATGAAATACTTGACCAGACGAGGCTTAAACCACAACACACACTGGATGTTTTTGCAGGATATTCCTGGTTGATGAACAACCGGTTTAAAGGTTTACATAAAAGAACTTTCCTGTTATTTAACCTGGGCGTAAATAATATCCTTAATAATGAGGAGATAGTTTCAGGTGGTTATGAGCAGCTTCGTTTTGACTTTGCCGAAAAGAATGTTGACAAATTTCCGTCAAAGAAATTTTATGCATACGGCATCAATTTCTTTGCAAGCATCGGTTTAAGATTTTAATAAATAAAAAAAGCATCTAAATTTTTAAAATAAATAGTATGAATAAGATCGTAAAATTATTAATGGCAGTTATCATCATCGCTGCATCCGGAACTTTGAGTTCATGTAAGAAAAATTTTGATAACCCACCCGGTCCTGCTGATCCGGCTATTGTTGCAAATACATCAATCAAAAGCCTAAAAGCGCTCCACACAGTATCTGGCGCATATAATGTTATTACAACCGACCTTATTATTTCAGGTACTGTAGTTGGCGATGACAAAAACGGAAATTTATACAAGCAATTATTTATAGAAGATTCAACCGGTGGATTGCAGGTTTTGATTGATGCAAACAGTCTCTACGGAACTTACCCGGTAGGCCGTAAAGTATTCATTAAGTGCAATGGACTTTGCGTAAGCGATTATAATGGTACCATGGAACTGGGTATTAAAGCTACCGTTGCGGGTGCTCCTTCTCTGGAAGGTATTCCTGCGAACCTGGTTAATAAATATGTTGTTGGCGGAACTTTAAACAATCCTGTTGTTCCTCATCTGGTAACAATTGCGCAACTTACAACCGGTATGCAGGATAGGTACCTGGGTACTTTAATACAATTAGATAATTTTGCATTTACGAATCTTAACACTACTTATTCTGATACCTCTGCTTACAAAAGCACAGTAAACCTGGATATAAAAAACTGCTCTAACCAAACAATCATTATTCGTACAAGTGCTTATGCAGATTTTGCGGGGCAGAAAGTAGCGCAGGGCCGTGGAACTGTTTATGCTATTTACACAACTTTTGGAAGCACCAAACAGTTGATTTTAAGAAATACAGATGATGTGAAATTTACCAATCCTTATGCATGTGCATTACCTGCCGGTACATTATTGTTTGAAGATTTTGAAAGCCATGCAGTTACTACAGCTTTTCCTTACGTTACGGTTGCTATACCAGGATGGACAAATGCTGCACAGTTCGCCAGTGAACTATGGACAGCCCGTACTTTCAGCAGTAATAAATATGCCTACATGAGTGGATTTGGCAGCGGCCAAAGTGCAGTTACCACTTGGCTTGTTACAAAAGGCATTGCCTTAACTGGCACAACAAAAACCTTAACTTTTAGAACCCTGCAAGGCTTTATTTTAACAACAACCCCCGGCGGTACAAATGTAGAAGCAGCTTTAAAAGTGCTTGTTTCAACAAATTATACCGGTACAGGAAATCCATGGGCAGCCAGTGTTGTATGGAATGACATGACTTCGCAGGCAACTCTTTCTCCGGGAAGTACTACATCAAGTTTCCCATCATCATTTACCAATTCAGGTAACATCAGCCTGAATGCTTACGCAGGCACCATCTATGTGGCTTTCAGATACGAAGGTGCTGACCCTGTAGGAACTGCAGGTGATAAAACATCAGCATGGGAAGTAGATGATATTAAGGTAACAGGACTGTAAAGAGCGTATAAAAAAATTATTAGAAAAAGCCATATTTTTTGATGTGGCTTTTTCTAAGTTTTGTAATAACTGGCTAATTAATAATGCAGCCATAAATAATGATTATGAAAAAAATATTTACACTTTTATTTATTCTTTCTTCCTTCTTTTCTTTTTCTCAATCCACAACTTTGGTTATTAGCCAGGTTTTTGGTGGTGGCGGAAATGCAGGGGCTCCTTATAATGCAGATTATTTAGAACTACATAATGTATCGGGTGTTGCTCAAAGTACTTCGGGCTTTTCTGTTCAGTATGCATCGTCTGCTAATGCCGGCACCTGGACAGGTGTTTTTGCACTGCCTGCTGCAAGTATTCCTGCCGGAGGTTATTACCTTGTCCGCATGAGTACTATTGGAGCTGTTGGAGCAGCATTGCCCACGCCTGATGCAGCACCATCTGCAGGAAATGAAATTGCTATGTCGGCAACAAATGGCAGGGTGGCATTGGTTAATAACATAACAGCATTATCTGGTTGCCCTACAGCAGGAGTGATTGACCTGGTTGGTTTTGGAACTTCTATATGTTTTGAAAATACGGCTACAGCAGCATTAAGTAATACAACTGCAGCAATACGAAACAGTAATGGCTGCACAGACACTGATAATAACAGTTTAGATTTTACAGTTGGAGCCCCGGCTCCACGTAACAGTGCTTCATCTGTGGTTATCTGCGGCGCAGCTTCTCCAACTTTAACTGCAACTGCATTAACCGGTTTTGGCAATGTTTGTGTAAACACGACTGCAGGCTCTAATTCATTTACAATTACAGGTACAACACTTACAGCAGCCAATGTAACAGTTGGTTCTTTAGCAGGCTTTACTTATTCAACGAATGTAGGCGGTGCTTATACTACTACCTTAAGTTTAACACAACCGGGTGGTGCATATTCGCAACAGATTTTTGTAAAATTTACACCAACATTGGTACAATCATACAATGGTAATATACCCGTTGGAGGCGGTGGTGCAACGGCTATAAATGTTGCTGCTTCAGGCGCCGGTGTTAATACCATACCAACAGTAACAACCGGCGCAGCCAGTGCTATAACAGCAAACTCTGCAACATTAGCGGGTACTATTCCTGCAAATGGTTGCTCGGCAGTAACTGCTTATGGTGTTGAGTACAGTACAACCAATGGTTTCCCTAATGGTAGCGGAACTCCTGTTGCTTCTACTAACCTGAGCGGTATCAATTTCTCTTCCAATGTAAGCGGTTTAACTACGGCAACAACCTACTATTATCATGCTTATGCTACCAATGCCGGTGGTACCGGTTATGGGGCCCAGCAATTATTCGTCACTTCTTCTGCACCAACATTATCTGTTAGTGCATTAACCGGGTTTGGAAATGTTTGTATCAATACAACTGCAGGCCCCAATTCATTTACCATCACTGGTAGTAACCTTACAGCTGCTAATGTAACTGTTGGAGCTTTAACAGGCTTTACCTATTCAACAACTGCCGGTGGTACTTATACTTCAACCTTAAGTTTAACACAACCCGGCGGTTCGTACTCGCAACAAATATTTGTGAAGTTTACGCCAACTGCGGTACAATCATACAACGCCAATATTGCTGTTGGTGGTGGCAGTGCAAGTTCTGTGAATGTTGCTGCATCGGGCGCAGGTGTAAATGCTGTACCAACAGTTACAACCGGCGCTGCATCAACCATTACAACCAACTCTGCAACTTTAGCCGGTACCATTCCAGCAAATGGTTGCAGTGCCGTAACAGCGTATGGTGTTGAGTACAGTACTACTTTGGGTTTTCCTAATGGCAGCGGAACACCGGTAGCTTCTACCAATATTAGCGGTATTAATTTCTCTTCCAATGTTGCAGGGTTAACACCTAATACAACTTATTATTACCATGCTTATGCAACCAATGCAGGTGGCACAGGTTATGGTAATGAACAAACTTTTACAACACTTTCGCTTACACCAACATTAAATGCTACAGCACTTGCTGCATTTGGCAATGTTTGTTTAAATACTACAGCAGGACCTAATTCATTTACAATAAATGGATCGGCATTAAATAATACAAACATTAATGTTGGTCCGCTAACAGGATTTACATTCTCAACAACATCAGGCGGTACTTACACAGCTTTATTAAGTTTAACACAGCCAGGCGGTACTTACACACAAGCCATCTTTGTTAAGTTTACACCAACATTGGTACAATCTTACAATGGAAATATTCCCGTAACTGGCGGTGGTGCAGCAGCAATTAATGTGGCGGCTTCTGGCGCAGGTATCAATACCATTGCAACGGTTACAAGTGGTGCAGCAAGTGCCATCACTTCTATTTCAGCAACAGTTGCAGGTACCATATCATCCAATGGTTGCAGTGCCATTACCGCTTATGGTATTGAGTACAGCACAACCAATGGTTTTCCTAATGGTTCCGGAACTGCGGTTGCATCAACAAATCTTAGTGGCATTAATTTCTCTTCTAACTTAACAGGCCTTACTCCTGTAACTACTTATTATTATCATGCTTATGCAACCAATAATGGTGGTACGGCTTATGGTGCACAAGGAACATTTATAACAGCAACTCCAACATTAACTACATCGGCCTTAGTAGGTTTTGGTAATGTTTGTTTAAATACAACAGCAGGGCCAAACTCATTTACAATAACAGGTACCAATCTTACTACAGCCAATGTAACTGTTGCTGCTTTGGCAGGCTTTACTTACTCAACAACAGCAGTTGGTACTTATACAGCAACTTTAAGTTTAACACACCCAAGCGGTGCTTATTCACAACAGATATTTGTGAAATTTACTCCAACAGCAGTGCAATCTTACAACGGTAATATTGCAGTTGGTGGTGGTGGCGGCACAACACAAAATGTTGCTGCAACCGGTGCAGGGGTTAATACAGCACCTGCTGTTACAAGCAGCGCAGCCAGTGCCATTACTCAAACCACAGCAACTGTTGCCGGTACTATTCCTGCAACGGGTTGTACGCCTGTAACTGCTTATGGTATTGAGTATAGCATAACTAATCTTTTTCCAAATGGAAGCGGAACTGCAGTAGCTTCTACCAATTTAACCGGTGTTAATTTCAGTTCGGCACTTACCGGTTTAGCACCAAGCACTGTTTATTATTATCATGCTTATGCTACTAATGCAGGCGGTACCACTTATGGATCTCAAAGTTCCTTTACTACAGCAGCACCTGTGTTAACAGCAACACCACTTACTGCATTTGGTGCGAACTGTATCAATACAACTGCAGGACCTAATTCATTTGTAATAAACAGTAACGCAGTTACATCAGCTAATATTAATGTTGGACCGCTTGCAGGTTATACTTTCTCAACAACGGCAACAGGTACTTATACCACTTCTTTAAGTTTAACACATGCAGCAGGGCCCTATACACAAACTATTTATGTTAAGTTTACACCAACTGCGGTACAATCTTATAACGGCAATATACCCGTTAGCGGCGGCGGAGCAACAACAACTATTAACGTAGCTGCAAGTGGCAGTGGTACAAATACTGTGGGGACTGCTGTTACCGGAAACGCAACTGTCATTAATCCAAATACGGTAATGTTGAACGGTTCTATAACCAGCATAGGTTGCAGCCCGGTTACAACTTATGGTTTTGAATATACCGGTATCAGTGGCCTGGCAAACGGCCTTGGTACTAAAATAAGCGCAACCAATTTAAATGCCGGCAGTTTTTCTGCAACTATAAACGGATTGGTGCAGGGTGGTAAATATTATTACAAGGCATTCGCTATAAATAATGGCGGTATATCTTACGGTGCTGAGTTATCTTTCACGATGAGCAATATTCCGGGTGGTTTTATAATTTACAATAATCCTGTGCAACGTGGTACTAATCTGCATTACACCTACCAGGGTATTAAGCCGGGGCATTACCAAGTCCAGATTATTAACAGCCTCGGCCAATCGGTTTTACAGCACGAGTTGATCATCCCCGTTAATTTTATTGATGATAACTTTATTGTACCCGCCAGTATAACACCGGGTGTTTACAGCTTACGTATTACCAGTCCCGATTTTAGAGATGATAAGATATTTATGATCAGGTAGATAATCTTTTGATAAAAATATTGGACACAGAGCCCCTTTTTTAGGGGCTCTGTTGTGTTTTGAAACTTATTATGTCAAAATTTATTATTTATGCCTTAAAATAGTGCCATGCTGACAGCAAATGCCAATTGGTACTATGTTTGCAACCATGCAATCAAACTAAAAAACCATGCAAAAAGGAAGTATACGCGTACAAACGGAGAATATTTTTCCAATAATAAAGAAATTTTTATACAGCGAACATGACATTTTTATACGTGAGCTTGTAAGTAATGCAGTGGATGCCAACCAAAAACTAAAAACCCTTTCATCTATAGGAGAGGCCAAGGGCGAACTGGGTGAATTGAGAATTGATATAAGAATTGACAAAGAGAAAAAGACACTGACTATTTCTGATACCGGAATTGGCATGACCGAAGAAGAAATTGATAAATACCTGAACCAGGTGGCATTTAGCGGTGCTGAAGAATTTTTGGAAAAATACAAGGGGCAGAATGAGGCTAACATAATAGGGCATTTTGGCCTGGGTTTTTACAGCTCTTTTATGGTGAGTGATAAGGTAGAAGTTATCAGTAAAAGTTTTAAAGAGGGTAGCAAAGCCGTTCGTTGGGAATGTGATGGAAGCCCGGAATTTAGTTTGGAGGAAGTGGAAAAGGAGAACAGGGGAACCGATATTATTCTGCATTTGAATGAAGAGAGCCAGGAATTTTTAGATGCTTACAAGGTGAAAGCCATATTAGAAAAATTCTGCCGCTTCCTGCCTATACCTATTTATTTTCATGATGGTGAAGTTAAAGAGAAAGATAAGGATGGTAAAGAAGAAGCTGAAAAGCAGCTTAACAACACCGCACCGGCCTGGACAAAAAAGCCATCTGAGCTAACTGATGAAGATTATAAAAATTTTTACAAAGAATTGTATCCTTTCAGTGAAACGCCACTGTTCTGGATACATTTAAATGTGGATTATCCTTTCAATCTTACCGGTATTTTATATTTCCCTAAAATTAAGCAGAGCTACGAGATACAGAAAGATAAAATTCAGTTGTACAGCAACCAGGTTTTTGTAACTGATGAAGTAAAGGATATTGTACCGGAGTTTTTAATGCTGATGCATGGTGTGATTGACAGTCCGGATATACCGCTGAACGTGAGCCGTAGTTATTTACAGGGTGACCCCAATGTGCGAAAGATAAACAGTCACATCACTAAGAAAGTAGCCGATAAACTGGAAGAAATATTTAAGAACGACCGTAAGCAGTTTGAAGAAAAATGGGAAAGTCTTGGTTTGTTTGTGAAGTACGGTATGATGACCGATGATAAGTTTTTAGAGAAGGCGAATAAGTTTCATATTCTGCAGGACACAAAAGACGGCAAGTTTTACACGCTGGAAGAGTACAGGATTGCTGCTGAAACTTTGCAAAAGAATAAAGATGGTAAACTGGTAATTCTTTATACAACAAATCCTGTGCAACAAGATGCATACATACAACAGGCGGCAGCAAAGGGTTACATAGTTGTCGAGCTGGAAACTATTATTGACAATGGTTTTTTAAACCAGATGGAAATGAAGTGGGAGAATGTGCAGTTTGTTCGTGTTGATAGTGATATTGTTGATAATTTAATTGACAAGCAGGAGGGAGGTGACAGCGTGTTGAGTAAGGATGATGAAGCAAAACTAAAAGAACTTTTTGCGGTTAAAAATCCTGAAATAAATGTGTCGGTAGAAGTGAAAGGATTAAGCACAGATGCGCCACCGGTTGTAGCCACCAGGCCAGAGTTTATGCGTCGTATGAAAGATATGGCAGCCATGCAAGGTGGTATGGGTGCTTTTTACGCCAATATGCCTGATGAAGTTACTTTAACAGTTAATGGAAACCATGCTATTTACAAAACGGTATTAGCTGAAGCTGAACCAGCAAAGCAGGAAAAGCTGGTGCATAATTTAGCGGATCTTGCTTTGCTATCGCAAGGGTTATTAAAAGGAAACAGTTTAACAAGTTTTATAAACAGAAGTGTGGAGTTGATGAGTTAGGTGCCTGGACACTAAGCAGATTTTTATTTAAAAAGCATTTAGCATTTCTAAATGCTTTTTAAATTTAAGATTGTTAGTAGTGGCATAACAGCTTCAACCCTTATTTATTTTCAAGAATAGATGCCTCCAGGTATTTCATTTTTTTGATGTACCGGATTTCTTTAAATCCAGCTTTTAAAAAGAGTTCTTTATGCAATGGGTTTACATAGATTATGCTGATCTTACGAGGATTGGATTGTAAGCTTTCAAAAATATTATTTACAACGCCACTCATGATAATTTCATCAAAGGGGTTGAAGAAAAAAATGCAATCTACATCATCTGGTATCTCAAAATAAAAAGCATCATTATTAATTACGTTGTACTCAACGCCTGAAATTTTTTGTTTTGTTATTGTTAGGTTTTCCTTTGCTGCTTCACATAAATCTTTTGCAAAATCGAGTCCGGTAACTTTTTTAAAACCGAAATGTGCAGCTACACATAAGGCACGGCCTTTTCCGCAACCGATATCTAAAAAATGCCTGCCTGCCGGCGAGGCAGGATTTACGGGTTTAGAGTTTAGAAGTTTAGTGGCATTTAATTGTTTAAAAACTTCTTCAAGCAGTGTATAGCTTACCGGCATATAGATGGTAGCATGCGAAATATCAATACCTTGTTTTTCCAGTTTTAATAGTTCATCTGCACCGGTTGTATTGATGCCATATTTCTTTTCGCCGGCAACTTCCTGTTTTATCATTATCCAGGCAATCCTTATGTTCCAGTTAATGAACAGGAAATAAAAATATTTTATGTAGGTAAACAATTTCATTATTCACTGCTGCGCAGATCAATCACTTTTAACTGTAAACTGGTATTGCCGTTCCATTCATTTTCATCTAAAGTAAAAACAAGGTCAAATGGTTTTTTAAGTAAATTAAATTTTTCAGCAAGGTTAAAACCTATTCCCGTAAATGAGAATTTATCTTGTTTTACAACAAAACGAATATGGAGCTCTTTTACAATTTTTGAGTAACCGGTATCCTGTACATTTTTTGCAACAAAAGTTGGCCGCATGTTTTCGGGGCCAAATGGTTCCATCTGGCAAACAATATTGTAAAAATTCTGTGTTAAATCTGCAAATGTAATTTCTGTGTCGATGATGATCTCGGGAATCAACAAATGTTCCGGAATGGTGGCTGCAACTGTTTCTTCAAACTTATTGGTGAAGGCTGTAACATTTTCGGGCAACAGCGAAAGCCCTGCTGCGGCAAAATGACCGCCATAACCTAACAGGTATTCCCTGCAGGCATGTATGGCTTCGTACAAATTAAAACCAGGTACGCTTCTGGCACTGCCTGTTGCTATGCCACTACTTTCGGTAAGCACAACGGTTGGCCTGTAGTAAGTTTCAATCAATCTGCTTGCAACAATGCCTACCACACCTTTATGCCAATGGTCTTTAAAAACAACCGTGGTCTTTTTATTTTGAAGTGTAATATCTGTATTAATAATCTCCAAATCTTCGGCCGTAATGCTGCTGTCGGCTTCTTTGCGGTCGGTATTATCTGAATGAAGCATTTCGGCAAATGCCAATGCTTTATCGTAATCATCTTCAATAAATAATTGCACTGCTTTTTTTGCATCATCCATTCTACCGGCAGCATTTACCCTGGGCGCAATAACAAACACCACATTATTAATGGACAATTTGTTTTGGATACCGCCTAAAAAT
>JBBRCM010000088.1:0-15813 GCA_038204855.1 Chitinophagales bacterium
TGTGCCTGTAGTTAGGCCTGGCTATTTCGGTTGTTGGCATCATTAGTTGGCACAGATACGCCAACGCACTTTTCTTGGCTGCATATCTGCGCCAGTAAGTGTAAACCTGTGCCAGATGGAGCGCCAGTAATCTATCTGCGCCAGTTGATTTGATGATTAATGATTTGGGATGGAACACTTGCGCCAGTGGGGGGACACTTGCGCCAGTGGGGTGTTGCTAGATGATATGTAATTGTACTTTTCCGTTTTCAGGCGAGTCTTTGCCCTTGATTTTGTGCGTTGGCTTGCAGGACTCGCCGTGCTACGAAGCGCTGCTAGATAATAAGCGGCGAGTCCCACAGCTACGCACTGCTCCGGCGTGGAGACTCGCCTGAGAATCTTAATTTTTCGAGAGGAAGACTCGGAGGGAAAGAAAATTGCACTTATATTTTGTAAAATCAAAGGTTGTTTTGTTAATCTGCATTAGAACATTTAGGGTCATTGTTGTGTTATTTTATCCCGTTATTCGGAACTCCCTTGTACTTGCAGATTCATTGTGCAGCTTTTATTTTAGCGAATGTTGCTGGTCACAATACCAACGGCAAGGGAGCCAGTAAGTGTAAGACTGCGCCAGATGGGTAGGAATCCGGTTACAAACCGGTAGTACTAAAACGGCATCCAGTGATCCCAACATCTTTACGTTTATGATTTAAATTTTTGGGTAGGGAACACTGGCGCCAGTGGGAGCTACTTCGGTTTTTGGCAGCATTCCTTGGCACAGATAGGCCAACGCACTTTTCTTAGCTGCATATCTGCGCCAGTGAGGAGCCAGTGAATGTAAGCCTGCGCCAGATGGGAAGACTGCGCCAGACGGAGAACACCAACAGCGGCTAACGTACAATGTTTTGTTTCTAACATTCCGAAGCTCCCTGTTTGCCGTTGTTGTGTGTTGTGAGTTGGAATTTGTGAATGGGCAACACCAACAACATGTGGGGGGGTTTAACACTGAAGTTTTGTTTTGCTGGCACTCTGCTGGTTGTTGGTGATTGCTAACGCTACTTTGCCATCGACACGAACACCAACAACGGCGGTCAGTGGGCGCCAGCTGGAGGAGGAACACCAACAGCGGCGGAGCAATCGCTCTTTAAAATGACGCAAAATTTAGTAATATACGCAACTCTCGTTCAATAGCTATTCGAGTTAAAAGTAATCTTGCTCTTGTTAAAACTAATATTTAATATTCCAAAATGAAAATTTATTCTCCGCATCAATTAAAGCCCAACAAAGCTCCTCCGTAGAAGAGTGCCAATGAAGCCAAATAGCAGCAAAACTGCTTGGCTCAAAAAAACTACAACATCAACAACCCCGCCTTCCACAATCCGTTAACCGGTTTGTTATCCCAAAACAATTCAAAGTCTTATAGTTATTTTCTTCTTATAACAGTTTTTTGCAAGCGTACAATCAGCGTAATTCTATCTATTTTTCTATTAAATGTCTTAATTTTGTCTATTAAATGTCTATTAAATGTCTATTAAATGTCTATTAAATGTCTATTAAATGTCTATTAAATGTCTATTAAATGTCTATTAAATGTCTATTAAATGTCTTATATTTGCCGAAAATGTCTCAACAGTATTATTTACCTAATCGATTTTTAGGTTAGGTAGTTATAGTTTATATGTATAAGAATTAAAAGCGCAGATAATGACAAAAGAACAAAACCAATTAGAATTAATAACAAAGGTTTTAAGATCGCTGAACCAGGCTATTGCAATTTCTGAAATTAAAAAGCAATTGGGTATTGCTATTGAAGACAAAACACTTTTAAGGAGATTAAATAAATTAATAAGTGAAAAAGTTATTGAAAAAGCAGGAGAAAAAAGGGGAGTGGTTTATAAAATATTACCAGGTTTCGACGAGAATAATCAAACTGCGGGAACTGAATCAATTTTTTTAACTGAGCAAAGCAAACAGACGTTGGCTTTAATAAATCTTCCACAAACAAGTCGCACACCAATTGGTTACAACAGAGATTTTTTAGAATTATACCAACCCAATATCACAAACTATTTAACAGAGTCAGAGAAGCAAAAATTAGCAGATCTGGGTAAAACAGCCAGACAAAACGAAGCCGCAGGAACGTATGCAAAAGATATTCTGCAAAGATTATTGATTGACCTTTCGTGGAATTCGAGCAGGCTTGAAGGCAATACTTATTCTTTACTTGATACAGAACGGCTTATTTCGATAGGCGAAGTTGCAGATAACAAGCCTGCTAAAGATGCTCAAATGATTCTTAACCATAAGGATGCTATTGAGTTTTTAGTTGCCAACCCGGAAGATATTGGCTTTAACCGCTACACCATATTAAATATTCATGCACTTTTATCTAACAACCTGTTACCCGACCCAAATGCATCTGGCAGGTTAAGAACATTTGGGGTGGGTATTCAGCAATCGGTTTATACGCCGCTTGGTATTCCGCAGGTGATAGTGGAGATGTTTGATATGATATTAGATAAAGTAAATCAAATTGAAGACCCGTTTGAACAGGCATTTTTCATGATGGTGCAATTGCCTTACCTGCAACCTTTTGACGATGTAAATAAGCGGGTGTCGAGGCTTGCTGCAAATATTTCGCTCAATAGAAACAATTTAGTGCCTGTTTCTTTTATTGATGTTTCGGATTCGCTCTATATAAAGGGAATGCTTGCCGTGTATGAGTTAAACAACATTGAATTAATAAAGGATGTTTTTTTATGGGCTTATGAGCGGTCATCTGCACGATACTCAGCACTGAGGCAATCTTTAGGCGAGCCTGATCCTTTTCGCTTAAAGTACAGGGTTCAGATGCGGTCGCTGATATTTGAAATTGTTTCTACAGCATTGCCTTACCGTGAAGCTATAAATTTAATTGAAACAAAGGCAGGACAAATACCGGGAATTGAGCAAAGTAAATTTAAAGAAGCCATTGAAACAGAGTTAATGAGTTTGCATGAGGGGAACATTGCACGCTATGGTATTCGCCCATCACAATTTAATACATGGGTAAAAATATGGCGCAGATAAGTTTACTTAAACCAAGTCCTTACACTCCGCTCAGGACTTTACAACATCAACAATCCCGCCTTCCACAATCCATTAACCGGTTTATTATCCCAAAACAATTCAAAGTCTTCTAAGCCGGCGGCCTCATAGCTATCTTTAATAGCTTGCAGAGTTGTTAGTTGATGGTTAACAGATGACAGTTGTTGAAGCAGCCAGTTTCCCCGTACTTCATTTACCTTAATAACAATGGTTTCTTTTTTTGTGGTAAAAGTTAGTTGCAGCATTTGCCACTGGTTGCCTTTTTTGCTTTTGGTAATGGTTTCGGCAGTGGGTGTGTTGCCCAGCCAAACAACTTTTGTGTTGGCGCTGTGGGTGGGCAGGGCATCATCTTCCAGGGCTTTGATAATGTAATCGGGTGGTATGGTTGTGCGTGGTACTTTAACATCAAACCATTTTTGCAATGGATAATCAAAACAGGCGCCGTGCATATAATTTAGCAAAGATTTTTTAAGGCCAAAGCTAAAACTTTCATGGTCGGCACCGGTGGGGTCGGTATGTTCAATATCGTTGTTGGCAAATGTGCCAATGGCTTCGCTAACTTTTTGTACTTTGTAGGCAGCGGGGTTAAGGCCAACGGGGCTGTGGGCCGTCATGGTAAACAGGTGCCAGAATGCTGATTGTAAAATACCGGCTTCAAACATTTGCCGCACCATTTCCAGGCTGTCGATGGTTTCCTGTGCGGTTTGCGTGGGGAAGCCATACATGAGGTAGGCATGCACCATAATGCCGGCCTGCGTAAAGTTTTTGTTTACCCGTGCAACCTGCGCAACGGTAATTCCTTTTTGTATCAGTTGCAGCAGGCGGTCGCTGGCAACTTCCAGTCCGCCGCTGATCGCAATGCAGCCGGATGCTTTTAAGAGGATGCAAAGATCTCTTGTAAAACTTTTTTCGAAACGGATATTGGCCCACCAGCTTACTACCAGTTTGCGGCGGATAATCTCCAGCGCCAATGCACGCATCAGGGCGGGCGGTGCGGCTTCATCTACAAAGTGAAAACCGTTTTGCCCGGTTTGTGCAATCATCGCTTCCATGCGGTCGGCAAGCAGCGATGCGTTGATGGGCTCGTAATTTTTTATATAGTCTAAACTGATATCGCAGAAGGTACATTTGCCCCAGTAGCAGCCATGTGCCATGGTGAGTTTGTTCCAGCGGCCATCACTCCATAAACTGTGCATGGGGTTTATTACTTCAATGGCGCTGATGTATTTATCTAAAAAGAAATCGCTGTAATCGGGCGTGCCTACCTGGCCCTGTTTGTAATCGGTGCAGGCGGTATTGTTGATGTAGGTTACGTTGCCGTTTACGAGGGTGAAGGTGCGTTTAAGGTCGGTAATTTTTGGTCGGTCAGATGAGGGCGTAGGAGCGTTGCCGCTCTCACGGTCAGACGAGGTCGTCAGACCGTGAGTGCTGCCAGCTTCGGGCGAGGGCGTAAGGCCGGGTATTACATGGTCTGACGACCTCGTCTGACCATGTAACACCGAAGACGCTATGCCTAAATGATTAAGCAATATTTCTATCGGTGCTTCGCCATCATCAAGCGTAATAAAATCGTAAAATTCAAACACACGGGCATCGCTGAGGCTGCGCAGTTCAGTATTAGCAAAACCGCCACCCATTACCACTTTGGTATTGGGGTAATGCTGTTTTATGTATTGGCCGCAACGCAGGCTGGTGTATAAATTACCGGGAAAAGGAACAGAAATGGCAACGAGATTGGGTTGCAGCGTATCCATTTTTTGTTTGAGTATGCTGATGAGTATGTTGTCGAGGTAAGTGTACGGTTGCTGCAGCGTTGCATACAGTTCATCAAAACTGTTGGCACTGCGGCCAAGGCGCTCAGCATAGCGACTGAAACCAAAATGTTCATCAACGGTTTCTTTAATGAGGTCGCTCAGATCTTCGAGGTACATGGTGGCAATGTGTTTGGCTTTGTCTTGCGTGCCCATGCTGCCGAAAGCCCATTTCAAATCATCGAGTTGGGCAAAGCGCTCGGCTTCGGGTAAAAAATTACGACTGCTAATTGAATGTGCCAGCGTGGGACTTTTGCCCTGTAGAAATAACATCACGGCATCAATGGTATTGATATAATCGTTTTGCAAGGCGATGATGCGTTGTATGTTGTCTGAATAATCTTTTGGTAGAGCGTTTACATCATCAAACAGTTTCTGCAATGCCTGTTTATTGAAAAGGGCGCAGGTTACTTCAATACCAAGATCTGCCTGGTGAGATTGTATGTTTTTTGTGTTCAGGAATCCTTTGAGGTATGCGGTGGCCGGGTAGGGCGTGTTAAGCTGGGTGAAGGGTGGTGTTATTAGAAGAATGGGAATGCTCAAGAGAAATTTTCAGCAAAAATATTGGTTTTACCACGGATTACACAGATTGACATAGATGGATTCCCCTGCGGGGAAATGATTTTGCCACGAAGGCACGAAGACACGAAGGATTTCCTGCGGAAATGTTTTTGCCACGGATTGCCAGGGATTGATTTCCCCTGCAGGAAATGTTTTTTTGCCACTGAGGCACAGAAGCACAGAAGAAACACAGAAAAGATACATCTTCCTTTTCTTTTCCGTGCTTCTGTGCTTCTGTGGCAAACCTTTTTTGCCGAAGGCAAAACCTTCGTGTCTTCTTGCCTTAGTGGCTAATATTTTTGCCGAAGGCAAAACCAAATTACTTTTTCTTAAATGCCTTCTTCGTTAACTTGCAGCCATGACACCAGAAAGAAACGAAAGGCTAACATCCGTTTTAAACAAACGCCAGCCCGATTTAACGGTGCTTCTGGAAAATGTTTTTGATCCACATAATATTTCTGCTGTAATGCGCACCTGCGATGCAGTGGGCATGCAGGATATTTATATTTTGAACAGCAAAATTCCGCCACACAAAAAGTGGGGGGCTAAAAGTTCGTCCAGCGCAGCTAAGTGGCTAACTGTTCACCAGTTTACAGATGCCAATGCATGCTTTGCTGAAATAAGAAAGAACTTCAAAAAAATATACACCACACATTTAAGCAGCGATGCAGTTGGTTTACACGATTTGAATTTAACCGAACCGGTTTGTTTGGTTTTTGGTAACGAACACAGCGGCGTTAGCGAAGAAATTATTGCCATGGCCGATGGCAATTTTATTATACCGCAGGTGGGCATTATTAAGTCGCTCAATATTTCGGTTGCCTGTGCGGTTAGTTTGTATGAGGCTTATAGGCAAAAGAATGCGGCAGGACATTATGACAACATAAAACTGGAAGGCGGAAAATTGAATTCACTGCGTGATGAGTGGGGTTTTATTGAAGAGGAGTAGTTTAGCCGGTAAGTTGGGAAGACGGGATTATTAAGCAGCTTCGCTGCTAAAATAAATTGCCACAGAAGCACAGAAACACAGAAAAATACATGTTCAATTCGGTGCCTTCCGTGCCTCTGTGGCAATATCCTTTTGCCGAAGGCAAAATCCTTTGTGTTTTCGTGTCTTCGTGGCAAAACTTTTTTTGCCGAAGGCAAAATAAAATACGCTTTAATTTCCGAGTATTCCCGTCTTCCCGACTTCCCGGCAATAATTTCCCCTGTTTCCAATATCTTTAACGCTCCAAAATCAATTACATGAAGAAATTAATTCTCCCGGCACTGCTTTTAATCAGCCTTGGTATTTCAGCCCAAACCAAAAGACCTTTAGACCATAGTGTCTACGATGGCTGGAAAAGCCTCGGCGAAAGAATGATCAGTAATGATGGTCAGTATGCAGTGTATGCAATTAACCCACAGGAAGGAGATGGAGATTTGATAATTCAAAACCTTGCAACGCAGCAGGAAAAAACAATTGCACGTGGTTATGGGGCAGTGATTACCGAAGACAGCCGCTTTGTTGTTTTTAAAATAAAACCCATATTCCAGGAAACGAGGCAGGCAAAAATTAAAAAGAAAAAAGCTGATGATATGACCAAGGATTCCATCGGTATTTTGGAACTGGGTAAAGAAGGGCTTGTGAAATTTGCAAGAGTAAAAGGATTTAAAACTCCTGAAAAAGGTTTTGGATACATGGCTTACCAAATGGAAAAACCAGTGCCCGATTCCACAAAAAAGGCTAAGAAGCCGTTGTTTGATTCTTCAAAGTTGAATATTGATATGCTGGTGAAACTGGCTGATTCTGTTATCAGGAAATCAATGGAATCTGTGAATGCAGAAAATCTTACGAAAGAAGAAATGATTGGCGCAGCCAACAAAGCAGTTAAGGAAATTATTAAAAAAAGTAAGGATGAAATATATGTTACCGAAGATGTTGTAAAAGATGCTGATGGCGATGATGCTGCCGGCGCAGGTGCATCAGCAGAAGGAACAGATTTGATTGTAAGAAGGTTGAGTGATGGTAAAGATAAAACTTTTAAACTGGTGAGTGATTATGCTTTTGATAAAAAAGGAACTAAGCTGGTTATGAAAACCACCAAGGCCAGTAAAGACAGCAACAGCATAGCTTTTGTATTACTCTATAATCTTGCTGCCGATAAAACCGATACCATCATGCGTAGCCTGAACGAGGCTAAAAATTTCAGCTTTGATGAAGAAGGAACACAACTTGCATTTGTTGTTGAGCGGGATAGCAGTACCAAGGCGCTGCAGAAATTTTATAAGCTGTGGTATTACACAGCCGGACAGGATAGTGCAAAATTAGTTGCTGAAAAACATACGGTGGGTATGCAGCTTGGTTTTACCATCAGCGAAAACGCTGCAGTAAAATTCAGCAGAGAGGGTAAGAAATTATTCTTTGGCACTGCACCCATCACGCCAGCAAAAGATACAACGCTTGTTGATTTTGAATTGGCACGAGTGGATGTATGGCACTATAACGATGATTACCTGCAGCCCCAACAGCTTAAAAATTTAAGCAACGAACTGAAACGCAGTTATATTGCTGTGATGAAATCCGGCGATAATAAGGTTGTGCAACTGGGTGGAGAGGATGCGGAAAACATTACCCTGGTTGATGAAGGCAATGCCGATTGGGTATTGGCTGAAAGTAACAAGGGTGGCCGCATTGTGGCTCAGTGGGAGGGGAGGACTAAAACAACGGCTTATGCCATCAGCACATCAGATGGTTCAAGACGAATGATAAAAGCAAATTCATTGGCTAATTTCAATGCATCGCCGGGTGGTAAATATGCATATTGGTACGAGCCTGATAATAAAAATTATTTTACCTGGAACAGCACAACCGGCATTACCAAAAACATCAGCGATAAAATTAAGGAACCATTGTATGATGTGGAGAATGATGTGCCTGATTTTCCGGGTGCCGTGGGTATAACCGGTTGGACGGCCAATGATCAATACCTGCTGATTAATGATGTGTATGATATCTGGCAGGTGGATCCCACAACTGCGGAACAACCAAAGAATATTACTAATGGCTGGGGCAAGACTGCAAAAACTGAACTTAGTTATATCCGTTTTGATAGAGAAAAACGTTTTATAGAAGCAAATGAAACAATCATATTGCGGTCATTGAATAAATTAAGTAAGTATGCAAGCTTTTATTCGAAAAAAGTAGATGAAGTGGCTGACCCTAAATTTATTTCCGGCGGGCCTTATAGTTTTCCTGCTGTTATCAAAGCAAAAAATGCCAATGCCTATATTGTGCAGCGAAGCAATGTGGGTGAGTCGGAATTGTTTGCAGGGGCCGATCTTGCTACATTAAACAAACTTACCGATATAGCTGCCCAGCAAAAAGATTATAACTGGCTTACAGCAGAATTGGTAAGGTGGAAAATGTTTGATGGCAAAATGAGTGAAGGTATTTTGTACAAACCCGAAAATTTTGATCCTAAGAAAAAATATCCGGTCATCTTTTATTTTTACGAAAGAGATGCAGACGGTTTGTACAATTATCGTGGTCCGGCACCAAGTGCATCTACCGTTAATGTGCCCTGGTTTGTAAGTAATGAGTATTTAATTTTCGACCCAAACATTTATTATAAAGATGGTGAGCCGGGCAACAGTGCCTACAACAGCGTGGTTAGTGCTGCAAAGTATTTATCTAAAATGCCTTGGGTAGATAGTACCCGCATGGCCATACAAGGACAAAGCTGGGGCGGCTACCAGGTTTCTTATCTCGTTACCAAAACAAATATTTTTCGTGCAGCCTGGGCAGGTGCACCCGTTGCTAATATGACGAGTGCTTACGGCGGCATACGTTGGGGAACCGGTTTAAACCGCCAGTTTCAGTACGAGCATACGCAAAGCCGCATTGGTGCCACGCTTTGGCAGCGACCCGATCTGTATCTTAAAAATTCTCCCTTATTTGCAGCCGATAAAATAGTTACACCATTGGTAATTATGCATAATGATGCAGACGGATCTGTACCCTGGTACCAGGGCATTGAATTTTTTACTGCCCTGCGTCGCTTAAATAAAAAAGTATGGTTGCTGGAGTATAATGGTGAAGATCATAATCTGGTAGAACGTAAAAATCGTAAAGATCTTTCTGTAAGGCTGGGTCAGTTTTTTGATTATTATTTAAAAGATGCCAGGCCTGCCAAATGGATAAAAGAAGGTTTGCCAGCGACAGAAAAGGGAAGAGATTGGGGATTGGGGATGGAGTAGGAGTTTGCCTTATGGCGAGTTTTGGTGAACACGCCAACAGGCGTGTTCCTACAGCCTGATAAAATCAGGCCCTGTTCTTTTTATTTTTTCAAATGCAGTCATGGTGTTTTGTATGCGGCGCTTGTTAAAAACCAGCGCAGCCTTACCTTTTGCATCAAGGCCGTTTATGCCTGCCAGCCGTTGTACCATCCATTTGCGGTTTTGTCGGTTCCTGCTGTTCCAGTTGTTTTGGGTAATTTTTTTATCTGAAAAAATATACCATTGTGCCTCTTTAATAAAATGATAACTGTGCGGATAATCGGTTACTTCTGCGGCCCAGTTATACATCGTTTGTAAAGCTGTTGAAGTTGCCGGGTCAATGATATACTGAATAAGATTTACATCTTCCAAAACCTGTACCATCGCGGCAACATGAAATTTCCAGTTTTTTTTCAATCCTCCAACATGCTTCTTTAAATAGTTGCCGCTAAATACCCAGGCTTTGTAACAGGGTATGCCCCAATGCTGCAATAATACGCAAATGGCATCAGCCCTGGCTTCGCAACCATTGTGGCTCTTGGTCGAGTTAAAGAGCGGGTGCGCTGCAAAAAATAACATGATTGCTTCAGCATCTGATTTTGAAACCGTCCTGCTGCTGTCAACGTAATCAGAAAGGTTATATTCAAAAAGTGAGGCTGTAATTTTTATAACTGTAAATGATGTTGAAGGTAGGCTAATGTACCGATAGCTGCACGTAGATAATGTAATGTGCGAACCCAGTCACAGGAATTGTTCCTATATTTATACCTCATTTTTAAACAGGCAGTATTTCATCATCTAATCTGTAGTATGCGTAAACTTATCTCTGTATTTATCCTCTGCAGTTTTTTTTCAATTTCTTATGGCCAGTCAAAAATGTATACCACCCGTAACAGTATAAACATGTTTTGCGATAAAGTGATGCAGACTTTGGTAAACGGTAAATATTCTGTAGCGATACAGATGTTGAGACAAAAATCTGTATTGGACACTGCAGTAATAAATAACATAGATAAAACCCTTAATGATCAATTGCCCGGCATTTTGCCATACTATGGAAAAATATTAAGCTACGAATTGATGGAAGAAAAATTACTGAAGAATGCGCTGGCCCGTAAAAGATATATTCTGAAGTTTGAGAATTACTTTCTGACTTTTGACTTTGTACTGTATAACAATGGCACCGGCTGGACAGTATCTAATTTTTATTACAAAGACGAAACCAAAGAACTTTTTTAAATGATGACCTACATGAAACTGATTTTTCCTTTATGCCTTATTTTATTTGCAGCATTATTTACTGATTGCTCAAAATCAAGCGAACCATTGCAACATATTAATTGCGACAGCCTTGTTACAGATACAGTCGGTAGCGGCGATAACGGGCGCATATTTATGCCCAATGCCTTTAGTCCCAATGGTGATGGTTTGAATGAGGTATGCCGGCCCATCACGCAAAACATCGACTCTATACAATTTACAGTGTACGATGAATACAACCGGGTATTATTTACTACAAACCAGTTGGGGCAGGGCTTTTTACCTTTGCCGGGAGGAAATGCCGTAAAAAAATACTATTATAAAATTCAAACTACAACGTTGGGGCGTAAAAAAATAGGGCAATGTGGCGAAGTGTACAGTTTAACATGTTTTACTCCCAATCCACCAAAGAGTTATTACTATTTTGAAGACATGTTTACCGGTAATGGATTTACCGGACCCACTGCCGAAACATTAGCAACCTGCCGTTAAAGTAAAAAATAAATTGTTTGAAAACTAAAAGAAAAATAGCTGCGCTGGTTTTTGTTGCCTTATCATTATTTGCCTGTAACAATGCCCGGCACCTGCAGGCGAACAAAATGTACACTCCCGATTCGCAGGAACTGTACAACAGCATTGTACACATGGACAGCGTTTTATTTGGGGCATACAATGTATGCGACCTGCCAACAATGGCAGATTGTTTTTCTGACAGTATTGAATTTTATCATGATCAAGGCGGACTGATGACGAATAAGGACAGTATTATGGCCGCCACCAAAAGAAATATCTGTGGTAAAGTTACCAGGGTATTGATTGAAGGCAGCATTGAAGTGTATCCCATTAAAGGTTATGGTGCCATTGAAATGGGACAGCATTATTTTATTAATAACCAGGAACCCGCTAACGTTAAACATTCCATTGGCAAATTTGTGCATACCTGGAAAAATGAAAACCCCCAGGGGCCCGGTGCTTGTAAATGGAAGTTAACCCGGGTTATCAGCTTACATTAAAATCAGTAAAATGAAAATACAGGTTGATGAAATCATCAGTTTAGAAATGCTGGAAGAGATTCATGCAGCATCTTTATTGAATGTTGTAAATGCCAACCGCAATTCTTTGCGGGAGTGGCTGCCCTGGGTAGATCACATGCAGACTGTTGCCAATTTTGCATACTATATCAGTGATTCAAAAAAACGTGCTACAGACCAAACAGATTTTGGCTACGGCATCATAATTAATAAAAATATTGTGGGCCGGATTGGTTTACATCATATCAACCACCAGAACCGGATTGCTGAAATTGGCTACTGGCTTGCTGATGGTATGCAGGGCAAAGGTATCATGGCAAAGTGCTGCAATGCCATCATCAATCATGCATTTAAAGAACTGGGGATAAACCGTATTGAAATTAAATGCGGCACAGGCAATAACAAGAGCCGGGCCATTGCAGAAAAAATGCAATTTAAAACGGAAGGTATTTTAAGACAGGCAGAACTGCTGAATGGCAAGTTTATCGACCTATATCTTTACGCAATGCTAAAAGAAGAATGGCAAAATTTAAATCCTTAGTCCAGCTGTACATTATTATTTTAAAATAGTTAGATAAATCAACAAGAATATAATGTTGGTTATGCATTGCCTGATGCTAACAATAAAGGGATTTATTGTGCAGTAATACCAAAATGAATTTCATTTTAGGCCAATGTAGCCAGGCTGAAATTCAAGCCAGGCTTTTGTGCGGCTGGTATTTGGTAAATACCGATTGGACTGATTACAAAGTCACATCGGTATAAATCACTCGCCATTCTAACGGCTTTTTTCTTTCAACGATTTAGGTCAGATTTTCAGTTGGTTTCCAGATAATACCTTGGCAGCCTGGTTTTAAAGTGTAATAACAGCGTTGTTGTGGTTAGATATAACCGGGCCATATATCTAATTGGCATTGGTAACCGAAAAGCTTTACTGTTCCCGCGTTTCAGCTAATTTATTTTTTGCCTGAAGTAATTCATGTGTTTTGGTCAGCACCTTTTGCTCCAGGTCGGCATTTAACCGGCTCATCTCCTGTACGGCTTTTTTTTGCCGTGAAATATCACGTACAATTTTAGAGGCGCCTGTTATGTTGCCGTCCTCATCTTTCAGCGGCGAAATGGTAAGCGACACATGAATAAGGCTACCATCTTTTCTCAGCCTTTCGGTTTCGTAATGATCAATAACTTCTCCTGCGTGTATTTTTTCCATTATTTCATATTCCTGGCCCCAGTAATAGGTAGGGATGAGCATAGCGATATGCTTACCTATAGTTTCTGCAGCACTGTAGCCGAACATTTTTTCTGCTGCCTGGTTCCAGCTGGTTATCACCCCGCCAAGGGTTTTGCTTACAATGGCATCATGCGAATAATTTACAATAGACGCATATAAGGTCTGCTGTGCCTCCAGTTTTTTCCGCTCTGTAATATCAGCGCCGATGGCAATGTACTGGTACGGTTTGCCAAGCTCGTTTAAAAAAGGAATGATGGAAGTGTTAACCCAGTAATAGCTGCCGTCTTTAGCCCTGTTTTTTAATTCACCTTTCCATATTTTGCCGCCGGCAATTGTTTCCCAAATATTTTCAATGAATGCTTTGTCGTGAAAGCCGGAATTGATGATACGGTGATCCTGTCCAATCATTTCATCACTACAGTACTTTGATATTTTACAAAAATTTTCATTTATGTGATTGATAATATCACGGTGATCAGTAATGGCCACTATTGATGATTCATCCAGCGCAAACCGATAGTCGGTTACTTCCTGTAAGCTTCGCAACAGGGTTTGTTCAGCTTTTTTATTTTCGCTAACGTCTTTGCAAAAAATGGTGAGTCCTTTGTCTGTAGGTAATACCTTAACCGAAAACCAGGTCCCGATGGGAGCAAAGTAGTCTTCAATTTCCATCACTTGCCCGGTTTGAATGGCTTCGCGGCATTTATCCCAGAAAATGGTGCCCTTCACTTCGTGGTGTACATCCCAGATGGTTTTGCTCGTAGTATCTTTTTTTCTCAGTAGATGTGTAGCCATTGCTCTATTATTTAAAAATGCTATTGCATTATTCATTATCTGTAAAAATCAACGGATATATCTTGCGTTTGAAAACAGTTTCCGGGTCTTTCTCTTTTGTTTTGCCCCTTACCGGCTGCATAAAGCAGGGCTATATGTTATTTACAGCAGCAACAAGCCTGCCAGAAGAAGATTCATTTGTAGATAAGAAATTAAAGATGTTGCCGGTATAAATTATTGCACAAGCTTAAGTTTTAGTTGAGTAAAAAAACAATACGAGGGACAAAGTGGGGCTTTTTTTTCTCATTTATTATAAAAAATCGTTTATAGAATGCTTAATAAAAACTGGCACATATATAGTTGTCATAAATCAAAATCATTTTTTAACTCAAAAAAATTAAAGTCATGGCTACTAAAAAAGCAGCAGCAAAAATTCCTGCAAAAAAAGACGCAGCAAAAAAACTGGAAGACCTGTTTGAAGATGGACTAAAAGACCTGTATTGGGCAGAGAAAGCATTGACGAAGGCTTTACCAAAGATGCAGAAAAATGCAACTGATGCAAAATTGAAAAAAGCTATTGGCGACCATTTGGGCCAGACACAAGATCACGTAACCCGCCTGGAAGCCTGCTTTACAGCAATTGGTAAAAAAGCGCAGGTAAAAAAATGTGATGCAATGGCTGGCTTGCTGGAAGAAGGCAAAGGTATAATGGAAGAAACCGAACCAGGTGCCGTACGTGATGCCGGTATTATTATGGCATCGCAAAAAGTTGAGCATTATGAAATTGCGAGTTATGGCACCCTGGCTGCATTTGCTAAAATTTTAAATCAGAAAGTATGCCTGCAAAACCTGCTTAAAACATTAAGCGAAGAAAAGAAATGTGATGAATTGCTGACAAGTATTGCTGATACCAATCTTAATAGCCAGGCTATTAAATAAAAAATAGTTTTTAGTACGGTAAAACAACATCTGTCAGTTATAATCAATTATAAATATGCAGTTATGAAAATGATATTATCAATAGTGCTTTCTTCTCTCTGTTTTGTGGGCTGCAAAACAAGCAACACAGCAGACAGCGTAAAAACAGCAAACCAACAAAATGAAGAAAAGGCAAAGAATGGAATGGTTGATAATGATGCAGCCATGTTCCTGGTAAAAATTGCAGATGATAGAATGATGGGAGCTAAGGAAGGTGCTTTGGCAATAACAAGAGGCACTACTACCGAAATAAAAAATTATGGCAGGCTGATGGTAAAAGACCAGGGAGAATTAATCGCTAAAATTAAAATGATTGCAAAGGACATGAATATAGCGCTGCCAAAAGAAATAAGTGCTGATAAGAAAGATGATTAAAAGGTCTTGAAGAAAAAAATGGTGAAGCGTTTGATGAAAAATTTTGCAAAATGATGAAGATTGATCACGAAAGAGACGTAAAGGATTTTACCGCAGCTATTGAAAAATTAAACGATAGCAAGGCAAAAACATTTGCAGTTTCAAACTTGCCGGTTATACAGATGCACCTCGATGGTATAAATGAACTCAAGAAGAAGTAGATGATCCTTCCCCGCAGGAAAATAAAATAAATGTAAAATGCCCCGGATAACTCCGGGGCATTTTATTAAGGATCTGAGATTGGTTTAACCCAGATTTTGCAGTTGAAATCTACTGCGGCTTCCAAATTCTTCACAGCTAAGCCTTTCAGAACATTTTTTGAATTCAGAATAGTTCACTATTCTTTCATCCAAAAAATAACCTGAAACCCTTATCTGTTTTGTATTAGAAACCCTAGCTACGATTTCAACTGCAAAATCTGGGTTAAAAA
>JBBRCM010000089.1:0-15749 GCA_038204855.1 Chitinophagales bacterium
TGATATTCAGTGTATTTGCCACTCATATTAATTGTAATGCGCTTTTAAAGGGACTACCCGTTTAAATAAGTGTGCAAAGGTAGTAAAATAGCGGGGTTCAATAATAACGGGTGGCTGATTTTTTAGGCGTGTAAATACTTAAAGCCTTTGGTAATTACACGCTTAAAATTTTAACTGAAAGTGAAAGCCCCATTGGCACTTGATTCCGGCCCTAGTTATCCACATTTTTCGGCTTTTGGCACAGAAATGGCAATATGAGTTTTCGGAAATAAGACAGTTAGTTTCTTAAAAATATACAATGAAGAGTTTTGCTGGTTTAGGGTTTTATTAGGGTAAAAAGACGGGGGTATTCTTATTCCCGTCTTACTTTTCAAAAAAAGATAAAAAAACAAAATATACGGTTCCGCTTTAACCCCCAATATAGAAAAAACAATATCTCAGAGAAAGCAAAAAACTTAGAACAGGTACAAACAAAAAAAGCATCCACCGAAAGGCAGATGCTTTTTTTATTGGAGTACATTTTAAAAGGTAGTTGATCCGCTTGCCTGGTAAGTATAACGGAAACGATAAATTAACCTCACAGGTGCCGGTCCAACAAATGGCTCGTAATCCACTGCAAGCAACTCCATTTTAACATAATGGTTATCAGCAGTCTTGAAAATGAAGGTTTGTCCTGCCTTTGGTGCAAAACTTCGGGTAGCGGGATTATAATCATACCAGCTTCCGTCTTTTATTGCTTTTTGCGATGTGGTGGTATCATAAGCATAGCCAGAAGCCGGTGCAGTAGTAATACTGCTGTAAATGTTGTTTTTTAGAATAACAGCAGCACTACCAGGTCCGTAGGCATTGCTGTTGAGAATAAAAGTTGTAAACCTTAATCCAAAATCCCACTTGGTGGTTGCACTATCTGTATTTGCAACCAGCGCATCATTTTTAAAGCTGAAAAATGTAAATGCTGTGTTTGAACTGAAATTTACTTTCAGGGAATCTGTTTTTTCAACTGTTGTTACGGTAGGTGCAGGGGTATCAGATTTTGAGCATGAACTTAACATAAAAGTCATTGTTGCTGCGGTAATCATACCTGTCAGGATCGTCTTCTTCATTTTTTTTATTTATTGTTATTAGAAAATATTTTTTGAATATTAAGATTGCAGTTAACCAGGTAAGTAATCCCGGGCAGGTTTGGTAACTTGTCTTTGTCTTTATGATTTAACAGGTTTTCTGCTCCCAGTTGCAATTCAAAACCAGGTTTAAAAGATTTACTGATGGCCGCATTTAATAAAACGTAGCCCTTCACATACTCACGGTTATCATCTAAAATATTATCGCCGTTAACATCGCTGTAACCATATCGGCCCCTGTAATTGGCACGTATGTTTGCATTCCAGGTTTTATTATTGCTGCTGTAAAATAATTGCAGGTTGGCTGTGTGTTTGCTCCGGTTAAATAAACCACCATAATCTTTAGCGCTTACATAAGTACTTGAATACGTAACCGGATCTCTTTTAACTACTTCATTATTTTTAATCCGTTTAACCACATCTTTATCTTTAGCCTCCAGGTATTGGTAACCCGCATTCAGACTGAAATTTTTGTTGATGGAATGATTAATGTTCATATCAAAACCTTGGGTAAAAACCTTGTTCACATTTACGTAACTAAAAATTGCCTGGCCGTTTATTTTTGAAAACGGCAGGTTATAACGGTCAATAAGATTATTGATATCGTTACGGAAAATATTAACCGTAAAGTTTGTTGTGTTGTGCAGCGAGTATCTTCCACCAACATTTATACCTACTGATTTTTCTGGAGATAAAGTATGATCGCCCAGGTATGGAGCGATATTAATTGATTGGCCAATCTGGCCTTGCTGCTGTAATTGAATCAGGCCATTCGAAAGCTCATTCGCTCCCAATAAAGTATATCCAACCAATGAATTGGTGAAGAAAAGGAACTGTTGCCTGAAATCGGGAGCTTTAAAACCTGTGCCAATTGATCCGTTTATGCTGAGGTTGGATTTTAATTTATACGCCAATGCAAGTTTGGGATTAAATTGAAGGTTGTATAAAGAATGTTTGTCCAGCCTGCCGCCAGCAGTAATGTTTAGTTTATTATTCAGCAACCATTCTTTTTGAGAAAAGAGGTAAAAGGCATTGAAATTTCTTTTCTCTGGATAACGGTTGGCATCATTGGTTTCATAATTGTAACCTGCACCGGCAATAAATTTTTGGTTTCTTTTTTCACCAATTTCAACCTGTATTTCAGGCTTTAATAAAAACTGATGCAGGTAACTTTTATCATAAAGTTCTTTAGTGTTCTGCAAAAACACCTCTGCATTATTTTGATATCCGGTAACGTAAAGCCGGGATATGAGTTTTACTTTTTTAGAAAAACTGTGAAATAGCTGGTTATTAAATCCCCAGTCGGTTTCTTTACTATTACCATCCACAGCCGAAGGCTGGTTACCGGTATAAACCAGGTAATTGTTGAATTGCGTTTGCGTAAAAAATCTTGCGGAGGTTTGCAATTGTGTGTTTGCACTAATATCGTAAAACAATTTTGCAGCAAAGGAATAATTATTATAAGGGTCGATGGTTTTACCGTAAATGGATTTATCCAGATCGTAACCATTACTGCTCAATCTGTTTGCAAAAAGCTGCAACGCAGTTTTATTTTTTTGCATGGTTTGGTTTGCAGTAAACCCCCAGGTATTATTGCTGGCCTGGTTTATTTGTAATGTGCTGCTGTTGCCCACCGGCTTTTCGGTAATGATATTAATTACACCGGCCAACGCATCGGACCCATATAAACTGGTAGCCGGACCTTTAATAATTTCTATTTGTTTGATATTACCAACAGCTATTCTTCCCAGATTTAAAATGCCCGCATTTCTGCCGGTTAGTGGCTCGCCGTCCATCAAAATAAGGGTATAAGCCGGATCGAACCCTTGCAACTGAATCCCACTGCCAAAGGGATTGGGATAACCCTGCAACGCCTGACCAAGTGGATTATCAGCTAATATTAAACCTGTTTGCTGCTGCAGAATATCTATTAATTTTTGAGAACCTGTTTGCTGAATGAATTTTTTTGTGATAACCTGGATCGGAACTGGTATATCACCAATACTTTTTTCTGTTCTTGTTGTAGAAACGGTAATTTTTTCTAAAGTAGTAATGCTGTTAAAGCCTGAATCGGTAGCAGCCTTCTGGGCAAATACTGCATTTTCTGTAGTTAGTAAAATGAGTAATGTTAAAAACGATAAGATGATTTTTGTACTTGCTTTCATTTGTGAGTGCAAAGGTTATTCAGCATGGTTTTAGAATTATCATGGTTTTGTCATGATGTTAAATAACTGTTGTAAATCATATTCTTTTACTGAATGATGACAGAAAAGCTGACGTAAATCAAAACAGCGGCTGATGAAGATCAGCCGCTGTTTAATAAAAATGAATTTTTCTAAAACTTTGCTCCCACAGAAACAAAAAATGTTCCTCCGTCTGCAGGTAATGCACCGGGGCCGGGGTATCCACCGGCACGCCGGGTGAAATATTTTTCGTTGGTTAAATTATTGATCCCGGCTTTTATATTTAGTTTATTAGAGAATTTATAAACTGCTGTTATATCCGTTACGGTGTAAGCAGGTATCAATCCGTTTTGTGCGTTGGCAGTTGCCGTAATGGTATTGTTTGCATCGGCATACGATTCATCTACATAACTTAACTGGCCGGTTAAAGAAAGACTGTTGTAGGAAATGGTTAACCCTGTTCTCAGGATATTTTCTGGCGCATTCTCTACTTTTTTATTTTTAAGATTGGTTTCAACAAGCTGATTATTGCTGTTTTTTGTAATCACTTTCAGGTTTCCGTATGTAGCATCGGTGTAACTATAACTTACAAATACACTGGCATCAGCCTTTGTAGTTTTTTTACTAAAAGCTTTTACCGGACTGAATTCCACCAAGCCTTCAAAACCTTTGCTGCTGCTATTACCCACATTGGTGCGGTAATTATAAAAACTGCCATCAGTTCGTTGCTGAACAATAGTGCCGATGCGGTTATTGTATTGCAGGAAGAAAAAACCGGCATCAAAAAATAACCAATTCTTTAATTTACCACGATAACCCATATCAGCATTGTAGCCTTTTGCATCTTTCAGATCCTGGTCAATTACATCGGTTGTTGGTGGTGCAGTAAGGTCGGCAAATTGTACAGGCCTGTATGCCTGTGTAATGTTGCCATAAATTTCGGTTGTGTTGCTGCTGTGATATTCGGCACCTATTCCTGCCAGCACAAAACCCCTTGATTTTTTCTGATTCTGTAAAATGATTTCGGCATTAGCAGTTGTAAACCCATTTCTTCCGCTGGCATTGCCGGTAATATATTCATAGCGTATGCCAGGGATTATCAAAAACTTTTTTGAAATACGGAAAATGTTTTCTGCAAATGCGGCAACATTGCTGGTTTTAAAATCAATATCTCTGTTCCAGATACCATCCGATAAACGCATATCATAATCTGTTCCGGTTGTGCCCTTGCCATCAGATGCATAACGGAAAGTGCCACCTTTGTAAAAACGGACACCTGCAGAAATGGTTTGTTTTACATTGAACAAATTATAGTCGGTTATAAAACGGGCTTCTATGCCTGCATTGCGGTATTTATCAGCATTTAAATTTCTTGCATTGTATTGATTGGTATTTTTGTTAATGGTATCAGCAACCACAATTCCTGCCGAAGGAAAATAACCAACACTGTTTCTGTCGCCAAAAATGCCAAATGCTTTTACATTCAATCTGCTGTGTTCATTCATTTCATAATTGGCAATTACAGCAGCGGTGGTCCAGGTAATATCAAACCAGTTACGGCTGCGAAAACTTTGTTTAATGTCCTGTTTTATTTGCGTGTCTATTAATCCGCCCGGTTGCTGGCTGCGGATATGAGAACGCATCAACTCCGTAGTTAAACTAAATTTTTTATTGATGCGGTAAGTGAAAGTTCCGTAGCCTGAGTTGGTGAAATATTTGCTGTTCTTTCGGTATCCATCGGCATTACGGTGATCGAAAAAACCATAGTAATGATATTTTTCTGTTTCGCCGCCAACAGCATTATAGCTGTTGAACAATCCGTTGCTTCCAACGGTTTGCTGTGTTTCAAATTCAAATTTTTTGTTTATCTCACTGCCGTTGCGTAAAATATAATTCACCAGTCCGCCAAACTGAGGGCCGTATTGTAAAGCACCCTGTCCTCTCACAATTTCTATGCGTTGTACTGCCTGTAACTGTGGGTTGTAATAAGCTTCCGGATAACCGAATGGATCAGCAGAAATATCATATCCGTTTTGACGAACATTAAATTCCCAGCTTCGGTTGGGGCTTAATCCTCTTGCGGCCATGCCAATTTGAATGCCGCTGCCGTCACTTTCCCAGATATGAATACCGGGAACTTTGGCTACAATCTGCCGCATATTGTTGCTAACCACATTGCCTTTTACATTATCCAAAACGATCAGTGCATTTTTTTTGCCTGCATAGATTGATGTGCCCACAATTTCGGGCAGTTGCTGAATGTCGCTTTTACTGTAGCGACCAACAACCGTTACATCGGGTAAATATTTGTGATTAGGTGCTGTTGTATCCTGCTGTATAATATTGGTTTTATCCTGTGCATGTACACATATTCCTAAACCGAGTAATAAAATTGAAAGGTTGAATCTTTTTGCCATTGCTTATTTTTTTGCAAAAATGCAGGCATAAAAAAACAATCAACTTCTTGATCGGGAAAAGCATTTACGTAAAAAGGAAAACTACCTGAGCAACAGCTCACAAGGCTTGATACCGGTGTGCTTTTTAAATGCGGTAGAAAAATGCGATATGGAAGAATATCCAAGCAGCATAGAAACTTCTGTTACGCTCAGGCCTTTATCGTACAATAAATATTTGGCGTGTTCCATACGTTGACTTTGATAAAAATCAAAAATGGTAGTGCCGAATATTTCTTTAAAACCTTTCTTTAAATAACACTCGTTAATAGCCACTTTACGGCTGAGCGCCTTAATGGTAATGGGTTCGCCAATGTGCTGCAGCAAAACTTCACGGGCTTTAATAATTTTTTCCCTGTCTTCAGCATTTTGTAAAAACTTACAGGTAAACTCGGTTTCTTTATCATCGCCCAGCATACAATCCATGCTGTAAAGCAGCAGAATTTGTGTTTGTGCATTGATGAAGATATTTTCCCTTGTATCGGTATAAGTATGGTTCAGCAATGCTTCAATGGCGGTTCTGGTTTTGCCACACAATGGCAATTGCTTGCTGAAAGAGGTTTTGTGTTTAAAGGAAAGTACGTTTTCTGTTAAGCCACTTTCTGTACTGTTATTAGTGAATTGTGTGAGGTAATTTGGTTTAAAGCTAAAACTCACCACATCTACGCTCTCTACCTTTTCAACGCAGCCTTTACTGGCATTAAATTTACAATAATCGCATTCGGTTTGTTTTTGCCTGCAGTACACATTGCCACTAACGCAAAAATTCAGTTGCAGGTAATTGGCATCAGAATTATTTTTTTCAACATGATAGATCAATACACCGGTGTCATCAATATTCCACTGTGGTTGTTTTCTGTAGCGGGTTATCGAGTAATGCACAGACCCTGGCACAACCCGGTCTACCTGCAGCAAAGCATCCAGGTCTTCGTTTAAAAAAGGTTGCCCGTGTGCAATACTTAATATGTTTGTTTGCTGATACATTAAAAAATTCGATACAAAGATACGAAAGAATGTTTGAACATTGGAAAAGATGGAACACGGATAACACAGATTTGGCGGATTTTACGGATTATTGACAATAAATTCAATGCGAGTAATCATTTTATGCTGCGAAGCAGCCAAAATATCCGTACTGAGCATATCGAAGTATCATCCGTTTAAACCGTGTTATCCGTGTTCCATTTTTTAAGTCATTTGTAATCTAAAATAATGGTGGATCCCGGTGCAAAAAATCACACTAAAATAAACCCCTTTTAATTGCCTGAAACCCCTGTTTTTTCGTACCTTCGCCCGAATCTTAATTTTACCTATTAAAAGAGATTTTAGAACGAAAATATGAGCACAGAAACAGCAGCAGTTCCTACCCCAGCCAACACAGGTTATGGCGCAGACAGTATCCAGGTTTTAGAAGGTTTAGAAGCGGTTCGTAAAAGGCCCGCCATGTACATTGGCGATATAGGCGTTAAAGGTCTGCATCACCTGGTTTACGAGGTGGTAGATAACTCTATTGATGAGGCACTTGCCGGGCATTGTAAAAATATTACCGTAACTATTAACGTAGATAATTCCATCACAGTGGAAGATGATGGACGTGGTATCCCCACGGGTATGCATACCAAGGAAAACCGCAGCGCATTGGAAGTGGTAATGACGGTTTTACACGCAGGTGGTAAATTTGATAAAGACTCTTACAAAGTATCGGGTGGTTTGCATGGTGTGGGTGTAAGTTGCGTAAATGCACTCAGCAGCAAACTGCACGTAGTTGTAAACCGTGATGGTAAAAGGTTTGAGCAGGAATATGCAACAGGTATTCCAAAATACCCGGTAAGGGAAATTGGTAATTCAGATACACATGGCACTACAGTTCAGTTCTGGCCCGATCAAACCATATTTATTACAAGCGTTTACAATCGTGAAATTTTAGAAGCCCGTTTGCGGGAGTTATCTTTCTTAAATAGAAAAATAACCATCCATATTAATGATTTAAGAGAGGTGGAAGAAGATGGTTCTACCTACACAAAAACTTTTTACAGCGAAGGTGGTATTGTTGAGTTTGTAGAGATGCTTGATAAAAATGCCAACCGTAATTCTTTATTGCCTACAGTTATTTATTGTGAAGCGTATGATGAGGCCAGCAATGTGATGGTGGAAGTTGCGATGATCTATAATACCGGTTATCAGGAACACCTTTTCAGCTATGTAAACAACATCAACACCATTGAAGGCGGTACGCATGTTGCCGGTTTCCGCCGTTCTATAACCAGGGTTTTTAAAAGCTATGGCGAAAAAGAAGGCATGTTTGAAAAGGCCAAAGTAGAAATTGAAGGCGATGATTTCCGTGAAGGATTGAGCGCCATTATTTCGGTTAAGGTACCCGAGCCTCAGTTTGAGGGGCAAACCAAAACCAAGCTGGGTAATAATGAAGTGATGGGTGTTGTGGATTCAACCTTAAGCCGTGTTTTAACAGCTTTTCTGGAAGAAAATCCGAAAGATGCCAAAACCATCATTCAAAAAGTAATATTAGCAGCACAGGCCCGTGCAGCGGCTAAAAAAGCTCGTGAAATGGTACAGCGCAAGAGCGTGCTTACCGGTGGCGGTTTGCCGGGTAAACTGGCCGATTGCAGTGATAAAGACCCACAGCGTTGCGAGTTATACCTCGTGGAAGGGGACTCGGCTGGTGGCACTGCCAAACAGGGCCGTGACAGAAGCTACCAGGCTATACTTCCTTTACGTGGTAAAATTTTGAACGTGGAGAAAGCAATGGAGCATAAAATTTACGATAACGAGGAGATACGCAATATGTTTACTGCACTAGGTGTAAAAATTGGTACGCCTGAAGATCCTAAAGCACTTGACTTATCAAAACTGCGTTATCATAAATTAATAATTATGACGGATGCTGACGTGGACGGAAGTCATATTGCCACGCTGATCTTAACCTTTATTTTCCGTTACATGAAAGAACTGGTTGAGCAGGGTTACGTATTTATTGCACAGCCGCCTTTGTATCTTGTTAAAAAAGGAAAGGAGCAGTCTTATGCATGGACCGATGAAGAACGTAAAGCGTTAATTAAGCTATACGGACAGGGAAAAGACGAGAGTGTAAACACACAACGATATAAAGGTTTAGGAGAAATGAATGCCGAGCAGTTATGGGAAACCACCATGAACCCAGCAACACGTACCTTAAAGCAGGTTACTATTGAAAGCTCTGCCGAAGCCGACCGTGTGTTTAGTATGTTGATGGGAGATGAGGTGCCGCCACGCAGGGAATTTATAGAAACGCACGCCAAATATGCGAAGATTGATGTGTAACAGTATTTGATTAAACAATAGGCAAATCAGTATAAAAACTGCCTTTTTCAAGCTAAAAACAAGATTTTTAAAATATTTTTTAATATCTTTTATCACCATTTTTAAAGGGGCTTTTGCCCCTTTTTTAATAGCTGTATGTAGTTGACCATATTAACAGCAAGATTAGCCGTTTTTTGGGGTAACTGGTTGTCTGCTAAGGCTTTTAAGCTGTGTAATGCCTATAATAAAAATCGGGTTCAGTATAAATTTGCTGCTTTTCAATATAAAATACAGCCTGTCCTATTGGCGATAACCGCTACGCTTTATGATTGATTTCAAGCTGAATCACGTAGCCGATTTTTGTCAAAACCAATATTTTCTGTAGCTTGTAACCAGTTCTTACGTAAGAACTCGCTGTGATGCGAATTCCTACACCCATATTTACTAACCATATAAATTCATTAAAATGTCAAAAATGTTAACAGCCTATTGCATGAAAACAAAGGAAAAGAACGTTCCGATGCAGGATGCAGTAATAACTAAAACTTCCCGTGGCGGCTACATGGCCCAGGGCAACGACGGTAAAGGAAACAAAATGACTACTATGCTTAGCGAAGCTAATGCGCTGGAAGCCGTTAAGAACGGTGTGGCTAAAAAAGCCTGGTAATAACGTAGCTTAAAATCACTTTAAGGCCGTTCATTTAAAGATGAACGGCTTTTTAATAGGTAAGCATATTGGCCTATATTTTATAAAAACGCTAATTTTCAAATTGTAATTATTTTATACGGGGATGAAAAAATTCGTTTTAACCCATTTGATATTATCAATTGTATGCTGCAGCAATGCTCAACTGAATATTTATTCGGCACTAACAATACCCGATTCCTTGCGTAAAGATGCAGATATATTAATGCGGGAAGAAAATATAAAATTGCTCATCAAAGATAAAAATACAGCCCGGCTGGATGTACACCAGGTATTTACGGTGCTGAATGAACAGGCAAAAAAAAAGCTGTTTTTTCAGCAGTATTCAGATAAGTTTCAGGTGCTTGACGAAGCCGAAATAAAAGTGTATGACCTGTTGGGAAATAAAAAAAATACGTATTCAAAAAAAGAAATGACCTCCGGAAAATATGGTAATGAACTGGTGCCGGATGGAAAAATAACTTATTTTGATATTAGTACACCGTCATATCCCATCACGGTAGAATTAAATTACAGCATAAAATATAAGGCCATCTTCAGCTTGCCAGCTTATGATATGCAATCGCCGTGGCAGTCGGTACAGCATTCAGTTTTTGAAGTGGAAGTACCCACAGATTTAGGTGTACGATACAAATTGGTAAATACCAATCAGCAGCCACAAATAAATCACGATGGCGGCAAAGATGTTTACACCTGGGAAATAAAAAATGCGAAAGCCTATAAGTTAGAAAAACACAGTGGCTCTGCTTATGGCTACGAACCAACTGTTTTGCTGGGTCCCACCAAATTTCAGCTTGATGATTATGATGGCGATATGACCACCTGGAAAAACTTTGGGGCATGGATGGATAATTTGTACGCAAAAACAACTGCACTGCCCGAAGAGAAAAAAACATTTTACCGGGATATGGTAAAGAATGCTGCCACTGACAGGCAGAAGGCGGAGATTTTATATAGCTACATGCAAAATAATATGCGGTATGTAAGTATCCAGTTGGGTATTGGTGGGCTAAGGCCTTTTCCGGCAAGTTTTGTTGATGATAAAAAATACGGCGATTGTAAAGCACTAAGCAATTATTTGAAATCGGCGCTGGATGCCGTAGGGGTTAAAAGCAACCTGCTAATAATACAGGGAAGCACAACACCCAGGGAAGTGTATGAAGATTTTTCGGCCAATTATTTTAACCACGTCATTCTATGTATTCCGCAGCAAAAAGATACTATTTGGCTGGAGTGTACCAGCACCACTTTACCTTTTGCACAACTTGGCCCTTTTACCGAAAACCGGAAAGCAATGATGGTTACAGAAAATGGTGGTGTGTTGGTAAATACACCGGTGAGTAATTATAAAACCAATACCGAAGCTATAAATACAGTTATTGAAGTGAATGAAGAAGGTGGTGCAAAGGTAAGAACAAACTACACTTTATGGGGCGAAGGCAGGGATGAGTTGCTGAACCGTTACCACGACTTAAAAGAAGATGAAAAGAGAAAATATTTCATCACACAAAATGAATGGAAGCAACCCGATAACCTGGAGATCAGCAATTCAAAAGACAAAGCATACCCCTACCTGCTATCTGCAACCATGGACTACGAAAAAATTTATTCTTTTAATGCAGGCAGTAAATTCTTTTTTGAAACCAGGCTTTATCCCATTTTTGATGAGGAGATTCCCGAGTATGAAAAAAGAAAAGCAGATTATTATTTTACGTATTCTTACCAGGTTTTTGATACCACGGTATATAAATTTCCGGCAGGATATACGTTGGAAAATTTACCAAAAAACAAAATGTTTAGCTTTCCATTTGCAGCGTACAGTTGTACCTATACGTGGGATGCCGCAAGCCATACACTCAGTTCGTATGCTACACTGCAGATAAAAGACCGGGTAATTAAGGCGGCAGATTATGCTAAACTGGTTAACTTTAAAAAACAGGTAATGGCCGATGTAAATGAAAAAATAGTGATGAAGCGGGGTTAATTTAATTATATTGCCTTTGATGAAGCGCACAGGAATTCTTCTTTTTTTATCAGGCTTGCATTTTTTTGTGCTTACCGCAGCGGCGCAGGTTTCTTCTTCCTACAATTTAAATTTTGAAACCTACAACACACAGCAAGGCCTATCAGACAATGTGGTTTTAAAAACCGTACAAGATAAGTACGGCTTTTTATGGCTAGCCACCCACAATGGCATCAGTCGCTTTGATGGACTTCACTTTAAAAACTATACACACAATCCTGCTGATAGCAATAGCTTGCGTAGCATTTGGGTTACAGATTTATTGATTGACGACCAACAAATTTTATGGGCCACTACCGAGTGGGGGCTTTGTTATTATGATGCTGTACAGGATAGGTTTAAGTACGTTAATGAACGAAATGATATTCAGGTTTTATATAAAGCACCTCTTTGTAAGGGTGCAGGTAATATAATTTGGGTAGCGGCTGAAGATGGCCTTACAAAGGTTGATGCAGTTACAAAGAAGTATTACAAAACATCATTAAAAAGAATTGCCAATCCACAGTTTATTGTAAATGCCGGGCAGAGTGCCTACATAATTGGTACCAGAGGTAATGGGCTTTTTAAATATAATAGTGTCACCGATACTTATACTGAAATCCCGGTACCGAAAATTCCAAAAGGCTCACACTTTATGGATGCTGTTTTTTCTGATGGAAAAATTTGGATAGCGACAGATGAGGGGTTGCTGGTAATCAATAAAGATGGTTCACAAGATATTTATTCAGCCGGCGAAGGAAATCTGAAGGGAAAAATTATTAACGAATTAATGTGCGTACAAAATTTTGATGCCGCCGTTGGTAATCAAAAACTAATATGCGGCACCCACGATAAAAAAATATTGCTGTTTGATAAACTAAAAAAGACTTTTGTTTATCAATGGCAGTCAACAGAAACAAATCCTGACGGGTTTCCTCCGGCCATTATATATAATTTATACAGCAACAATAAAATATTATGGATAGCCACTGAACGTGGACTTTGCAAACTTGATATGAATAGTCAACAACATCAATCATTTATACTGCCACAGTTGCTTACTAATAACAGTAATGTGTTTGTAAGAAAAGTAATTGCAGATACAAAACCTGGCAGCAATTTAATGTGGTTGATACCCTGGCAACCTTATAATGGAATTATGCTGTACGATGCCGCAACTCAAAAAGTAAAAAATGAGTGGAATACTACGCATGCAGGAAAGTCAAAAAAATATACTGATATTATACAGTTGAAAAATGGAATAGTAGTTGCATCACGGGATTCTGCTTTGGATTTTATTTCAGCAAAAAAAGCTGTATTAAAGACGGTGCAGTTAAAAAATAAAGTTGAAATTATTTACGAAAATGAAGACGGTAACTTATGGCTAGGGGCAGAAAAAGGGTTGATATTTCTGGATGTTAAAACCAACACGTTGAAAAAATTTGACGTGAATTTTTCAGGAACAGATGTAGAAAGAAAGTCTTTCGCAGAAGATTTTTATACAAGCGGATTAATAAAATCAACCGATAGCACTTTATGGTTGGCAAGTATTAAGTACGGCCTTTTTAGTTTTAATATCACCCAAAAAAAATACACAGCACACAGGCAGCAGTTTACAGGCTCTTACTCAACACAAAACAGATGCAGCTCTATAGAAATAACCGGAACCGATTCCATTTGGGTTGGTACCATGGCGGGATTAACCTGTTATATTCAATCACAAAATAAATTTATTAATTACGATATTTCCAGCGGCCTTAAGTCGGCTTATATATACTCAATTATAAAAGACAAGTATAATAATTTATGGTGCCGGGGAAATGCAGATGTGTTTAATTTTAATACGGCTACAAAAAAAGTAACAAGCAACAGTTTACGGCCAGAGTTTAACGTTTCTTCGCACAATCAGCATTTATCTGTAAACAACGATTTGGTTTTTCAAGGACACGAAGGCGGCTTTACCATTTTTAATACCAACGCAGCTTCTTTGGCTGCCTACAACATTCCAATTGCTCAAATAGTTGCCTGTAAGGTAGCTAACGAAAATGTTTTTTACAATAAAGATAGTTGTGGAATAATACCCTTAAAACTTGCTCATACCCAAAATGAAATAAGCTTTGATTTTACAGCCATAGAGTTTAACCATCCTGGCGAAATAGAATACTGGTATTACCTGGAAGGACTGGATAAAGACTGGGTAAATGGAAACGATAACAGAACCATTAACTACAAAAACCTAAAATTTGGTACATATAAATTTAAATTGTTTGTAAGCAATAAAAGAAATAATACAAAGAGCGAAGCCACTTCGTTTTTATTTGTAATAAAACCTGCTTTTTGGCAACGCTGGTGGTTTTGGCCATTAACTGCCTTGCTGTTTATAATTGCTGTGGTTTTAGTTGCCATAAGAAATATAACACGAATAAAAGAAGAGGAAAAACAAAAAACTGCTGTAAATAAAACCATGGCCGAGCTTGAAACTAAAATGCTGCGAAGCCAGATGAATCCGCATTTTATTTTTAACTCCCTTAACTCGGTACAAAAATATATCTGGGAAAATAAAGAAGAAGATGCAGCAGAATATTTGGCCAGTTTTGCAAAGCTGATAAGGGCCATACTGGAAAATTCAAGAAAGGAAACCATACCCCTTAAAGAAGAGATAGCCGTAATGAAACTGTATATTGAACTGGAGCACCGCCGGAGTAATGGCCGTTTTGATTATGCAATTAAAATCGATGAAAGTCTTATACAGCAGTCTGTTTTTTTACCCCCGTTAATTATGCAGCCTTTTATTGAAAATGCTATCTGGCACGGACTTAATAAAAAAGAAGCTAAAGGCAGCCTTTTGGTTGAAGTGAAACAGGAAAATAATCAGCTTGTTTGTATTATTGATGATGACGGAGTTGGACGTATGCAAAAAAGTGAAAATGCAGTTGCAGGCAATAAACCGCTGGGGATAAGTATTACGCAGCAACGGATAAGCCGCCTTAAGCAAACCACACAACAAAATGCAGGCCTTGTTGTTGAGGATAAAATAGAAAACGGGTAGGCGGCAGGCACCAGGGTAATTATTACTTTGCCACTACAAATACAATAATTTATGCTCAGTTGCTACATAATTGATGATGAACAAAATGCGGTTGATGCATTGACAGCTATGCTGAAAAAAAAATTTGCACAGCAGCTACAGATTTGCGGCTGCACTATAAAAGCATCTGTAGCTATTGAAGAAATTGAACAGTTGAAACCCGATGTGGTTTTTTTAGATGTGGAAATGCCCGAAATGAATGGCCTGCAGTTATTGAAACATTTTCCTGAACGGAGCTTTGATGTAATTTTTACCACAGCACACGAAAAATATGCATTGTCGGCATTAAAAGCATCTGTCACCGATTATTTGGTAAAACCACTCTCTCCACAGGATGTATACGATGCCTTACAGAAATGTTTGCAAAAAGCGGCATTAAAAAGCAAAGCAAATCAAACACCGTTACATAAAATAAGCCTTGCCAGTGTTAATGGGTTGCAACTTGTTAGTACCGGCGATATAATCCGTATTGAAGCACAGAATAACTACTCTCACTTCTTTTTTACAAACAGGCCAAAAATTATTGTAAGCAAAACTTTAAAGGAATTTGAAGAGCAGTTATCTGCCTGTAATTTTTTCAGGGTACACCAATCGCACCTTATAAACCTGCAGTATGTAGAGGCTGTGCAAAGCAGCAATGGCGATTATGTTTTGCTGCAGCAGGGCCATAAGGTAGAAATAAGCCGTCGCAAAAAAGCCGAATTTCTGCAAAAAATAAAACTGGGTTAAACCTAATTCTCACCCTCTAATACCTAATTCTTACCTGATACATCAAACATCTTTTTGGTTATATAAAGCTGCGTAACCTTGTGCTATTTTAGTATCATCAATATGACCAAAGAAATAAAAATTGAGGTAGAAAGGCAAAACCAGGGCGACTGGTTAAATATTTACATACC
>JBBRCM010000090.1:0-15518 GCA_038204855.1 Chitinophagales bacterium
ATCGTAAACATAAAATACTATACCCCCACCGTAGTTTTCGCCAATGAAATGTACTGTTGAATACCAGGCGGTACCATTGTAGCATTGAAAAGCTTTGATGCTTGTATTATAAATAATAAGCCCCGCCGGTGGGGAAGTTATAGCATTTCGTGCAGTTGAATCCATACGGGGTGGAAGCAATCCCTGGGTAGTAGAGGTAATATCCAATGCAGCTTTAGAATTTGGGGTTGGGGTGCCAATGCCAACACTCTGTGCATTTGCCTTGGTAATAAATAAAAGGGCAATAAAAAGATAGAAAAACTTATTCATAATGTTTCGTTTTTATGTTTCAACGTGTTTTGATGATGGGTTTTCAATGGACGCTAACGTTTGTATTTACCCAATCAAGGTACATCAAAATGTTCTTTTTCAAAGTATATATGTACCATAGTATTTTCGAACAGTATAATTGTTGAGGGTAATCAATATCCCCCAATCTTCAACTTCCTAAAAAAAATTTCTTCTTCCAATTCCCTTACTCCACCTGCTTTCAATCCATCCAGTTTCAAATCCTCAATACTAATGCGGATAAGCCGTTTGCATTTATGGCCGGTGGCAGCAATCATTTTGCGTACCTGGTGAAATTTACCTTCGGTAATGCTGATGAGCAGCCAGGTAAATGGAGGCCAGGCAGTAAGCCTGTCGTCCAAATCATACAGCGGTTCGGGGTTTGTAACAACCTGTACATCGCAAGGAGTGGTTTTATAAGTTACACCCGTTTTTATGCGGATGTTGATACCATTTTGCAGGCGTTTTAAATTTTCATCACTCAATAATTTGTTTACCTGCACCAGGTACGTACGCTTATGTGGCTCATCACCCAAAAACAAAAGACGGGTTACTTTTTTGTTTGTGGTAAGAATGAGCAAGCCTTCGGAATCATTATCAAGTCTACCAACAGCATGTATTCCCTCCGGAAAATCAAAATCAAGATCACCCAATAGCCGCACATCATGCGTGCTCACAAACTGCGATACCATGTTGAAGGGCTTGTTGATGATGAAGTAGCGGGGAAGCAAATTAGGAATTAGGAATTAGGAATTAGGAATTAGGAATTAGCAATTAGCAATTAGCAATTAGCAATTAGCAATTAGCAATTAGCAATTAGCAATTAGCAATTAGCAATTAGCAATTAGCAATTAAGTTTTAGCCGTGAAGTTAGCACAAACCTCTAAACCATCTAAACTTTCTAAACCTCTAAACTAATTACCTTATTAAAATCGTACTCCCTTTAGCATTATAAATTTGATTATCGGCGCCAATGCCCTGCAGCACCCAAACCAGGGTATGAGATTGCACCGGAATGCCTTTATAGCGGCCATCCCATCCCTCATTCATTCTTTTGCTTTCGTACACCACTTCTCCCCAGCGGTTAAATATTTTAAAGTATACCAGTTCTTTAATACCTATCATAAATGGCTTTAAAACATCGTTGAAGTTGTCGTTATTGGGCGTAAATGCATTGGGTACATAAATAACAATGTTCTTATTAATTTTTACCAGTTGCGTATCAATAGTAATACAACCAGCACTGCTGGTTAGTTTAATAGTGTAGATTTTTTCTGCATCGCCAATAAAAACAGGTTTATAGCTGGTTGCATTATCGAGGTTGGTGGCTGGTGTCCAAAAGGCACTAACGCCAATGGGCCTGGCTTCAAGCGTTTGAGGTAATCCGGAAACGGCATACGCAACCGGGTTGTTGATACCTTTCGAAGGTTTCTCAATCTTCACAAATCTTTTTTGTATACTTAATGGGAACGGACATTTAGCCGTACTTACCGTCAGGCTCATTACATAATCTCCGGCAACAGCGTAATGCTGTACAGGAGGATTAAGTAGCGTAGAAGTTTGGCCGTTGCCAAAATTCCATAAGTAGCTGATTGGAGATGTGCCAGGGTCAGCAGTGTTGTTTACTGCAAGTACCGGTTCATTAATACAAGCTGCATTAACGCTGAAAGCTGCGGACACATTGGCGTTTACAATGATGTCCTTGTAAGTACTGTCGGCGCAGGATCCATTGCTGTTTACCACCATCACTACACGGTAGCTACCCGCTTTTTTAAAACTATATGTCAGGTTACGGGATGTTGATGTAAAACCATCTCCCGTTATCCATTTATAACGCATGGCCCCTACTTCGTTGGTACTGGTATTGGTGAAAACAAACTTATTGTTAACCAGGCATTGTTCGGGTTTATCTACCGTAAAACCGGGTACAGGAATAGAGGATATATCTACGTCAATTGTTTTGGTAAACAAACTGCAACCCAACAGGCTGAAGACCTGTGCCTTGTAAGCACCGGTTTGTGTTACATGATATTGCAACCCGGTTGCTCCGGGCAAAGCAACACCATCTTTAAACCATTGTACGGCATCGCAGGGTAGTACTTCGAGCACGGTACTATCGCCGCTGCCAACACACCATTCCAGTTTGCCTAACACCCGTAAACTGTCATACAGTTTGCCGGCTTTTATTGTAACAGTATCTGTACTAACACAACCTCCGCCACTGTGGCGCACGGTTAATACATAGTCTGTGGTAACATCCGGTGTTGCCAACGGGTTTGATAACGACGCATCATTTAAACCTATGGATGGGGTCCAGTTATAAAACCATCCAGGCTTTGGTGGCACACCTATCTGCACAACACTGTTGTTACAAGAATTTTTATTGGGTCCCGCATTTGCCTTATATGTGAGCGTATCGTAAAGGTATGTATACAGAGTATCCAGGCAACCATAACCGCTATATGGCACCACCACCACAGCTACCCTGGTGCCGGCCGCAGGTGGCGGTTGCAGGGTGAGTGTTTGCGCATTGCCCAGCACCTGTGTAAAATCAGTATTAAACCAGGTATAGCTTTGATAACCATAGGGTGCATTCACCCTTACAAAGTTATCGTCGGGGCAAAAATCAGCGCCTTCAAAGCGATCGCTGCATTCAGAATTTACATCAATATAGGCATACCCAAAATGGATGCGGAAAGTACAATCAGCTGTCTTAAAAAATAAGCGGATGGTTTTACCGGCCAGGTTGTCTAGGTTTATTGATACGGCTGTCCAGGATTTATACCAAACAGGTGTGTTGCCCCCTGGGTATGGCGACCTTTCAAATCCGGGTAAGGGCGAACCATTTGCAAAAAATGAAAACGAAGAACAGCCAATGGCGTAATTATCAGATAAATTCTGCACCAGCAGGTCTAGCCTGGGCTGTTCCGATTCCCGGTGGCCGGGATCCTGGAAGACTACGGCGTAATTATAAATAAGATTGTAGGTATTTGCACCGGCCGGAATCGTAAAATCATACGAAACACCCTCAGCCTCACGCCCGGCCGAATTATTACCTAACATGATAGAATGGCCGCTGCCATTGGGGCAGTTTACCGGAAAACCTCCGTAAGGATCGTTACCCCCACCTGAAATAGCATTGAACATGGTATGCCTGCCAGACACAGGACCACCTGAATAATTAAACGTAATTACATTATTGTTATCAACCGAAGCAACGCTGCCTGTATAACAGGTCCACCCATCAAAATTTCCGTTTTCAAAATCAATATTGGGTGGGCAGTTTTGGGCATATAAGGAATATCCATTTAAACAGGTTGTAAAAACTGTAAAGAATAATAAAAATATGTACCTGTTAAATGGCATTTTAATGTAGGAGCAGCGGGTGAATTTTATTGATTTGGAAGTTAGTACTTTTTTTGGCTTACCACAGCAATTGTTCACAATTTTGTGCATCTATTTTTTGCATCAATTGGTCAATCAACGTTCAAGTCTCTCAGTTTGTTATCTTATAAACGGTTATTTCAATTGTTTGGTTGTTCATTTAAATTAAAAACCTTGCAGCCTGTTTCATATTCAATTATCTTTGCCGCATGACAATTGAACATCTTAAATCTATAAGGGACCGTGTCTTGGTCTTGGGGAGGTTTCTTTGACGTCGCTAACCGACAAGCCAAAGCAGCCAATGATAAACAACTTTCACTATCGCCGGGTTTTTGGGACGATAATACCCGTGCAACCGCCATTCTAAAAGAAATTAAAGTACATGAATACTGGATAAACCTATACAATGCAGTGGAAACTGCTGTGGAGGATTTTGCTGTATTATTCGAATTCTGGAAAGCAGGCGACACCACCGAAGAAGAGGTGAAGGAAGCTTTTGATGCAGCCATAGAAAAAATTGAAGAAGCCGAATTTAAAAGCACCCTTAACGAGCTGGAAGACGAACTGCCTGCCATGTTGCAAATAAACAGTGGGGCTGGTGGCACCGAAAGCCAGGACTGGGCCGAAATGCTTGCCCGCATGTTTCGTATGTATGGCGAAAAGCAGGGCTGGGCCGTAACCGAAATGGACTGGCAGTGGGGCGATGGTGCCGGCATTAAGACCTGTACCTATAAATTTGAGGGGGCGTTTGCCTATGGATTCTTGAAGTCTGAAAGCGGCGTACACCGCTTAGTTCGTATTTCTCCTTTTGATAGTAATGCACGCAGGCACACTTCTTTTGTATCGGTAAATGTTTACCCGCTGGTAGATGATACCATCAAAATTGAGATAAACCCGGCCGATGTTAAAATGGAAACAAGCCGTAGTGGTGGTGCAGGCGGGCAAAATGTAAACAAGGTAGAAACCAAAGTACAGCTAACCCACATCCCAACGGGTATTGTGGTAGTTTGCCAGCAAGACAGGAGTCAGCTTGGCAACCGTGAACTGGCCATGCAGATGCTGAAAAGCCGGCTGTACGAAATGGAATTACAAAAACGCAACGAGATAAAAGATGCCGCCAACAGTAAAAAGAAAAAGATAGAGTGGGGCAGCCAGATACGCAGTTATGTTTTTCATCCCTACAAAATGATAAAAGACCACCGCACCGATTATGAAGTGGGTAATATCGGCCCCGTAATGGATGGAGAACTGGATGGTTTTATTAAGGCTTATTTGATGAGTGAGAAGGAAGGGGAGAGTTAATTAAAAATTTTTATCTTTAAGAAATGAAAATTAGCAAAATATACTTAAAAAATTTCGAGCAGTTTCAGGATATAGAGTTTGATTTTACTAACCCTGAAACCGGAGAGCCTTTGGACAAGATTTGTTTAATTGGTAGTAATGGTACAGGAAAGAGTAAGTTGTTATACATTGTTAAAATTCTATTCCTTGAACTTATCCCTAATCTTCAAAAAAGCGTAATAACCCATTTTTTATCATCAACTGAAGATAGTTGTGTCATTTATAAAGTCAAATATTTAGGTGATTACTACTTTATATATCATACCGATCACAGAGTACGCATTTTTAAGTTTGATGCAGAAATAATTACTGAGGAAGAATTTATTAAAAAATTATTTGAACAGGAATTAGATGCACAGTTTACAGATGATTTTTGGGTAAATTTTCGAAAAGGATTATTGAGCGATGATTTTCTCTCCAATTTTAGAATGAAGGGAAACGCAAACGATTTGTTTATTTACAGTCCTGCTGAAAGTAGCCATAACGGATACAAGGATATAGAAGATGTGCCTAAAACTTCAGTTAACGATGCGTTGAGTCTTTCAAAGGAATTCCCGTTTAATGCAGAAGTATCATCTGAAAAAGTTGATATTTTTTGGAAGCTACTAGTTTTCAACCTCAGAAAAAGGGCAGAGGAGAAAGATAGTTTTGAAAACCAACCGGATAACCTTGTTCGTATTAAACAGGATTTAATTACTGAATTTGACGGCATTTATCCTAAAGTTTTAGACAGGCTTGAAGAAGTTTGGAATAAAATTTTAGACAAAGCAGGTCTATATTTTGATGTAAAAGGCGCAAATAATCCATACCAGTTAACTGATAATCTCAAAGCTTATATCAGACTTAAAAGCAACAATCAGTTAATTCCTTATAGTGATTTAAGTACAGGTATTAGAAATTATATATTCAGGCTTGGCCATATTTTTTCGCTTTATTTTAATAGAGAAATTGACAGAGGTTTTCTTTTAGTTGATGAACCCGAAAATAGTTTGTTTCCTGATTTTCTTTTTGATTTAATGGATGCTTACAAAAATGTAGTGCTAGATAAACGTGGAGAAAATAATACCCAAATGTTTTTCGCTACGCATAACCCTATTGTTGCTGCTCAATTTCAGCCATATGAAAGAATTATCTTAGACTGGAATGATAATTATTCAGTAAATTCAAAAAAAGGATTTTCTCCAGCAGGAGATGATCCAAACGACATTTTAAGCAACGATTTTGAAATGAAGGATTTAATGGGATATGAAGGAAGAAAAATGTGGGACAAGTATGAAAGTTTGAAAAAGGATTTAATTCATACTGAAGAAAAAAGCGAAAAGGAAAAGTTAATTCAAAAAATTAATCAAATCGGAACATTGTATAATTTTAGCTAGTATGAAGTTTTTATCAAAGACAGCTCAATCGGAAATCCTTATTCAGAATATTAGATATAGAGAAAATAGGGCTGTCAATAATAAAAATTTGACAAGTCTTTTAGTTTCAGAACAAAAAGGATTTTGTGCTTATACAGAAAAATACATTCAACCATTAGATTCCGCTGAAACTGAGCATTTAAATTCGGCAATAAAATACAATGACAATTATTATAATTACTATGGAGTAATTAGGAATGCAAATTTGTATAAGCAAGATGAAAAATATGTCGGCGCAAAATTTCTTACAAATCTTTTCTTCCAGAACAAGGCAATATTTGATGAAAGAATTTCTTTTACAAATAATATTTATTATGAAATTGACAAGGAAGATTTTGAAGCGAGAGATTTTATAGATTTCCTGAATTTTAATCATCCAACTTTATCTGAACAAAGAAGTAAGCATATAAAAAGATTGAAAGAGACTTTTCATGCAGCAAAATTTGCAATAGAGGATATTCTGAATTATTTTAGAAATCATAAACAAGAATTAAGTCATATTACAGCAATCGAACACGAATTCAATATTGATTTATCAGAAATATTAAATAACTAATCATGCAATACGGAGATTTTTATTACCCAATGCCTGTTAACGAGCCTGTGCTTAATTATGCACCAGGCAGTAAAGAAAAACTAGCCCTTAAAGCTGCTTTAAAAGAACTAAAAAGCACCCAAGTTGATGTACCCATGTACATTGGCGGCGAAGAAGTAAGAACTGGTAAAACGGTTGATATTCATCCGCCACATGAACGTAAACATCTGCTTGGGCAATTTCATGTGGGTGAGGCAAAACATGTAACCAAAGCAATCAATGCAGCACTAAAAGTAAAAGATAAGTGGGCCAATATGAGTTGGGAGAACAGGGCCAATATATTTTTAAAAGCTGCTGATCTGTTAGCAGGTAAATACCGCCCATACATTAACGGTACTACCATGCTGGGGCAAAGTAAAAACTGTTACCAGGCAGAGATTGATGCGGCTTGTGAGCTTATAGATTTCCTGCGTTTCAATGTACATTTCTTAAGTGATATTTATCGCCAGCAACCCATCAGCGGTGCCAGCATGAACAACAGGATGGAATACCGCCCGCTGGAAGGATTTGTTTTTGCATTAACCCCTTTCAACTTTACAGCCATTGGTGGCAACCTGCCAACATCAGCCGCCATGTGTGGCAATGTGGTTATCTGGAAATGCGCCAACACACAGGTTTACAGCGCTCAAATGTTTATGCGTATTTTAAAAGAAGCCGGTTTGCCGGATGGGGTTATCAACCTGGTGTTTATTGATGGCCCAACAATTGGCGAAGTAATTTTTAATCACCGTGATTTTGCAGGCATACACTTTACCGGCAGTACGGGTGTATTTAATAAAATGTGGGAAACCATCGGCAAGAATATGAGCATGTACCGTTCTTATCCACGCATTGTGGGCGAAACCGGCGGTAAAGATTTTGTGATCGCACATAAAAGTGCAGACCCCGATGTAGTTGTTACTGCATTGGCTCGTGGTGCATTTGAATACCAGGGACAAAAATGCTCTGCTGCTTCAAGAGCCTACATTCCATCAAACATTGCCGCAGAAGTAAAAAAGAAACTGGTAGAGCAGGTAAAGACCATGAAGATGGGAACCGTAGAAGATTTTACCAATTTTGTGAATGCTGTTATAGATGAAAAGAGTTTTGATAAACTGGAAGGCTATATTAAAAACTCCAGGAAGCGTGACAGCGGTGCAAAAATTTGGGTAGGAGGCAAGTGCGATAAAACGGAAGGCTATTTTATAGAGCCAACCATTATTGAAGCATCCGATCCCAATTATGTAACCATGTGCGAAGAGTTATTTGGGCCGGTGCTTACTGTTTACATTTACGATGAAAATAAATTTGAAGCAACCTTAAAACTGGTTGATGAAACATCACCTTATGCATTAACGGGTGCAATTATTGCGCAGGATCGTTTTGCAGTTGAACTGGCAACAGACAGGCTTCGCAACAGTGCCGGTAATTTTTACATCAATGATAAACCAACCGGTGCTGTGGTAGGCCAGCAACCATTTGGCGGCGCAAGAGGAAGTGGTACCAATGATAAAGCAGGTTCTATTTTAAACTTATATCGCTGGTTGAGTGCCCGTACTATCAAAGAAACATTTAATTCACCAACAGATTACCGCTATCCTTTTTTACAAGAGAAATAAATGATCAATAAATAAGAAAATACAGATAAGAAAATGACAAAAAAAATTACGTTCACATTGCCGGCTGCAAATATTATTGGCGCCAGTGAATGTGTTTTACTGGGAGAATTTAATAACTGGAACCTTGAAGAAGGAGTTTATCTCACAAAGCAGTCCGATGGCTCCATGACAGCAGAAGTTGAACTCACAGCCGGAAAAAATTATCAATACCGCTACCTGCTCAGCAACGGCCGTTGGGTAAATGATGATGCAGAAAAAGTGACTTCGGAAATGTCGGGATACCCTGTTGTGAATAGTATTGTAAGGGTTCCTGCAATTACTGATACAAAAAAGCCGGTACAAAAGAAAAATGCCAAACTTAAAACTGTTAAAGCAAAAGTTGCAGCCAAACCTGCTGTTGTAAAAGATGATCTTACCAAAGTTGAAGGCGTAGGAAAAAAGATTGAAGTTTTGCTGAACAAGAATAATATAGAGAGCTTTAAGCAACTTTCAAAAGCAACTATTACAACTCTAAAATCAGTTTTAGAATCGGGAGGAAGCAAATTCAGGATGCACAATCCCGGCACCTGGCCAAAGCAGGCAAAGCTTGCTGCCGAAGCTAAATGGGAAGAATTTGAATCGTTGCAAAAGGAACTGAAAGGAGGAAAATAGTAAATAAAGCCCGTTAGTTCTTCTGCGAATTCAGCGGTATCTGCGGGCAAACAAAATTCCTGAGGAGAAACAATCCGTGTTCATCAGTGAAATCCGTGGCAAACCCATTTCCTCAGGAAATACTTTTTGCCTTAGTTTTTCGGGAAAATTTATCTAATCAGCATAAATTCGCTCTACAAATTTTTATTTTGAAAACGATCTTAGATAAACAACAATTACATCTTACTATATTAAGGCTGGCCCACCAGCTTTTAGAAAATATTGTTGATTTAAATGACACGGTATTTATCGGCATGCAACCCCGCGGCGTGCAGGTTGGTAATAAATTGATGGAGTGCATTCAGCAATTAACGGCGGGCCAAAAACCTCAATACGGAATTTTAGACATTACTTTTTACCGCGATGATGTACGTGATGAACTGCATGTTGCCAATACAACCGATATTCCTTTTTCCATTGAAGGCAAAAAACTGGTTTTAATAGATGATGTATTGTATACCGGCCGCACCATACGAGCCGCACTGGATGCTATCCAGGATTTTGGCAGGCCTCAAAAAATAGAACTTTGTGTGCTGGTTGACCGGCGTTTCAACCGCGAACTTCCCATCCAGCCTGATTATTGCGGAAAAGCAATAGATTCAGTCATATCTCAAAAGGTAAAAGTTAACTGGCAAAATGAGGAAGTGGTTTTGTATTAAAAAAGTAAATACACATTCAATTTTATAAAAGCGGGTTACAGGAGAAATGAGCCTACAATAGAAAATTTTGGTCAGTTTAAATAATGCAATAGCTTTGCTGCTTAATGCAACTGAGTACAAAACATTTACTGGGCATTAAAGATTTACTACCTTCCGATATTGCATTAATTCTGCAAACAGCCCGTCAATTCAAAGAAGTTTTACAACGTCCCGTCAAAAAAGTTCCTTCCTTACGTGATGTAACCATAGTTAATTTATTTTACGAAAACAGCACGCGTACCCGGATATCTTTTGAACTGGCCGAAAAAAGGCTGGGTGCCGACACCATTAATTTTTCGGCCTCTGCATCTTCCGTATCAAAAGGCGAAACCTTACTGGATACAGTAAATAATATCTTAAGCATGAAGGTGGACATGGTGGTAATGCGCCATAGTGCCAGCGGTGCACCGCATTTTCTTGCCAAACATATACCTGCGGCAATCATCAATGCAGGCGATGGTATTAATGAGCATCCTACACAGGCTCTGCTTGATGCTTTGTCAATAACGGAAAAATTGGGAAGCCTGGAAGGGAAGAAAATTGTTTTGGTGGGAGATATCATGCACAGCAGGGTTGCACTCAGTAATATTTACCTGCTAAATAAAATGGGTGCAGAGGTAATGGTTGCCGGTCCGCCAACGCTTATTCCTAAATACATAAAAGAGGCGTTAAACGTACAGGTTGAGTATAATTTAAAAAAGGCTTTGGCGTGGTGCGATGTTGCCAATGTATTGCGCATTCAGCTTGAAAGGCAAAACCAGGTACTTTTTTCATCCCTGCGGGAGTACAACCAGGCCTATGGAGTAAGCCGTAAATTATTAGATGGTTTACAAAAAGAAATAGTAATTATGCACCCGGGGCCTATTAACCGCGGGGTAGAGATTGACAGCGATGTTGCAGACGGCAATGAATCCATCATTTTGCAACAGGTCGAGAATGGGGTAGCAGTGAGGATGGCAGCGTTGTACTTATTGGCAGGAAACAAGTTTAATGGATAATTATTAAATGGATAATTGATAATTTATCCGAAAATAATTATCTCATTTTTATCTTAACATTTGTACTTTGTCAGCAGAAACAATTAACGCCGTAATTCTAAAAAATTATCCATTACTTAATTATCAATTATTCATTAATGAATAGAATCTGTTTATTCCCCGGCACTTTTGATCCCGTTACGTTGGGACATACTGATATTATTGACCGTGCCTTGCCTTTATTTGATAAGTTAGTTATTGGTATTGGCCGTAACATAAACAAAAAGCCAATGTTCAGCGAAAGGCAGCGTTTAAAATGGTTACGTGAAATTTACCGGGATAATCCAAAAGTTGAAGCACTTGCCTACGATGGTTTAACCGTAGACTGTTGCAACAAGGTGGGTGCTAATTTTATTCTCCGTGGTATACGCTACGTAAACGATTTTGAGTACGAAAAAGCCATTGCCGATATGAACCGCAGCATCGACCGTAAGATTGAAACCATTTTCCTTACCTGCTTACCTCAGTTTACTTCGGTTGCATCTACATTGGTAAGGGATGTATTGCGCAACGGCGGTGATGTATCGCAGTTTTTACCCGATGCGGTAAAACAATCCATAAAAAAGAAAAAATAACTCCTACGCAAATCAAAATTACTTATGCCAATTTGGTTTAATAAATCTTTATCTCTGCCCGATATAAATCCATTAGGCCCTAAAACCATGGGCGAATTTTTAGGTATGGAATGGGTGGAGCTGGGCGATAATTACCTGAAAGCCCGTATGCCGGTAGATGACAGAACCAAACAGCCGTACGGCTTACTCCATGGCGGCGCCAGTTGTGCTTTGGCAGAAACCGTTGGCAGCATTGCTTCTCATTTTGTAATGGATTCTTCTAAATTTATTTGTGTTGGGTTGGAGATTAATGCCAACCACGTACGCAGTGCCAGACGCGGATGGGTAACAGCTACCTGCACACCTTTGCATATTGGAGCCAGCACACATGTGTGGGATATAAAAATTCATGATGAAAGAGAAAAACTGGTTTGCATAAGCAGGTTAACGGTTGCTATTTTGAAGAAGCCAATTAGCGAGACCAGCTAAAAAAGTAAAAGCTTTTATATTGCGTAATTTATTTCAAATGATCGATGAACATGCTCTTCAGGATTCGAAAGACCTATTTTCACAGCATCAATAGGAATTTGTGCTTGGTCCCGATTTTGTAAAATAAGATTCCACGTTATCTCGTAAATATTATGAGGGTCTATATGCCTAAATTCGTTAACGCTAATATCCATAATTTGAGCGTTCGATTCTAAAAAGGAATAACTTAAACACCAACCTTCAAACCTAAATATGCACCTGAAAAACCCGATGTTATCGCCACCGGCATAACAACTGATTAACCATTATACCCTGGATTGGGTATTAGGCTGCTGTTGTATAGTATATCTTTAATAAAATTATGTAAATGAAAAAATCAGCACTGCTTGCGGTATTTGTTTTAATAACTGTTGCCGGGTTTTCGCAACCGCTTATAGGTAAGTTTGTGCATCAAAGCTACACACTGTCCGATTCGCTTAAATCGCCTGATGGTTATTATTACAATGGCGTGGCTTATCAGCTCGAAAAAAATACCATATTAATGATTGAGGCTGGAGCTAACCTGCAGGGCAGCCGTGCGTATATAAGCGTGAAAGGCCCCGAAGAAAATGGGGCAGAGGTTGCACCAACGCTTATTTTTTTTGATACCACCTATGCTGTTAAAACCCAGGCTGTTTTATTGCTTAACAAAACAGGCCAATACAACATATTTTTTTCCGGCAAAGCAAAAGGCCAGGTTGTGGCAAGCATGGGGATTGGTAAAAGAGATTGGTTAGATGATACCAACATTTATAAAACAACTGCAAACAGTCCGTTGGGCGCAGCAATTCCATCCATACTGCGTCAGTCAATTTTTCAATTTAATTTTATGAAGGGCGAAGTAGCAGGCATTTTTGCAGCCTCAGCTCACAAGCCAACCATTATCCTGCCCGGTACCGATATGGAAAGTACAAATTCTGTAATTGACCTAAAGACTGTTTTAGACGTTGCCCAGCAGGAGCGGTTTATGCAGGTATGCAGTTACCAGTTGGGGTCGGTGAGTTATCCCGCTGTTGAAGGCAACATGGGTAGCTGGGACCAAAAAGACAGCACGCTGGCAATAAAAAAATACGAGAACCTTAAAGAGCAACTGATAGCAGCCTTGCCAAATGATTTTGTTCAGGAAAGAGAAACCATTTATCCCATGTATTTTGTACACCGGGGCGGCAACTGGATAAGGCATGGCAGGTCAATAGTGTTTAAGTATAAATTTAACGATGCAGTTGCCGACCCGTCGGATCAATATTATTTCTTGGCAGGTAAAAATGTGCGGATAGAACTCTGTTTACGCCCCGATACCTTTGGCTCAAAAGCTGATGTGTTTTTAAGGTTTTATAGTTATTAGCCGGTCTAAAAACAAAAAATATGCGGGCATATTTTAGATTTTTTATTTTGCGCCAGAATTGATCAACGGGCTCGGTCACTTCCATACCATCAGGGAATATTCTGTATTTGTACAGTAATAAATTTAAGATGTTAACACTTAAACTTCAGCCAAAGACGAATTTTTTAAGTATTTTTTCTTCACTACTGCAATTTAGCCAGCCACAAAGATGCGTTCATAAATAGCTGCGTATGGCTGTACAAAGACCAACCAACATAAACTGTATTGCCTGGTGCCCCGGTGCCATCATCTACAGGCGAACTATCGGTTACTGCAAAAATTCTTCCGGTACCGTAGGTTGATGATGCACTCATGATATGTGTGCTGGTTTGCGTAAAAGTATTTTGCCAAACCAATCCCTGTGCATTGGGGTTGGCACCTGTAAGTGTAAGTGTGGCACCATTATTAAAACTTAGCTGGGTAACATTGCCCTGCGAACCATGCAGGATCACATTGCCGGCATTGCCACTTAATACATTGGTGCTTACCTGCGATATATTGGTAAGATCAATTGAAAAACCAAATGGATCATTGGCAACGGTGTTGTTTGTCATCAGGTCATTCCATATTGCCGGAGAATCCCAGCCGTCATTATCCCTGTCTGATCCCGTGTGATCTGAAACCATAAATAAACCGCCGCCACTGTTTACAAAATTCAATATCGCTGTTTTTTCTGCGGCGGTAAAACGGGTGTTTGGTTCATCCACCACAAAAACATTATAGTTTGACAGGTCCTGCGGATTACCAACATTACCAAAAGTAATGGCTGCGCCTGATGGTAATGTTTCCACAGTGTGGCCAAGCTTCACCAGCGCAATGCCCCAGGCAGATATGGCTCCCGTCCAATAAGTTTCAGGGGTTGATGCAGTAACTGTATTCTGTGCAGGCGTTGGTATCCGCTGCGGATTACTTCCATCTTCATCAATTACCCAATCAGCGTTACCGGCTGTTTCTGCTTTGGTTGCATCAAACAAAAACTTTTTGGCTGTTGTACCCGCCGGATTGATTGTGAAATTAACTACACCCGTAGTGCCGCCACCTGGTGCAGGATTAAAAACAGTTACAGGTACAATAGCTGCAGTAGTTACTAAGTTGGCAGGTACTAATGCTGTTACCTGGGCATTGTTTATATAAGTTGTTGTCAACGCAGTACCATTCCATTTTACAACAGAACTGTTGATAAACCCACTGCCATTTGCTGTTAGGGTAAAAGCGGCAGAACCGGCATTTGTATTACCGGGCAATATGGTTTGCAGCGATGGCGTAGGGTTATTACCTACAGGGCTTATGGTAAAAACCTGGTTATTTGATGTACCGCCGCCGGGAGCGGCATTAACAACCGTTACGTTGGGAATACCGGCAACAGTTAATAAAGCTGCTGGTACCTGGCAGGTAAGTTGTAAAGAATTTATAAACGTAGTTGATAAGGCAGTGCCATTCCAGTTAATAACAGACGATGCTATAAAATTATTTCCGTTTACCGTCATGGTAAACGCCGCTGCACCAACTATTGCACTGGCGGGAGATATGGAACTTGTCGCCGGAACAGGGTTTGTTGAAATATTATTGATAGTAAAAGTAAATGAACCCGAAGATCCTCCTCCGGGTGCTGCGTTAAACACAGTAACAGCAGCTGTTCCCGCAGTTGTAATAAGATTGCCGGGTACCAATGCGGTTACCTGTGTTGCATTTACAAACGTGGTAGTGAGTGCAGTTCCATTCCAGTTAATTACAGAACCGTTAATAAAACTGCTACCGGTAACTATAAGGGTAAATGCAGGATCACCGGCAGTAGCACTTCCCGGCGAAATGGAGCTCAGCACCGGAACCGGGTTTGAAGATCTGCCACCGGGATTAACCGAAGAATCTTTATTGCAGGCAACGGCAAATAGTATAAGTAATACTGAAAACAGTAAGCTGGCTTTCGTCATTGTGATATATTTGTCGGGAAGGTAACTAAAGCGGAA
>JBBRCM010000091.1:0-15478 GCA_038204855.1 Chitinophagales bacterium
TAAGATGGCAGGCCGTCACGGTAACAAAGGTATTGTTGCTAAGATCGTTCGGGCAGAAGATATGCCTTTCTTAGAAGATGGAACACCGGTTGATATCGTGTTGAATCCATTGGGTGTACCTAGCCGTATGAACCTGGGACAAATATATGAAACAGTGTTAGGCTGGGCTGGTGAAAAATTAGGCGTTCGTTTTGCAACCCCAATTTTTGATGGTGCAAGTGTGGAAGAAATTGATGCAGAGATCACTAAAGCAGGCTTACCTAAATTTGGTCATACTTATTTATATGATGGTGAAACCGGCGACCGCTTCGATCAGAAAGCAACAGTGGGTATCATTTACATCATTAAGTTACACCACATGGTTGATGATAAAATGCATGCACGTTCTATTGGGCCATACTCACTTATCACACAACAACCTTTGGGTGGTAAAGCTCAGTTCGGTGGTCAACGTTTTGGTGAGATGGAGGTTTGGGCACTGGAAGCTTATGGTGCATCTAATATTTTGCAGGAGTTGTTGACGCTTAAATCGGATGATATCATCGGAAGGGCTAAAACGTACGAAGCAATTGTAAAAGGTGATAACATTCCAAGAGCCGGTATTCCTGAATCATTCAACGTGTTGGTTCATGAGTTGAGGGGATTGGGATTGGATCTGAAATTTGATTAAGAACAGCTGTTAGCTATTAGCCATTAGCTTTTAGCCACAGCATTCTAAATTGAAAAGTATTAATTAAAAACAAACGCCTTTAAGCTAACCGCTAAAGGCTAACAGCTAAAAGCTAATAACAATATGGCATTCAAAAAAGAAAACCGTCCAAGGCCAACATTTTCTCAAATCACAATTGGTTTGGCTTCTCCCGACAGCATTTTGGAAAAAAGCTATGGTGAAGTTTTAAAGCCGGAAACCATTAACTACCGTACTTACAAACCTGAACGTGATGGTTTGTTTTGCGAAAGAATTTTTGGGCCGGTAAAGGATTACGAATGTGCCTGCGGTAAATACAAACGTATCCGTTACAAGGGTATCGTGTGCGACCGTTGCGGTGTGGAGGTAACAGAGAAAAAAGTACGTCGTGAAAGAATGGGACACATCAAATTAGTGGTGCCTGTTGTTCATATCTGGTACTTTAAATCTTTGCCAAATAAAATTGGTTACCTGTTGGGCATGAGCTCTAAGAAATTAGAGAGCATTGTGTATTACGAGCGTTATGTGGTAATTCAATCTGGTATCCGTGCCGATAAAGGACAGAATTATTCTGATCTTTTAACTGAAGAAGAATATCTGGATATTTTAGATACACTGCCAAAAGATAACCAGCATTTGCCGGATGAAGATCCGAACAAATTTGTGGCTAAGATGGGTGCAGAAGCTGTGCATGATATGTTACAGCGCATTGATCTTGATCAGTTAAGTTTTGATTTGCGTAACGCTGCTGCCAACGAAACATCTCAACAACGAAAAGCGGATGCTTTAAAAAGATTGAGTGTTGTTGAAAGTTTCCGTGATGCAAACACACGTATTAACAACCGTCCTGAGTGGATGGTTATGCAATACATTCCGGTGATACCACCAGAATTACGTCCGCTTGTTCCTTTAGATGGTGGCCGGTTTGCATCTTCTGATTTGAATGATCTGTATCGCAGGGTTATTATCCGTAACAACCGTTTAAAAAGATTATTAGAAATTAAAGCGCCTGAAGTTATTCTTCGTAATGAAAAAAGGATGCTGCAGGAAGCGATAGATTCATTGTTTGATAACAGTCGTAAATCAAATGCAGTAAAAGCAGAAGGTGGACGTGCATTGAAATCATTGAGTGATGTGTTGAAAGGTAAACAAGGTCGTTTCCGTCAGAACTTATTGGGTAAGCGTGTTGACTATTCTGGTCGTTCGGTTATCGTTGTAGGTCCTGAATTGAAAATGCATGAGTGCGGTTTACCAAAAGATATGGCGGCAGAATTATTTAAGCCGTTTATTATTCGCAAACTGATTGAAAGAGGTATCGTTAAAACAGTTAAATCTGCCCGTAAACTTGTTGATAAGAAAGAAGCAATCATCTGGGATATCTTAGAAAATATTTTGAAAGGTCACCCGGTTATGTTGAACAGGGCCCCAACACTTCACCGTTTATCAATCCAGGCGTTTCAGCCAAAATTGATCGAGGGTAAAGCGATACAATTACACCCGTTGGTAACTACTGCCTTCAATGCGGATTTCGATGGTGATCAGATGGCGGTTCACGTGCCTTTAAGCAGTGCTGCAATCCTGGAAGCCCAGTTATTGATGCTTTCTTCGCACAACATTTTAAACCCGCAGAATGGTACGCCAATCACCCTTCCTTCTCAGGACATGGTGCTTGGTTTGTATTACATCACCAAGGGTAAAAAATCTACTGAAGAAGAAAAAGTAAAAGGCGAAGGCAAAACTTTTTATTCTGCAGAAGAAGTTATTATCGCTTACAACGAAAAAGTAATTGACCTGCATGCCAACATTAAAGTAAAAGCAGATTTCCGTAACCCGGATGGTTCATTAACCAACAAAATAATTGAAACAACTGTTGGCCGTGTAATTTTTAATCAGCACGTTCCAAAAACAGTTGGTTTCATCAACGCTTTGTTAACCAAAAAAGCACTGCGTGAAATTATTGGTGATATAATTAAATGGACAAGTGTTCCTATCACTGCTAAATTTTTGGATGATATTAAAACACTTGGATACCGTATGGCCTTCCGTGGTGGATTATCGTTCAATATTAATGACCTGATCATTCCGGAAATTAAAGCGATGTTGGTTGAAAATGCACAAGGCGAAGTTGCTGAAGTGTGGGACAACTACAACATGGGTTTAATCACCAACAACGAGCGCTACAACCAGATAATCGATATCTGGAGCCGTGTGGATACCAAAGTAACAGAAACATTAATTCAGGAGTTGGCTGCCAATAAGCAAGGTTTCAATTCTGTGTATATGATGCTTGACAGTGGAGCCCGTGGTAGTAAGCAGCAGATCAAACAGCTTGCAGGATTAAGGGGATTGATGGCTAAGCCACGTAAGTCAGGTTCATCAGGTAGTGAGATTATTGAGAATCCGATTCTTGCAAACTTTAAAGATGGCTTGAGTGTATTGGAATACTTTATCTCTACGCATGGTGCAAGAAAAGGTTTGGCGGATACGGCTTTAAAAACAGCGGATGCCGGTTACTTAACACGTCGTTTGGTTGACGTTTCTCAAGACGTAGTTATTAACGAAGAAGATTGCGGAACCTTACGTGGTATTGCAACATCAGCATTAAAAGATAATGAAGATATTATTGAATCATTAAGCGACAGGATTGAAGGCCGCATGAGTTTGCATGATGTTTTTCACCCGGCAACGGAAGAGTTATTGATTAGTGGTGGTGAAGAGATCAGTGCAGAAATGGCAAAACTGATTGATGCAAGCGGAATTGATACGGTGGAAATTCGTTCGGTATTAACCTGCGAAAGCAAGCGTGGTGTTTGTGTAAGATGTTATGGTAAAAACCTGGCATCGGGTATGCTGGCACAGCGTGGCGATGCAGTGGGTATCATTGCAGCACAATCAATTGGTGAGCCGGGTACACAGTTAACGTTACGTACTTTCCACGTGGGTGGTGTGGCTGGTTCTGCTTCGGTAGAATCAACATTGCCTGCTAAGTTTGATGGTACTTTACAGTTTGACGGTTTGCGTACCGTACATACAGAAGATGCACAGGGTAAAAAAATAAATGTGGTTATTGGCCGTACCGGTGAGATCAGGAATATTGATGTGAAGAGCGATCGTTTATTAAACACGGTTCACATTCCTTATGGTGCCATCCTGAATGTAAAAGACGGACAGAAAGTTACCAAAGGCGATATCATTTGCACATGGGATCCGTTCAATAATGTAATTGTTGCTGAAGTACATGGTAAAATTCATTTTGAAAGTTTGATCGAAGGTATTACCTATCGTGATGAAGCTGATGAGCAAACCGGTCACCGTGAAAAAGTGGTTATTGAAACAAAAGATAAAACCAAATTGCCTGTTATTATTGTAGAAGGCAAGGAGAAAAAATCATACAACTTACCTGTAGGATCGCATATTGTGATTGAAGAAGGAATTGAAGTAAGAAGCGGGCAGGTGTTGGTTAAAATTCCAAGGGTATTAAGCAAACTGAAAGATATTACCGGTGGTCTGCCTCGTGTAACTGAATTGTTTGAGGCACGTAACCCAAGTAACCCTGCGGTTGTTTGCGAAATTGACGGTGTGGTTGCTTTTGGAGCTATCAAGCGTGGTAACAGGGAGATTATTGTAGAAGCAAAAGATGGTGTGGTTAAAAAATACCTGGTTCCATTGAGTCGTCAGATACTGGTTCAGGATGGTGACTTTGTGAAAGCCGGTGCTGCACTGAGTGATGGACAAACTGCTCCAATCGATATCTTAGCAATTAAAGGTCCATTCGCGGTTCAGGAGTATGTGGTGAATGAGATTCAGGAAGTTTATCGTTTGCAAGGTGTTAAAATCAATGATAAACACGTGGAAGTTATTGTAAGGCAGATGATGCGTAAGATAAGAATTGAAGATGCCGGTGATACTAAATTCCTTGAAGGAGATACAGAAGACCGTTTAGACTTTAATACCGAGAACGATTACATCTACGATAAGAAAGTTGTAACAGAAGCTGGTGAAAGTACTAAATTGAAATCTGGTCAGATCGTAACCCTGCGTGATATACGTGAAGAAAATTCTGTATTGAGAAGAGCCGATAAAAAATTAGCTGAGTTCCGTGATGCTTCACCGGCAACATCTTCACCGTTGTTGCTGGGTATTACTAAAGCATCGTTGGGTACACATAGCTGGATATCTGCGGCATCGTTCCAGGAAACAACCAAAGTACTTTCTTCTGCAGCCATACAAGGTAAAACAGATGAAATGCTTGGCCTGAAAGAGAACGTTATCACAGGACATCATATACCTGCCGGAACGGGCTTACGTGAGTTTGAAAACATGATTGTAGGAAGTAAAGAAGAATACGAACTGTTGATGACCACGAAAGAGGCGATGAGTTTTGATGAAGAGGAGTAAGAATCGCTGATTGTAAGATTAATAAGATTTCGCTGATGATAGTTTAGGAGTAAGATTAATTTCTTACTCCTTTTTTCGTCATTTCGACGATAGGAGAAATCTAATAATTGAAGTTTTTTATTTGCATAGGTTTCTTAAAGCTGTGCAAACCGAAAAGCCAGGCTTGCGCCTGGTTTTTCTTTGCTGTTTGGGTATTATTCCGGGGAACAATGTGGTAGGTAATTTTAAGCGGTTTTTCTAAATATCTCTTGTAGTCTTGTTTTAGACCGGTACAATTGCGATTTGCTGGTTCCTACGCTGCAATTTAAAAGAACGGCTATTTCCCTGTGATTGTAGCCTTCAATTTCATACAGCATAAATATTTTTCGATAACCAGGCGGTAATTTTTTAACCATGCTGATAATGTCTTTTTCGCAAAGCTTATCTATTACTGAAATTTCTGCATCTTTAACTGCATGTAAAAGGTCAGTATTACAGCTGGTTAATTTTTTATTTTTCTCTTTAATCTGGCTTAATGCAGTACGCGTTATAATAGTTCTTATCCACCCTTCAAATGATCCATCGTGCCTGAACTTGTCGAGATTTTTAAAGACCTTTACAAAACCATCCTGTAAAACATCTTTGGCATCTTCTGCATTATTATTGGTATACCTAAGGCAAACCTGGTACATTTTAGCAGCAAATTTGCTGTATAATTTTTGCTGCATTTTGCAGCAACCGTTTATTGAATAATGTATAAGTTGTGATTCGTTCAGATTGTCTGAAGTATAATCCTGCATTGTTCCCGTCTTTACAAATGCTAAAGTATCGGGTTTTGCAGGGGTTTATAAAATAATTCGATGAAGTGACAATTCCGGCAGTTAAGATGGTATTTGCTGGAAACAAATTTGGAGAAATACAGCCTGGCGGTTCTTAAATCTGTTAACCGTTTTGCAATAAAATTTTTTGAAGACGGTTTCTGGACCTGTAAAATTGAGATTTGCAGGTACCTTCGCTGCATCCCAGTATCTCCGAAATTTCACGGTGGTTATAACCCTCAATTGCGTACAGGATAAAGATCCTTTTAAATCCCGGGGGAAGCTTTTTAATACTTCCTAAAATATCCTTTTCTGAGAGCTTGACATGAATGTTATTTTCTTTCTCTTCAATTAAGTCTACAAGTTCTACGTGATAACTATATTTTTTATTGTCTCTTAAGTGCGTAAGAGCGGTTCGTATCATTATCTTCCTTACCCAACCTTCAAACGAACCCTGATTCTTGTAGCTGGCCAGGTTTTTAAATACCTTGATAAAACCTTCCTGCACTACATCTTCTGCATCAGTAGCATTTTTCAGGTAACGTAAACATACATAATACATGGGTACAGCAAATTTCTGGTGCAGTAGTTTCTGCATCTTAGTATTACCAAGTAAAGATTCGCTTATTAAATAGGGCAGTGTAATACTTGCTGGCTGTTCTAGTAACATATTGTGGCTGTTTGCTTAATAAAATTTCATTTTATCAGGGTATCTCCAAATCTTTTTATTCAACATCATGACTTGATTAATGATTCAGAATAATCTCTTAACGAAATTATTTCAGATTATTAATAATCCCGGAATTTTACAACTCCTGTTTGCACAAAAGTGTGAATGTTGTAATTTTTTAAAAAAATTATGAAAATATGGCTCTTAAATACCGTCCTGAATTATTCTTTTTCTTTTAGTTCTTCACCCGTAACAGGACTTGAGAATGCTGCCCCTATATTTTTGATCAGGGTTGATATCGGTCCTTCCATTTTGTTTGTATTATCGTCCAGTGTATTATCATGCAGTAGTTTGCCCATATTTAATTCGGACGGTAAATACAACAGTATATTATTTACCTGGCTACTAAAAAAATCCTTTAATTCTTTAATACCAGAATTGGCGGGCAGGTTCTCTTTAACAACTTTTACAGCTTCATCAGCGATAGCATTCATTTTTACTGCCGTATCTTCATTAGATTGCTGTGCATATGCAGCTACTTTTTCTACCGCTTCCTTTCTGTTGTCATCAAATATCTTTGCAATCCAATTATCGCTGCTTTTTATACTTAACACTTCAGCGGCTCCTTCGTCAGTTTGAACATACCTGTACAAGCCTGCAAGTACTGCCGGTATTGCTGCCTGGCTGAATTTGTTTTCAGAAGTATCATTAATTTCAGCAGTTGCCTGCTGTGTATTGGGATCTATTTTCGTTAAGGGCGGAAAACCAGAATTTTCCTGGATTGTTTTAATAAGATTGACTGACATCGTATTGCATTTAGGTTAAAAATCAGGTTAAATAAATTTCGCATTCACCTCTACGCCCACAAAATCATGCCAATTAAAAAGCGGGAATTAAATGATACGGAAAGCACGTTAATTATGTTTGGCATGGATTTAGAATCAATTAATTTAACTTTTTAGCTAAAAATATTTTTTATGATGACTACATTAAGCGGAGTATTGGAAAAACTGCGTATCAGAAAACAGGATAATGAATTTATTATTAATGGTGAGGGGTTTCGCAGTCCTGCTGGTAAAGTATATGCAAGCGAAGAGCTTACTATTATCAAGACCTATCGTTTCGAAGGAGAATCAGACCCATCTGATAGCAGCATATTGTATTTAATTGAAGCCAGCGACGGATTGATCGGGTACAGTATTGATGCATACGGCGTTTACAGTAATCACGAAGGTAACGCCTACGATGAATTTATTAGAAAGATACTTGTAAGTGAAAGGGACGAACAGGAAATATTCAGCTAATAAACTGCAGGGGATTTTCAGGAACCAAAGCGCATCGAATTTAATAATCTGATTTTCATGAATGCGCATTTGGTAGCATTAAGCTGGTATGTAATGATATCTTTAAAATGTTTTAAGGGCAGGTATTCCTGTAACAGATCTTCATAAAATTTATTAAAATAGATCTCGCAGTTGTTACAAAGTGCCACAATTTCCCCACCCTTTGAAAAAGTTGCCTGCTCATGCACATCTGATTCTATCTTTTCCCAAAGCTGATCACCGGCACTCCATGCAATATTGATGCTCAATTCTTCTGCCTGATTACTTATTTCTTCTGCGTATTGCTTGGCTTCTACCGACAAAGCATATATCGCTGTTCTCAAATTTTCACATTCAATATCTACCGCAATATTTTCAAAGCCACTTGTAACCTGGCACAGGTATGATACCAGGCTTTCCAGCTTTCCTTTCACAGTGTCGGTGATGTTTTCCATTTGCAGGTTCATGTTTTACAGCGTAGGTAAATTATAATGCGTTAATTACTGCTTTTACCGGTGTATTCTTTAATGGTACTGAGCACAGTTCTGATTCCGTTTACCTGTTGCTGCAAAACTGCTCTCACTTCATAATTGTCTTCAACCTGTTCAATGGCAAGGCCGTAATTTAGCAGCGCAGTTTCTTCTGCTTTTATACAAGATTCAATAATCAGTTCTTTTTGTCCATACCTGAACGTTGTTTTTAAATCCATCCAGGTGCGTTGTAATAAACTAAGCGTAAACTGGTCAATGGGGCATTCTGTCCCCATACTGTTGACAAGTGTCCTTAATTCGTCACCGTACCTGCCCCGTTGATAGCCAAAACGTTCAAGCAAAAGGGATAGCACACTGTCTTTAATTTTTTCAGATGCATGTAAGTATCCTTTTTTAGCATCATCCAGAACAGCAATCAGGTTATTTATGGTCAGCGTTATGTTTTGATTGATGATTTGCATAGTAGATAGTTTAGCGTGTTTACAATAGTGAGGACAACATTTATACCAGTTTTTGTTAACGCTTTTTTTGATGCTGGTATGATGATGCAAACAAATAATGAGTAAACTTTTGCGTATAACAGGTTACTGTGTGAAAATTCGGCATATGTTGAAACTTACGCCTGCCTTGCAGGCGTGAATACTATAATATTTTTACGGAATTTTTATAAAAGAACCGATGGCTCCAGATACAGTTAACCCTTTCCTAAAAATTTTCAAAATTATTGTCCTGTAGCGGTTTGTGAGTATATTGCCGCCAAATAAAAGTGCATGATGAAAAATTTATCCCTGGTATTAAATATCATATTGTTAGTGGCTGTTGGTTATCTGTTTTATTATGATTTTTCGGGTAAAAAAACGGAGGCTGTGGTGGCAAAACTAAATACCAGCTATCAGAGCGGAGATAGTAACAGTTACCGCCCGCCTTTAGCTTATGTAGAACTTGATTCTTTAAACGAGAAGATCACATTTATTAAAGAAAGGCGTAAAGAACTTGAAGGAGAGATGAAAGCCATTGAACAGGAACAGGAAAACGCATACCGGGGACTTCAGGCACAGAAAGATAATTTCTTAAAAAGAGGTACTTCTATTACAGAAGAAGAGGCGCAGGTATTTCAGAATAAGCTCATGGAGCAGCAGCAGAAAATTGATACCCGTAAACAGGAGTTAAGCCAAAAGCTGAACGAAAAAAGCTTTGGTATTATGGAGGGCATACAAAAGAAACTCAGGGAGTTTTTAACCGAATACAATAAGGAAAAAAAGTACATGTACATATTTACCACGGGCACTGGGCTCGATTATATGGTTTTCAAAGATTCTACCCTTAATATTACCAACGAAGTAATTAAGGGTATGAACGAAAAAATGAAAGCCGAATCAAACAAATAATTTCCCGTAATTTCTATATCTTGTTGCTGTAAGAAGGGTTACCAACCTCCTGAGCCTTTCGAAGGGCAAATGTTGGCAACCCTTATAAAACAGATAACTATGTCAGATCAAACTACTGCTTTTAAACCAACGCTCGGTTTATTCGATTCCACCATGATTGTTGCCGGCTCTATGATTGGGTCTGGCATTTTTATTGTTAGCGCCGATATTACCCGCAACGTGGGTAGCGCCGGCTGGCTGATTGCCGTTTGGCTTATCACTGGTTTTATGACGCTGACTGCTGCGCTTAGTTATGGTGAACTGAGTGCTATGTTTCCAAAGGCAGGCGGACAATATGTTTACCTGAAAGAAGCTTTTAACCCCCTTGCAGGGTTTTTATACGGGTGGAGTTTTTTTGCGGTGATACAAACTGCAACAATCGCCGCTGTAGGAGTGGCATTCAGCAAGTTCCTGGCATATATAGTGCCGGGCCTCGGGCCAGAAAATATTTTAGCTGATCTTGGAATAATAAAAATTAATGCCGGACAACTCGTATCAATTGTGCTTATAACGTTCCTTACCTATATAAACACAAAAGGCATACAGGGCGGCAAAATGATACAAACAAGTTTTACTGTTGTAAAATTACTTTCTTTATTTGGCTTAATAATCTTTGGTCTTTTACTGGCTGCAAAAGGAAGTATCTGGCATGCCAACTGGACCGATGCCTGGCAGATGACAACAAGAAATGCAGAAGGTGCTGTGATTGGTGGCGTTGCAGGTTCTGCTATATTGGGTGCTATTGCGGCCTCTATGGTTGGTTCTATTTTCAGCAGCGATGCATGGAACAATGTAACTTTTATTGCCGGAGAAGTAAAAAATCCCAAACGTAATATCGGCCTTGCTTTATTTTTAGGAACGTTGGTGGTTACCATTATTTATGTGTCGGCCAACCTGATGTATATAAGTGTATTGCCCTTAAATGAAATTGCCTCTGCTCCCCAGGATAGGGTGGCGGTTGCTGCAAGTAAAGCCATATTCGGCGATATTGGTACTTATGTAATTGCTGTAATGATTATGATATCAACATTTGGTTGTAATAACGGGCTAATACTGGCGGGTGCCCGGGTTTATTATACGATGGCAAAAGATGGGTTGTTCTTTAAAAAGACAGGAGAACTCAATAAAAATAATGTACCCGAATTTGCATTGTGGATTCAGTGTATTGTTGCTTCCATATTATGCCTCAGTGGTAAATATGGCGACCTGCTTGACATGATTTCATTTGTAGTGGTAATGTTCTATGCGCTGACAATACTCGGCATTTTTATTTTAAGAAAAAACAGGCCAGATGCTGAGCGCCCGTATAAAGCATTTGGCTATCCTCTGTTGCCGGCTATCTATATTTTAATGGCTATTGCCTTTTGCGTGTTATTGATTATTTACAAACCCGCATTCACATGGCCCGGTTTAATAATTGTATTGGCAGGTATACCCATTTATTATATTGCAGTTGCCAACAATAAAAACGAACAAGCGTAAAATGGATTTCGAAAAATTATTCCAGGATTTTATACGATTAAAAGTTGCTGTAGTTGGCGATACAATGCTTGATACCTATTGGTGGGGCAATGTTGAACGCATTTCTCCTGAAGCACCGGTACCAGTTGTTGCTGTGACCAAAAAAGAACAACGTATCGGTGGTGCAGGAAATGTAGCATTAAACGTGGCCTCACTGGGTGCTACAGTACACATGTTAAGTGTATTGGGTAAGGATGAAGATGGAGAGCAATTAACCCGTCTATTGCAGCAAAACAACATCAATACCCAATACCTGGTGCATAGTGAGCAATGCATCACCACCAACAAGATCCGCATTATAAGCCGCAACCAGCATATGATGCGGCTTGATGCTGAAATGGCCAATGATATGGCAGCCGCCGACGAAGACCGGTTGCTGTATGCTTTTGAAAATTATATTGCAGCAGAAAATCCAAACGTGGTAATACTCGAAGATTATAACAAAGGCGTACTTACTGAAAATGTAATCAAACGGATTGTTACGCTATGTAAAAAGCACCAGATTATTACAGCAGTTGATCCCAAACGAAAAAATTTCTTTGCTTACGAAGGCGTTGATATTTTTAAGCCCAACCTTAAAGAAGTAAAAGAAGGATTGAATATTTTAAGAGACGACATAGACATAAGTGTACTAAAAGATATGCATTTGCTGTTGCAGGAAAAACTTAAACACCGCATTTCGCTTATCACATTATCTGAAAAAGGGGTTTTTTATGCACAGCATCCTGTGGATCAGCAGGAAAATGATGCATCCGTTATACCTACACATATCCGCAGCGTTGCAGATGTAAGCGGTGCAGGCGATACGGTAATAGCTGTTGCTGCACTTGTTTTTGCTGCAACAGCCAATGCAAAGCTGATGGCAGAAATAGCCAATATAGCTGGTGGTTTGGTTTGTGAAGAAGTAGGTACGGTGGCTATTAATAAAACACTGCTGGTTAACGAGTGTAAAAAATTATTAGCTTAGAGGCAGTTTAAAAATGAATCTAAAACCACCATTTTTTTAGCTACGAAAATTTCGACAAACTCAATACACGAATGAACACGAATTATTCGTGAAGTTTAGCGTCATTGGTGGCTGAAAAATCCAAATTAATTTGCATAGCAAATTTCTTGGATAAATTTACAGCTTCTCAATTTCTCATTTCCCGTTCCTTTTTCAACCGCTCCCTTTTCTCCACAATTTCAAGCAACCTGTTGAAGTTAATAAACAACTCAAAAAATATTTTTGCAATCACAAAAATCAAAATAAATACTTTGCCTGCGCCAAAGCTTAAAAAAATACTACCCAGTATAACCACAAACTGCTGCACAAATATCCGCATGTAAGGCTCAAACATCAGCCTGCCCATGGATATAATTTTGTATTTCCCCGTTGCAAAAAAATCAAAGAAGGTCTGCACCGTGTAGTAAGCAATAAATATCAGCAGCAGTAGTTTACCATTATCGCCTAAAAGGGCCGGTATCTGTGCGTAACTGCCCAGCATTGCACGGTCAGGTATCATACCGCTTACGCTAAAAAATATCTGCGTTTGTACAAAAACAAAAAAACCGTAATGAACTATAAAAAAGAAAATAAAAAACCAGCCGCTAACCATTGTACTGCTTCCGCCGTTTTCCCAGGTGTCGGTCTTCTTTACAAAAATGGTTACACATGCCATTTTAAGCACGTTCACCACACCAATAATCACTGTCTCTAAGCAATACACCAAAAATACTTCCGAAGCATTCCATCCCTCAAACCAAACGCCATACAGTGGAATAAGATTTACAACGATGAGTAGTAAATCACTAACAGATAATTTTCTTTTAAACATGAAATAAAATTGTAGATGGTTTATGCAGGGAAATTAGATATTTTTGAGCAACATTTAAATACTCACCAACACGTATGCAACAATTCTCATTGGCTATTCACGGCGGCGCCGGCACCATACTTAAAGAAGATATGACACCCGAACTGGAAAAGGCTTATATAACCGGGCTGGAAGATGCACTGGCAGCAGGATATGCTGTTTTGGAAGAAGGTGGCTCTGCAGTAAATGCAGTCAAAGCCTCTATTGTTGTGCTTGAAGATAACCTGCTCTTTAATGCAGGCCGTGGTTCTGTATTTACAAAAAAAGGTTTACAGGAAATGGATGCCGCCATCATGGATGGAAAAGATATGGCTGCAGGTTCGGTAGCAGGCATACGTAACGTGCGTAACCCTATCGAACTGGCCACCGAAGTAATGCTGCACAGCAACCATGTTTTTTTAAGCGGTAAAGGTGCCAATGATTTTGCCATCAAGCAGGGGATAAAACTGGAACCCGATGAATATTTTTTCTCGCAGTTCCGTTACGACCAGTGGAAGGAAATAAGAGACAGCGATAATTATTCGCTGGATCATACACACAAAGGGGTGGAGGAACTAATGAAAGATAAAAAATTTGGTACGGTGGGTGCCGCGGCCTGCGACAGCCAGGGCAATATTGCTGCAGCAACAAGTACCGGCGGCATGACCAACAAAAAGTACGGCCGCATTGGCGACAGCCCCTTAATTGGTGCCGGTACCTATGCAAACAATGTAACCTGTGGCATAAGCTGTACCGGCCATGGAGAGCCGTTCATTTGTGCTGTAGCGGCGCATGATGTAAGCTGCCTGATGGAATACAAGGGCATGAATTTACAGCAAGCCATGAATGAAGTGGTGAATGTAAAACTGGTAAAGATGGATGGAGAGGGCGGCATGATTGGTGTGGATGCAAAAGGGAACGTATCCATGATATTCAACAGTGCCGGTATGTACCGCGGGATGAAGAATAGTTTGGGAGAAAAAATTATTGGAATTTATAAGGACTAAAGTGTCAGGCCACTAAGCACGGTGCCACCAAAACAAAAGCACTTACCGGTGGCCAGACACTTATCGCAGGCCTCCGTGTCAGGCCACTAAGTATGGTAATACCAAAACAAAAGCGCTTACCAGTGGCCAGACACGTTCATGATGAGAGTCTGATGTGAATCATCCCACTGCCAACATCCTTATTTTTATTTAAATCATAAATACTTCTCTGGCCACTTTTTAAAAAAATGTTTTTTATAAGTGTCTGATTAGTGGCCTGACAAGTAAATACAACACATGAAAAAAATTGCCGTTATTGTTGCCGGGGGAACCGGAACCCGCATGAACAATACAACACCCAAACAATTTTTGTTATTACAGGGTAAACCGGTTTTGTATTATACCATCAACTCTTTTCTGCAGGCGTACGATGATCTGCAGATTATACTTGTTTTACCCGAAGAACATGTTGCTGCCGGCCAGGAGATCATTGATGCGTTCTTTGATTACAACCGCATACAGATAACCATTGGTGGCCGCACCCGGTTTCACTCGGTACAAAACGGATTGCAATTGGTACAGGACGAAGGAATTGTTTTTGTACATGATGCCGTGCGTTGTTTGGTAAGTGTAGATCTTATCCGCAAATGCTGTGATGCTGCGATGGAGACAGGCTCGGCTATACCGGTTATAGACTGCAAAGACAGTGTGCGCATTATTACAGATGAGGGCAACGAAGCGCTGGACAGAACATCCATAAAGCTGGTACAAACCCCGCAAACCTTTCACAGTAAAATTTTATTATCCGCCTACCAGATAGATTATAAAGATAAATTTACCGATGAAGCAACCGTGGTAGAAGCCTTTGGTTTAAAAGTGCAACTGGTGCAGGGAGAGGAAAATAATTTTAAGATTACCAGGCCGGTTGATTTGGTAATGGCAGAACATCTTTTGCAAACAAAGTGAAATTAATTGAACAGCAGTCTAAGGCTTTTTAAGTGTGTTGGTTATTAAAAGGTGCGGTGCTGTTGCTGGCTGTATTATCTGGCACAGATACGTCAACGCACTTTTCTAACCTGCATATCTGCGCCAGTTGGGACTTTCGGCTATTGTTCTTAATGTTGTACGTTCGTGCTTGTCTTGGAAACAACTGCAACTATTAATGTTCAAATTTTATTAATTCGCCATTATAGTCAATTGAAACTTTAAAATATTGTAAAAAGGAACCACCAATTGCTCCTTTCACTACTTTATCCATTGAACCTATCATTCCTTTACTCCATGCTTCGTCTGGTCTTTTAGCGAACCAAACTGGTCCTGCTGTTAAATTTCCAACTTTAACT
>JBBRCM010000092.1:0-15237 GCA_038204855.1 Chitinophagales bacterium
CATTGCAGGTGTGCCGGTTGGTGCAGCATTAATTGACACTTTGAACAATGAATTCAAAGCGCCCCCTTCTTATCAGCCGGGTGATGGTTCTATTATCGTGGTTGTTGCTACGGATGCCCCGGTTTTACCGCACCAGTTAAAAAGAATTGTTCAACGGGTTTCATTAGGAATCGGGCAAGTGGGCGGACAGGGAACAAATGGTTCCGGCGATATTTTTATCGCCTTCTCTACTGCTAACCCAACTGCTTTTCAGCGGAAAGATTTTACAATGGTTGATGTATTGCCCAACGATGAAATAAATCCATTATTTGAAGCTACCATTCAGGCAACGGAAGAAGCAATCATCAATGCAATGGTAGCGGCAGAAACCATGGAAGGTATCAATGGCAATAAATCTTATGCGCTACCACATAAATTAGTGATGGATGTGTTGAAGAAGTATAACCGTATAAAATAAATGGAATAAAATCACAGATTTATGAAAAAAATAATAACTCTCTTTTGTTTTGTTGCAAGTATGCAAACTGCTTTTGCCCAAAAGCCAAACGTAGATTCCATACTTCAAAAAGTGGCAGCAGAAAAAGATGACGATAAAAAATTTGATTTGCTCATTAGCATGGTAGCTACAGAAATTAATAACAACCCTCAATGGGGTATTGAAACAGGATTAAAAATATTAAACCAATCAAAAAGTGGAAATAGGAATGTTGAAATGACGGTTGCATATTCTTTTTTAGGGCAGGGATACCGGCTGCTGGGAAACAGTATTAAAGCACTCGATTATCATCATAAAGCCATCGCTACTGCCGAAAAAACTAACAATCTGTCTGTATTGGCTTTTGCAGAAAATCAAACAGCACATATTTATAAAGACAGAGAAGAATATGATAAGGCTGCCAGTATTTACCTATCATCAACAGCACATGCCGATAAAGGAAAAAATGAATTAATAAAAGCCTGGGCCCCTTCTAACCTGGGGGCTGTTTACCTGGCTACCAATAATTTAGATTCATCGCTGATGTATTCACAAAGGGCTTATGAAATTTTTGTGCGACTAAAAGTTATTTTCAATAATGGTTATGTATTTGTAAACCTGGGTGGTGTACACAGTAAACTTGGCAATGCCCCACTAGCTATCAGTTATTTTAATATGGCCATCAACCAAAGTGCAGGCACCGCTAATATCAGGTACCTCAATCTGGCATACACAAGTTTGGCCGAGCATTTTCAGCGAAATAATCAAACAGACTCATGCGCCTTCTATGCAAGAAAAGCGATTGCAGCGGTAAACAATACTGCCTTCTTTTACTTGAGCAGTAAACCGGCAAAGCTACTTACTGATATCTATGAAAAAACAAATTGTGATAGCACATTAAAATATGCAAAGGTTTTAAAAACAGCCAACGATTCGTTAACCAGCAGCAAAACCAATCAGCAAATTCTTTTAATGACCTTTGAAGAGGATCTGCGGCAGCAGGAACTCGTAGCAGAAAAAATAAAAGAAAATGAAGAACGTCAACAAAACATTCAATTCGCTTTAATCGCTTTCGGCATCATTACATTCATCATTATCTTTTTATTACTTAGCCGCAGTTTTATTACCAATACCAAGTTGATTGAATTTTTAGGGGTAATAGCTTTATTAATTGTATTTGAATTCCTCAACTTACTGCTGCATCCTTTTTTAGAAAGAGTAACCAACCACTCCCCTGTTTTGATGTTGCTGGCATTGGTTTGTATTGCAGCATTGCTGGTTCCATTACATCATAAAATAGAAAAATGGGCAACAGCTAAATTGGTAGAGAAGAATAAAAAAATACGGTTGGCTGCGGCGAAGAAAACGATTGAGCAATTGGAAAACGATAACAACTCAACTAATTAAAAATGAAAAAAATAATAACCCTCTTTTGTTTTATAACAAGTGTACAAACAGTTTTTGCCCAAAACATTAACCCAGATAATGCAAAAGCTGCTTTAGCCCGTTACAACAACCCAAGGGAGCGTTTCACCCAAACCATAAAATATCTTGAAACCATAGATTCTTATTCCACCACCAATATTGACTCTGCAATATGTATTGATCTGCTTCAGATAGCGCAACAATTAAAAAATGATTCACTGCTTGCCATCAGTTATAACTGGATTGGATATTATTTTGCTGGAAGTAAAGGAGATAACAGCACCTCACTTGAATATTACTTTAAGGCCTTGCCTTTGGCTGAAAAATTTAACGACAAGCGAAGAATAAGTTCTCTGTATTTTGACATAGCAACAATATATTACTACCTTAAAAATATAGATGATTTTTTTAAATTTAACAAGAAGGGCGGAGAAAACCTGCCAGATAAAACTTCATCCAAATACGATTACATGCTTGTGCAGTATCAAAGAAATATGGGGATTGCTTTTATGGAGAAAAATCAATTGGACTCTGCCTTATACTATGCACAGGCAGCATTACAAACCAGCGAAAGGTTGAAACTCCCTACTTACCAATTGCAGACATTGCATTTACTAGGTGCAGTCAATTCAAAATTGAATGAGAATGCCCTGGCTGATGTGTATTTTAATAAGGCACTTATTTTAGCTGATTCAGTAAAAAATGAAAGCAGAAAGATGGGGTTCTATCAAAGATATATTCCTTTTCTTTTTATGAATAACAGAATGGCTGAAGCCAAATTACAGGTTGAAAAGTTATGGGTATTATCCTGTAAAACCCAGAATTTGAATTTTAAATTAATAGCTACCGGCTATAAAAAAGAGTTGTTTGATAAGCTGAATAACACCGACAGTGCTTACTATTATTCAAAAGTGGAGTCTCAATTACGAGAACAGATTTTTAATCAGGCTAACCTAAATACCATTCAGGCATTGACCTTTAAAGAGCAATTACGTAGCATAGAAGACGCTGCAAAAAAATCAGAAGAAGCAGAGCAGCGCAAACAAAATATTCAATTCGCTTTAATCGCTTTCGGTATCATCACATTCATCATCATTTTTTTATTACTCAGCCGCAGTTTTATTACCAATACAAAAATGATTGAGTTTTTGGGAGTGATTGCTTTGCTGATTGTATTTGAATTTTTAAATTTATTGCTGCATCCTTTTTTAGAAAGAGTTACCAACCACTCCCCTGTTTTAATGTTGCTGGCGTTGGTTTGTATTGCAGCTTTGTTGGTTCCCTTACATCACAAAATAGAAAAATGGGCAACGGCTAAACTGGTGGAAAAGAATAAAAAGATAAGGCTGGCTGCGGCGAAGAAGACGATTGAGAAATTGGAAGGAGATAAAAATAATTAAGCATGAAAAGAATAATACTTTGCCTGTTTGTTTTTTGCTGTGCAACTGTTGCATACTGCCAGCCCATGCCCGACAGCCTGAAAACAAAATATCGCCTTACAAAAACCGATGAAGAAAAAGGACGATGCCTGTATACTTATCTGGATATGATTAAAGTTTCATTTGCAGATAGCATCACAATCGCTCATGCAGTGGATTTGTTTACATGGCTTAAGAAACAAAACGATGTGGTTGGTGCCGATTATGCAGAATTATATCTTGCTTATTCATTACTTTTCAAAGGAGATTACTCCGCTGCATTAAACCTGGCTGCCCCTATCTTATCCCGTTTTGAAAAACGACAAGATGCTTATGGTATTATGAATTCAAATCATGTAATTGGCATGGCTTTTCTAACTGCTAAAAATTATGAACAATCCTTAAACTATTTAAAAAAAGCAATTCCTTTGGCGCAAACTACTGACGCAAAGAAAAGTTTGTCGGGCATATACAACGATATCAGTGTTGTTTATGCTCTGGCAATAATGCCTGATTCGGGATTACTGTATGCTCAAAAAGCTGTTACCATTGATACGGAGAATAAAGATTATGAACTGCTTCCTATTTCCCTGAGCACCTTAGCCGAAAATTATATGGCAGCTAATGAATACGATATTGCAATACCTTTTTTACGAAAATCGATGGGATATTATTTAACCAGGAAGAAAGAACAGAATAGTTTTGGTATTGCTTATGTAAATAATGATTTTGCCCAGGCCTTCCTCGCTATCAAACAATATGACAGTGCAAATTATTATGCACACCTGTCAATTCAAATAACCGGCCCGTTAGGCTCCAGAGAACAAACCATGCGTTCGTATGAATATCTCTATAAAAGTTTTGAAGAAACCAAAAATCAGGACAGCGTAAATAAATATTTTCGTTTGGCGATGACAGCAAAAGATTCGCTTTACAGCATGGATAAAACAAGAAACATGGAAGCCATGAGTTTCCGTGAGCAAATGCGCCAACAAGAATTAGCAGCAGAAAAAATAAAGGCCAGTGATGAACGTAAACAAAATATTCAATTCGCATTAATTGCATTTGGCATCATCAGTTTCATCATTATCTTTTTATTACTCAGCCGCAGCTTTATTACCAATACAAAAGCCATTGAGTTTTTGGGAGTAATTGCTTTATTGATCGTTTTTGAATTTCTCAACCTCTTACTTCATCCTTTTTTAGAAAAAGTTACAAACCACTCCCCGCTGCTGATGTTGCTGGCATTGGTTTGCATTGCGGCATTGCTGGTTCCGCTTCATCATAAAATAGAAAATTGGGCTACTGCTAAATTGGTGGAGAAGAATAAAAAGATACGGTTGGCGGCCGCTAAGAAAACAATTGAGCAGTTGGAAAATGACAATAAATAAATCAATATGAAGAAACTCCTGGTATTTTCCGTTTTGTTATTAACACTGCAATCTTCGTTTTCTCAAATTGCAGGAATCGATTCAATGATTCAAAAAATTTCTTTAGAAAAAGATGATAATAAACGTCTTTATATCATTTATAGTACCCTGGTGTTAATCGGTGAAACTGATCCTATTTTGGGATTGAAATATGGTCAAAGTCTGGTTGAATATGGTAAAAAAAATAAGGACAGGATTGCAGAGTTCTACGGCATATCTTATATAGGCAAAATGCATGGCATGATTGGCAATTTCGAAAAAGGTTTAGAAAAAGTATTGGAAGGAAAAAAAATGTCTGAAGCGACTGGTAATAATAAATTGCTTGCTATTTCAAATGTATTTGCTGGCCATATTTATAAATATCTGGCTGATTATCCTAAAGCGATTCGATTTTATACTGCAACAGGAGAAGCGGGTGAAAAGGCAAAATATCAAGAGGCAATTACATGGAGTTTTCAGAACCTCGCCGAATGTTACCTGGCTTTAAACCAGACTGATTCTGCGCTGATGTATGCTCAAAAAGACTATGAACTTTGCCAGCGAATAAAATATTTCGATTTTATCAGTTATACACTTATAAACCTCGGAAGCATAAATGGCAAAATGGGAAACAATGCCATAGCCATTGGATATTTTGACATGGTAATAGAAGAATGTTTTAAAACTAAATCACTCAGGCAATTAAATTGGGCATTAACATCTAAAGCACAGTACTTCTATTCTATTAATCAAATAGATTCAAGCATAGTATATGCAAAAAGAGCAATAGCCGCAGTAGAATCTACCGACTTTGCCAACAATCGTACTAAGCCAGCAAAGCTGTTATTGGATATTTACCGAAAAACGAATGTAGACAGTGCATTTAAATATTCCGAACTTTTTAGAATTACCAATGACAGTCTATTTAATGCCAAAGCAATTCAGCAAACCCAACTGATGACCTTTGAAGATGAAATTCGTCAACAAAAAGTTGCAGAAGAAAAAATAAAAGCTAACGAAGAAAGCAAACAAAATATTCAATTCGTATTAATTGCATTTGGCATCATCAGTTTCATCATTATCTTTTTATTACTCAGCCGCAGTATTATTACCAATACCAAACTCATAGAGTTTTTAGGAGTGATCGCTCTGTTAATTATATTTGAATTTCTCAATTTATTATTGCATCCATTTTTAGAAAAAATAACCAGCCACTCCCCGGTGCTGATGTTGCTGACACTGGTTTGTATTGCAGCATTATTAGTTCCACTTCATCATAAAGTGGAAAAATGGGCGACGGCTAAACTGGTAGAGAAGAATAAAAAGATACGATTGGCGGCGGCGAAGAAAACAATTGAGCAGTTAGAAAAAGAAAACAACCAAAACAATTAAACATGAAAAGATTATTCATCGCAGCCGTTATTTGTTTGCTGGCATACAATGGTTATGCACAATCGTATAAAAGAATTCATGCCAAAGCAATTGTTGTAGATACGCATAACGACATACTGATGAAGGCTGCCGATAAAGGAATCGTATTTGATCAGGAACTCTCCGGTAAAACACACAGCGATTTAAACCGTTGGAAAAAGGCGGACTGGATGTGCAAATATTTTCTGTGTATTGCGATGGTGATTTAAAAAACTCATTTGCCTATGCCAACCGGGAAATGGATAGCCTTGATGCGGTGGCGGCACGCAACCCGGATAAAATAGTAAAAGTTTTCAGTTATGATGAACTATTAAAAGCAGTTAAGCAACATAAGATTGCCGCCATGTTTGGCGTGGAGGGTGGCCACATGATAGAAGATGATCTCAATAAATTAGACTCCTTATTTAAACGTGGTGCAAGGTATTTAACCTTAACGCATAACATAGCGCCATCCTGGGCTACAAGTGCAGCCAATGAAGTTAACCCAAACCCAAGCAAAGGAGGTGCATTAAATTCCGAAGGAAAAAAGGGGCTTACAGAATTCGGCAAACAAGTGGTGCAACGCATGAACCAGCTTGGCATGATGATAGACGTGAGCCACGCCGGCGACCAGACTTTTTGGGATGTAATTGCAATTACCACAAAACCAATCATTGCATCGCACAGTTCAGTTTACAGCCTGGTGCCACACCGGCGCAATTTAAAAGATGAGCAGATAAAGGCAATTGCAAAAAACGGTGGCGTCATACAGGTAAATTTTAATCCGGGCTTTATTGACAGCAGTTTTGGTAAAAAAGAAACTGCTTTTTTAAAAATGCATGGTGCAGAAAACGATTCACTCATAAAAAGTGGTATGGGTGATTTTTACACAATGGATTACCTGTTTAGCAAGTATGCCGACGAAGCAAATACAATACGCCCGACTTTATCACTGCTTATTGACCATATTGATTATATCGTGAAATTGGTTGGTGCAGATTATGTTGGCCTGGGCTCCGACTTTGACGGCATAAACCTTACGCCGGCACAACTCGATGATGTTACAACATATCCGCTAATTACAAAAGCATTGGTTGAAAGAGGCTACAGCAAAAAGAATATAACAAAAATACTCGGCGGTAACCTGATAAGAGTTTTAAAAGCTAATGAAGTAAAATAAAAACTGCCCCGGTGTATATTGCCGGGGCATTTAAACAAATATTTAAACCGTTAAAAAATGTAAGCCTAATTGCGGGTTACACCGGCCTGTTTTATTTTGATGTCATCTATTGCTTTGCTCATTTCCTCAATCTTTCTTTTGTTCTGGTCATTCTCCATCTGCAGCGAAATATTTTTTGCACCTAAACCGCTGGCAACTTCTTTAGATTCTTTACCGCCCTTTTTGATATTCTTTTTAATACTCTTATTGTTTTTACTGATGTCTTTTTCCAGACCTTTTATTTCTCTGGTCATATGGGATGCTTCTAAATAATAAAAATCGGTTAAAAACTCAACACTAAAATCATTCAGTATTTTTTTCATAGCAGTAAATTCTGCCGGATAGTTTTCGGGACCAATAAAAAAATCATACCCAAAGCTCATAAAATAACTCAGTTCCGATCTTTCGCCCGGTGCATCAACTACGTTGGCATACATGTTCATCCTTTTATCCGAAACAGCAACCAGGCTTATATCTGTAGCAGTGATAACTTCTTTATTTGTTAAAAAGCCAATGCCTTTAACTTTTACATCGTAAGTCTTTCTAAAATAGTCGTCCCATGCTTTTTTAACGGTTTTGGGCGATGCATCATACTTTACGGTAAAGCAGGGCCGGTTAACGTTTTCGAAAGTTATGGTTGAAGTGTCAATTTTATAAGTTTGTGCTGTTAACTGAAAGCAAAGAGCCAATGCAAGGCCCAGGGTTATAAATTGTTTTTTCATCGAAAGCGTTTTTTTGTAAGAACAAAATTAAATGAAATTGGTTGCATGGCATAATCCCGACGGGGAGGCTGAAATTATATTAGTTAAGCCGTCTCGTGTAACAGCATCTTTTTTATCAGCGTTATTTGCCCCAGGTGATAGTGGGTATGCTCAATAATACCATGAACGTTGCGGTAATAATTGCCATATTTTTCGTCCAAAAGGTTTCGCCCCATTCATCTTCCAACAGTTGTTCAACAAGGCCGGCAAGTTTTTCCGCATCGGTGAAGGTTTTATATACCAGTCTTTTCCAGTCATCTTCACTGGCAATTGGCGGCAGGTTAAAACTTAGTGTATCGTGGCCATCCAGTGGTCGTCCTTCAAATACTTTCAGCACCATGCTTACATAATAATTCATGTGGTAAACCAGCACGGCAATACTGTTTAACCCATAAATGCTTGTTACTGCCTGTTTCCAGCTTACTCCCTCCAGGCTTTCTTTCAGGTTCACTGAAGTCCAGTTTCCACCAACATGTACTTCACGGAAATGTTTTGCAATTTGTAATGACAGGTTCATCCCCTCGTACTTTTTTTTAAAAAAAATAAACCATTAATCTAAGGCACTGTAAGCAACGGCTAAAGCGCCCCCCAGTTTTGCATTGTGCTTTATCAGGGCAATATTAGTTTCTAAGCTTTCACCACCGCTGTGTTCGGCAATGTACTTTAATATAAAAGGTGTAATTTCTTTACCCAAAATATTTTTTGCTTTGGCATCCTGCAGTGCGCTTTCAATATGTATCTCCATTTCATCAGCCGCAATTTCATATTCCTGCGGCACGGGGTTGGCAATTAATACAGAACCTGCTAATCCTAACTTCCATTTGGTATCAATCATCTTAGCAATTTCTGCTGCAGTATCTAAACGTAAAGGAGATTTAAATCCGCTTTTACTTGAATAAAAACTTGGGAATTGATCCTGCCCAAAACATACAACGGGTATTCCTTTTGTCTCCAGATATTCCAGGGTTAGCCCAATATCTAAAATAGATTTTACACCTGCCGATACAACAGCCACAGATGTTTGGCCCATTTCTGTAAGGTCGGCAGATATATCCATACTTTTTTCGGCACCACGGTGTACACCACCTATGCCGCCGGTAACAAAAATTTTTATGCCGGCCATAGATGCAATACGCATGGTGGCAGCAACCGTAGTAGCACCGTATAAATTTTTGCTGATAACAAACGGCATATCCTGCAGGCTTACTTTCCAAACGTCTCTTGCGTTACCAAAATATTCGAGTTCGTCTCCGGTAAGTCCAACATGACATTTACCATTAAAGATGGCAATGGTTGCGGGTATTGCTCCGTTTGCCCTCACCACTTCTTCAACCGCCAATGCCGTTTGCACATTTTTTGGGTAAGGCATGCCATGCGCAATAATGGTTGACTCCAAAGCCACCACAGGCCTGCCATTTACCAGTGCCTCCTGTATTTCGGGTTTAATTTCTAAAAAAGGATTCATTAACCGGGATAATATTTTGTTACGAGTTGTAATAGTTTTTCCTGCGTAAGATGGGTGGCAATGGCACCGTTTACCTGCAAAATTTCTACCGATAAAGTATGTGCCAGTTTTAAACATTCCATATCATCTTTACCAAGATATTTTCCTAAAATATAGCCTGATAAAGATCCATCACCGGCACCCGTGCAGTCAATCACTTCAATAACCGGTGCATGCAGGGTAATAGATTTTTCTCTGCTATACAATGCCGAGCCGTGCTTGCCATTATGCAGCCAGATGTTTTTTATACCTCGGTTCAGTAATTCTTCTATCTGCTGTTGCGTAAAAAAAGCATTTTTATTGCATAGCACAGGTAGTTCGTCTTCGTTGGGTGTTATTAGGAACAACCCATCCAGGTTTACATCTCTGAATTTTTTTGCCGGTGGCACTGATACCGGTTCAATTACAAAGGGAATACCCGTTTCATTGCTGAAGGCAAGTAACCATTCGGCCGTATCTACATTTATATTGGCATCGGCCAATAAATAAGATGCAGTGCCTAAAAGGTCTTTATATCTTTGCAAATGTTCGGGCGTTATCAGTTGCATGGCCGCGTTGGTTAAAAAGGCAGTGAACAAAGATCCATCCACATTAAGGATACCTGTATATTTTCCGGATAAACCTTCTTTTGTGATGGATGCCTCTAATCGTACACCTGCTTCGCTGCAAACCCGTTTTAGCCAGTCGCCATCGCTGTCGTTGCCAAATACGCTGATGAGCTGTACCGGAACCCCCAATAAGGATAACTGGTGTGCAATATTACGGCTTACGCCACCGGCTGTTTTTGTAACCACGGCATCAATGGTGGTTGCCAGCAGCATTTCTTCTTTTGCATGAAAAAGTTCATCAATAAACGATGCACCGATGCAGATAACGGGTTTTGGCATGTGCAAATGTAAACAGAGCCAGTAATCTTTTAAAATTGATTATTAGAACCAATTTCAGATAGAGTTAAAAGGATCTTTTAAAACAAAAAAGACCCAAGCGTTTAGCTTGAGTCTTTCAGGTGCCCAGAACAAGATTCGAACTTGCACATCCTTGCGAACGCTGCCACCTGAAGGCAGTGCGTCTACCAATTTCGCCATCTGGGCATTTTGATGTTAATCCGTTAATTAGTTAATTTGTATAGACGTAAAACTAATTAACGTATTAACTGATTAACGGATTAACCATTATCGGGCTGCAAATATAACGGACTAAACCGAAACATTAAAATCTCTTAAGGCATCATTTAAACTGGTCTTAAGATCGGTGCTGGGTTTGCGCTTGCCAATAATTAATGCACAGCCAACACCAAACTCACCTGCCGGGAATTTTTTGGTATAGCTGCCTGGTATCACCACACTGCGGGCCGGCACAATACCTTTCATTTCCATTGGGGTATCACCACTCACATCTATAATTTTGGTTGATTGAGTAAGCACAACATTAGCACCCAGCACAGCCTCCTTCTCTACCCTTACCCCTTCTACCACAATGCAGCGGCTGCCAATAAAACATCCGTCTTCTATAATTACCGGGCTGGCCTGCAGCGGCTCAAGTACTCCGCCAATACCCACGCCACCACTCAGGTGTACGCCCTTGCCAATTTGTGCACAACTACCCACGGTTGCCCAGGTATCTACCATGCTACCCTCATCTACATAGGCCCCAATATTTACGTAACTGGGCATCAATACCACATTGCGGCCCAAAAATGCTCCATATCTTGCTACCGCATGTGGCACAGCCCTTACACCCAGCGATGCGTAATCCGATTTCAGTTTCATTTTATCGTAAAACTCAAAAGGTGGTAAGGTAAAAGTTTCCATTTGCTGTATTGCAAAGTACATAAGTATGGCCTGCTTTACCCATTCGTTAACCTGCCAGCCTGCATCGGAGGGTGCTGCGGTTCTTAACCGGCCTTTGTCTACTTCTTCAATAACTGCCCTTACAGCATTGGCATAAACTTCCTCTTTTAATAAATCACGATTGGCCCATGCAGCCAGTATCTGTTCTTTTAATTCCATGCTATTGTTTTTTGCAAACTTAATTAATTTGTGCTTTGGCATGTGCATATTTAAAATTGAATGTATTTTACACCCATGAACATCCTCATTCGTTTGCCCAACTGGCTGGGAGATATGGTTATGAGTACGGCTTTTGTACAGGCGGTAAAAAATGAATATCCCCTTGCAACTATTGACCTGGTTGCCAAAAAGGGTATTGATTTCCTACTGGATCATTTTCCCGCACACGGGCAGGGTTTTATTTTTTCAAAAGAAGAATATAGAGGACTTTCGGGAGCATGGAGCTTTGGGAAAATGATTGCCGCACAAAAAAAATATGATCTTTTCTTTTGCCTGCCCGATTCCTTTTCCTCGGCCATAATGGGCCGGGCCATCGCTGCCCGGCAAAGAGTTGGTTTTAAAAAAGAATTGCGGTCTGTCTTTTTAACTCACTCATATACCCGGCAAAAAAACATACATCGGGTGGAGGAATATGTTAATCTTTTAAAACAATTTACCAAAAAAGAAATACCCGTGCCACCTGTTAACTTACAATTGCCTGTTGCAGAAAAAACCAGTGCCCTCATCATCAATATCAATTCAGAAGCCTCATCACGCAGGTTACCCAAAGAAAAAGCCATCAGCATTATTGCTGCGGTGCGTAGTAAAATAAATAATGAAATAATTTTGGTGGGCAGTAATAAGGAAGCTGCTTTTGTGGAAGAAGTGTATAATTCATTGCCCAATAAAACCAATATCAGCAGCAAAGCAGGCAAAACAAATTTACCAGAACTGATGCAGTTATTTGCAGGCAGCGCTGCTGTGTTAACCACCGACAGCGGCCCTGCCCATGTGGCCAATGCACTGGGTGTGCATACCGTTGTTCTATTTGGTGCCGGTAACGAAAACAATACTGCACCTTACAATAAAAATAAGCGCACCATAATCAGGCTGGGGCAATTACCCTGCGAGCCTTGCGTAAGCAATACCTGTAAGGTTTATGGCGTACCCGAATGTTTAATAAGACTTGATGAAAACATCATTGTATCGGCAGTAACCAATGTTTTAACTTAATTTATGCATATGAACTTTGACAGTGATATTGAAGAAGCAATAACGGTTTTGAATTCCGGAGGGATAATACTCTACCCTACCGATACCGTTTGGGGTATTGGCTGCGATGCCACAAATGCCGGTGCGGTTGCAAAAATCTATGCGCTTAAAAAACGATCGGATGAAAAAAGTATGATTGTTTTAATGGCAGATGAAAACGAGATTACCAAATATGTTACGCAACCCAACCCAAAAATATTTGATTACATAAAAGGCATACATAAGCCCACCACGTTTATTTATGAAGGCGGCACGAACCTTGCAAAAAATATGATACAGGCCGATGGAACCATTGGCATACGGCTAACCAGTGATCCGTTTTGCAAAAAACTTATCAATAGTTTTGGAAAGCCGCTGGTATCTACCTCGGCAAATATTTCGGGCTACCCGGCACCAGCCATTTTTGAAGATGTAGATTATGAAATAAAAAGCGGTGTTAACTATATAGTGCAACACCGCCAGGATGATTTAACCGCAGCTTCACCGTCTGCGATTGTAAAACTGAACGCCGATGGCTCTCTCACCATCATACGTCCATAAAAAAACTTTGCCAATCCGATGTTATCAGATTGGCAAAGTTGTCAATATTATAAAGTAAGCCCCACACCAAGCTGAATGCTTTGGCTCTTCCACTTTTCTTTGTTATCAATATCATTTAAATTACTAAGGCCCACTGCATACCGTGCATAAACATTCAGGTGCGATATGTTTACCTGCACGCCAGCAAGCATACTAAGGTTGCCTGATTTAAAGGCCTCTTTTCCGTTCTGCACCAGGGTTTTACTTTTATTGGTAAGTATGCCAAACTGAGGCCCGGCCTGCAGTGTAAGGTATTTTATTGGTTTGAAATTAAGCAGGATAGGGATACTCAGGTATTTTAACTGCACCTTATCTACTTTATTAAATTGATAAATAGTACTGTAACTGCTGGATGTGTCTACATTGATCTGGTTAAATAAAATTTCGGGCTGTATGGCAAATTTTTTGCCCAGCCCAACCGAAACAAAACCACCAACATGGTAGCCAAAAGAAAACTGATCGTCGAAAGATTTACCGGTAAGCTTGTTGATGTTTGCACCGCCTTTAAAACCAACATGAACTTTTTGTGCTTGTGTTGCACTTGCGGTGATACTGAGAATTGCAAGGATTAAGAGTTTTGTTTTCATAAATAACAAATGTTTAGTTGGTAAACTATGCACCAAGTAATATGCCAACAGGCTGTTTAAATTTACAAACTTATGTTAAGACAAGAACTGCTAAAATGAAAACCCGGCGTTCACCGAAAAGATTGCGCTGAACCGGTTCTCCGTCGTTTCCGGAAGATAGTAATCCAAATAAAAGACAGGCTGTATAAAAAACTTTTTGACCGTGTATGTAAAATCAAAAGATGCTGCAACAGACTGAACCTGGAATTTATTGCTGTAATCAGATTTTTTATTTTTACTGAAAGCAGGCCGGTCAAATATCTTATTGGTATGGGTTTGCGTTAATTTATCGCTGCCCATATTTAACAGCAGCGTAGGCGTAAAATCCAGTTCATCTTTTTTTGAGAATAGTTTATAAAAATAAAAATCGTGGCAAACTGTTGCCGCTACAGAAAAATAACTTGTCTTATTATCGGTTGAATCTTTTCCATTGATGACGATTACAGAATCCCTGCCATTGGGCGGCGGGTTGGGCAAATGAATAATTCTTTTAAAACTTACATAAGTTAATTCCTTGTATTTACCATCTGCATAACCCAAACTTATACCTGGTTGCAAAAGTCCTTTAGCCAGTTTTACATTACCATACAAATCATTCTGGTAAAGCGATTTACTGTTGTATTTGTTCTGGTTACTCAAGTACCTTGTGTAAGAGCCACCTGCATTAATCGTCTTTCCATAATACTCATAACCGGCTGTAAGTGCTGTTTGGTATATCTCTGGTTTGTTGCTGCTGTCGCCTGTAATAAAAGCGGCTACTCCAAAACTTAAACCATTTTTTAACCGGTAATTTACTGCCGGTGTGTAAATCAGTTGCTTGTTAACTCCCGTTGCATTGGCAGCATTGTTATGCTCACTAAATGCTCCATTACCAATACCTATACTTACATCTAAATAGTTCTTATCTTTCTTAGTCATCAGCTTAATAAACTCATCATTCTTAAACATCGAGTCCAGTAAACGTTTATCTTCCTTACTTAAAGAATCTGTTTGGGCTTTTGCAAATAAGGCAATAAATAAAAAGCAAATTAATAGAAGGTGTTTGCACATACAGGTTGAGTTAGCTGGTTTTAGATATCGAAAATCAAATTTAGTTTAATTTTTATTGATTAAATGCCCGGATTAAATTTTAAACCCCTGTAAGATGCCAAAAATGAAAATAATTAACCTACCTTTGCGGCGATTATTTAAAAACTGAGAATTACATGACATGCTCAGTTGCTGTTGAACATAGATTTTCTTTCGGGATGATTTGATCTCCCCTGACTTTTCCAACGGCCAAAGCATGACATTCCGGTACTCAACAGAGT
>JBBRCM010000093.1:0-15224 GCA_038204855.1 Chitinophagales bacterium
TACCACCCAGCAAGGGCGGCAAGGATAGCCCGACAGTACCCATGCACAAAATTTGCCAGGCCAAAGTGCATGCTGTTTTCATAGAAACGGAACTTAAACGTTACTATAATACGGTAGATCGTATTAAGGAGCATGAAGAAATTTCCAAATTCATCAAATGGGTAAGTAAAAAGGAACTGGAGTTTTTCGACACATCAATTAAAAATAAATAGGTCAGGCTTTTGGAAGAATGTGACTATACAATATTCACCTCCCTCTCCAACATTACCCCAAACTTAGCTTTCACACTCTGCAAAATCTCCTCACTCAAATCAAATATCTCACGGCCTGTTGCATTGCCGTAATTAACTAAAACCAATGCCTGTTTTTCGTGGCAGCCAGCATCGCCTTTGCGGTAACCTTTCCAACTTGTGCCTGCCGAAGGGCCGCATTGCTCTATCAACCAACCTGCAGCAAGCTTTACGTTTCCATTCGGCAAATCGTAACCAACAATGCCCGGAAACATTCCTGCTAATTCGTGAAATTCGTGGCTACCAATTTCCGGATTTTTAAAAAAACTTCCTGCATTACCAATAACCGCCGGGTCGGGTAATTTGCTGCTGCGGATGTTTATTACTGCCTGCGAAATGGCCTTAATACTTAGCTCCTTTACCCCCATTTTTTTCAATTCCTGCTCAATAGCGCCGTAAGATGTTTTGAATGTTGGCACCTGGTTTAACCGGTAGGTAACACTGGTAATAACAAACTGACCTTTAAATTTCCGCTTAAACACACTCTCCCGGTAACCAAATTCGCAGTCGTTTAAAGTAAAGTTTACTATCCGCTTATCTTTAATATGATATGCTTCCAGCGAATAAAACACATCCTTTATCTCCACACCGTAAGCGCCAATATTCTGCATGGGCGTTGCTCCCACATTGCCGGGAATAAGAGAAAGGTTTTCAACCCCAGCCAGGTTATGTTCAATACAATATAAAACGAACTGATGCCAGTTCTCTCCGGCACCAGCCTGCACATATACATGATGTGCATCTTCCTTAACAATATGTATTCCTTTGATGTCATTTTTAAAAATAATTCCTTCAAAATCACTGATAAACAATAAGTTACTGCCTCCTCCTAATATTAAAATAGAGTTTTGGTGATTATTTGCAATTTGTTGACCAGATTCAAGCAATTTACCCAATTCTTCTACCGAATTGAAGGTAGTGAACCAGTCAGCGTAAGCATTGATTCCGAATGTATTGTAAGATTTTACTGAAATATTTTTTTCAATCATGACCGTTTTGTAGTTTATTGATATAATTCGAAATTTGCCAGTTTGGCAGGCCTACATTTTATCTACGTCAACCATCACCATTACGCTCTTAAAAGCCTTCTCTGCGGTTACCAGGTTTATGTGGTTTCTTATAGCTTCCTTGTACCGTAAACTCATACCCGGCTCCTTAGGTAACTTGATTAAGATCTCCATTAAATACTGGTTACGAATGCGGTTTACAACCGGTGCCGCCGGCCCAACAATAAAATCTTTCAGATCCTGTTTCAACAACGTAGTCAACTTTTCCGCAGCGCCGGTTACAATATTTTTATCCTTGTGTTTTAAAGTTAGCAAAATAATGCGGCTGTAAGGCGGATAGAAAAACTGCTTACGGTTTTCTATCTCCATTGCATAAAGCTGTTTGTAATTGTGCTGCTGTACCAACTGCAAAACCGGATGCTTAACATTAGTTGCCTGTATTATTACTTTGCCCTGCTCCTTCTTTCTACCGGCACGGCCGCTCACCTGCTCCATCAATTGAAAAGCCCGTTCGTTCACCCTAAAATCGGCGAAGGCCAATAAACCATCCGCATCTAAAATACCTACCAGGCTAACCTTATCAAAATCGAGTCCCTTCACTACCATTTGTGTGCCCACCAAAATATCAAGCCGGTGCTGCTCAAACAACTGAATTAAATTATCGTGTGCTGTTTTGCCACGCACACTGTCCACATCCATCCGGGCAATTTTATACTTTGCAAAATCTTCTTCCAATTGTTCTTCAATTTTTTCGGTACCAAAATTTTTCTCCAGCCAGTTATTGGTGCCGCAGGCCGGGCAGGTAATTAACTTGGGGTACACACTGCCGCAATAATGGCAATGCAGTTTATTGCTGTACTTGTGCAGCGTAAGCGATACATCGCAATGCGTACACTGCGGAATAAAGCCGCAGGTGCCGCAAATTAAATATGGATTGTAACCCCGCCGGTTTTGAAACAGGATAACCTGCCTGTCGTTCGCCAGTGCTTTTTGCATCGCTTCCTTCAACTGCGGACTTATCATCACTTTACCTTTTTGAACTACCTGCCGGGTATCAATAATATCAATCTCGGGTAATTTAATGCCGCCAAAACGTTCATTGAGTTCCACCAATGCATATTTATCGTGCATGGCGTTAAAATAACTTTCAATGGAAGGCGTTGCGCTGCCCAATAAAACTTTTGCGCTTGTACCGGTATTTACGTTGGTAAAAAGCGATGCGTAATAAATGGCTGCATCTCTTGCATTATACCTGGGAGCTGGATCCTGCTGCTTGAATGAAGGATCGTGCTCTTCATCCACTATAATTAATCCAAGGTCTTTAAAAGGCAGGAAAAGGGCGCTCCTTGCACCCAACACGATCTTTACTTCGCCGGTGCGTATTTTGTTCCAAAGCTCAATGCGTTCGTTATTATTAAATCGGGAATGATAGATGGTGATATTGCCGCCAAAATGTTTTTGCAGGCGACGGATGATCTGCGTAGTTAAAGCAATCTCTGGCAACAAATACAAAACCTGCTGACCGGCTTTAAAATATTTTTCAATCAGTTTTACATACACTTGTGTTTTGCCGCTGCTGGTAACACCATGCAGCAGGCAAACGTTTTTAGATTCAAATGCGGTTGCCACTTTATCCGATGCTTCCTGTTGCGCTGCGCTGAACTCAAAATCGATTGCTACATTTTTAGGCAGAGATTTAATACGATCAACCGAGCGCTTCTCTATAATTAAAATATTTTTTTCTGTAAGTCCTTTTAGTTGCGCTGCCGAAGCTCCTGCTTTTTTAAGCAGCTCGCTTTGAATAACATCGCCTTCGGTTTTTTGCAGATGAAGAAATGCAAGTAACAATTCCATTTGCTTGGGCGCACGGTTCCAGTTATTCAGCAACTCTCCCATCTTTTCATCGTTGCTATATTCCGGGTTCAGAATAACATAGCTTTCTTTCTTCACTTTGTATTGTTCATCCATGGCTTCCCAAACAAAGCAAACTTTTTTGTCTATCAGTTTTTTTATCAGCGGATAAACATGCGTTATATCCAGTATCTGCTGTATTTCTGTAAGCCTTAATTCTTTTTTTAGCAGCAACGCTTCTGCCACCAAAAACTCTTCGTCATTTAAATCCGTAAAATCTTCGCCAATTTCTTCGTTATAAATTAAAATAGTTTCGCTGCTTAGTTTAAAGTGCGTGGGCAATGCGGCTGCCATCACTTCGCCTTCGCTGCACATATAATATTCGCTCATCCATTGCCACAGTTTTAATTGTTGTGGATACAGGATGGGCTCGTCATCCAGCACATTTAATATTTCTTTTGTGGGATAAGGAGGCTTTTTATCCAACACCGATTTTATGATACCGGCATATTTTTTTTGTTTACCAAAAACAATTTCTACCCGGCAGCCAGGTAAAGCTCTTTTCAAAAACTGTGTTGGAATGGTGTACGTGTAAGTTGTAGGCAATGCCAGCGGAAGGATGATCTCTGCCCAAAAACCAGATGAATCATCTGCAAATTGTATTTCGTATCCTGTGCTCATCTTATTATTCTTCAATTAACTTAAAATTCAATGGCGTCCCATCTTCGACAAGCAGCTAATGACGAGTATTTTAAAAGGTTGGTAAACAATTTTTACAAAATTGAATTTAGCCACAAAGACTCGAAGGCACTAAGGAAAATGCGTAGCATTTTTCTACTTCGTGCCTTTGTGCCTTTGTGGCAAACCGTTTTCTCAGCAAAGCTGAGAAAAAAATATTGTCATTTACAAAGTGCTTAAACCATTTTATGAGTGCCTCAGACTGACAATTAAAGTTAATCCAAGTCTTTATTTTATTAGGTAATTGCTTTTATCCAGCTTGCTTTATATTCAATCAATTTCTCTTCCATTATTTTAAAAACCCGTTCTCTCAAAACATCCACATCATCCAAAGTCAGTCCGTCCACCGCAATTTCTTGCAGGTAAACTGCTCTTGACCTGCCGGGTTTAATGGAAAATACAGATTCGTAACCCATACGGTCGTAAGTATCCAGGAATAAAATGGGCTTTATGGGAGTTTGCGTTTCTATTGCAATTTTAAAAGCTCCGTCATAAAATTCTTTCAGAGGTTTATGCGTCATGTTAAAAGTGCCTTCGGGAGCTATAACAATAGAAATTCCTTTGCGCAATACTGATTTAAGCTGCTCTACACTCCTGGCCCTTTTCTCAGCGTCTCCCCTTTCAACCATTACAGCGGCACAGCGGTACAGAAATCCAAAAATGGGAATTTTTGACATTTCGGCCTTACCCAATACCCTTATATGCTGCCAACGTATAGTTTTAAGTATAACCGGTATATCCATATACGAGATATGATTAAATACAAATACATAATGCTTCGATCGGTCGTGGGGCGCTTCGTATATATTCCTGTGAAATACCCCAGTCATTAGTAAAAAGAAATCGGCCCAAAGCTGGCAAAGCCTGTAAATGAAATTACCACCCCTTATTTTGCCAAAAATTGAGGCAATTACCGCCAACGGAAATATCAGCAGCATAAAGCCAATAAAGATTAAAAAGGCATAAACGGTAAAAAGTATTGATATAAAACGAAGTATATAGCGCATATTTGATGGCGAAAGTAATGAGAATATGCTGTTTAATGGGCAGCTTTCAACTGAATTACAGGCAAATGCACCTTGTTTTCCCCAAAGAGATTATTTTGGTGCATATTTTTTATAGAATCAGGACAGATTTTAAAGGCAAACCCTTACCTTTGCCGTCCTAAATTTGGGAAATTATGTTAGCAGTAGTAAAAATAGCAGGTCAGCAATTTAAAGTTAAAGCAGGCGACAGCTTATACGTACCTCATATCGAGGGCAAAACCGGCGACTCATTAGAGTTCGCTGATGTATTGATGACTGATAATGACGGTAACGTTGTTGCAGGTGCAGATGTACAGGCAGTAGTTAAAGCTGAAATTATCAGCGACCTGGTTAAAGGCGAAAAAGTGATCGCTTTTAAAATGAAAAGAAGAAAAGGTTTCCGTAAAAAGCACGGACATCGCACGCAGTACACACACATTAAAGTAACTGCAATCGCTTAATTAAAAAGTTAAAGGTTGATAGTTAGAAGTTATGGCACTTTATAAAAGCGCATAACACAAAACTAAAAACACAAAACACAAAACTTATAAAACATGGCACACAAAAAAGGTGAAGGCTCGGTAAAAAATGGTCGTGATTCACACAGCAAAAGATTAGGTGTAAAAATTTACGGTGGTCAACCTGCAATTGCAGGAAACATAATTATCCGTCAACGCGGAACAAGTTATCATCCTGGTAAAAATGTTGGAGTTGGAAGAGACTTTACCATTTTTGCATTAACAGATGGACTGGTTGAATTTAGAAAAACCAGGGGCGACAGGACGGTTGTATCAGTTGACGCTGTTGAAGCAGGTGATTAATTTTTTTAATATTTTTTTTGGTAGTTTAAAATATTTATTTATTTTTAAGTATTATTTACTAACCAATTAAATTTTAAAAATATGGAAACAAAGAAAAAAGCTGCAAAAAAAGCCGCTCCAAAAAAAGCCGCTCCTAAAAAAGCTGCTCCAAAAAAAGCCGCTGCTAAGAAAGACGATCCAAAAAAAGCTGCTAATAAAGCTGCTCCTAAGAAAGCTGCTAAGAAAGCCGCTCCTAAGAAGAAGTAATTCTAAGCTTTTAAAAAGCAGAATATCTTTAAAGTCCCGATTTTTAATCGGGACTTTTTTATTTAAACCCTCTCCCCTTGCAGGTTTTAGCAGTTACTACTTTCAACACTCCAGTTAATAATCCATTTATTATTTTACCTGTTTTTGTAAATTCAAAATAGCAACGGCACCTATTTTACTTTTAAAAAAGTAAGCCTTTTTTGCAAAAAAATATTGAAAGTTTTTATTGAAAAAACTTCTTCAACAAATGAAAGTAATAGTGACGAATTTTTATTTTTCATAGCAAAAAATAATTTTTACGCAGGCAGTTTTTTATTCTTCTTACATTTACGTTAACAATTTTAAAAAATGGATAATTATCAAATTGCGGAGAATTTCAGCCTTTTAAGCAAATTAACAGACATACATGCAGAAAATAATTTTAAGGCAAAATCGTATGCAATTACGGCTTTTAATATTGAAAAATTACCACAGCAATTAAGCGAAACTCCCAAAGAAAAAATTGCATTGATAAAAGGCATCGGTGAATCATCTGCAAAAAAAATAATTGAAATTTTAGAAACAGGTTCATTAAAAGCATTGCAGGAGTTGATTGAAAAAACACCCATTGGTGTGATAGAAATGTTGAACATAAAAGGCATCGGCCCTAAAAAAATTTCTACCATCTGGAAAGAGATGGAGATAGAAAGTATTGGCGAACTTTTATACGCTTGCAAAGAAAACCGGCTGAAACTTTATAAAGGTTTTGGAGAAAAAACACAACAGAATGTAATTGATACCATCGAGTTTTATTTAAGTAACCAGGGCAGCAATTTATATCCACAGGTGGAAGCAGTTGAACCGCAAATAACCACGTACTTACAAAAGCTTTTTGGCCCCGAGAATATTTACTTAACCGGCAGTTTTAAAAGGCAACTGGAGATTGTTGAGGAACTGGAATATGTGATCAATAGTTCCACTGAAGCGGTAAAACCTAAGTTTGAAACGGCAAACCCGCCCGAATTGCTGGAAGAAAATGCCGACAGCCTGCTTTATAAACTCCTTAACGGACTTAAATTAAGGTTATACACCGGTAAGGAGGCTTTTGAAAAACAAAAATTCACTGCCAGCGGCAGCCCTGAATTTATCAGTGTTTTTAGTAACCGGTTCCCGTATATTGACTTTACAGGCATTACCAAAAACGGAGATGAAGCTGTATTTACCCAAGCTGGCATCAACTATATACCGGCTTGCTTAAGAGAAACAGCAGTAATTATTGACCGGGCAAAAGAATCTCCCCTGCCACAGTTAATACAGCCAGAAGATATTAAGGGCATCATTCACAGCCATAGTAATTGGAGCGATGGTAACAATACCTTGGAAGAGATGGCCAAAGCCGCCATAGAACAGGGTTATGAATATTTAGTAATAAGCGACCACAGTAAAAGTGCCTTTTACGCACAGGGATTGAACGAAGAAAAAATTCAGGCGCAGCACGAGCAAGTTGATGCGTTGAATAGGAAACTAACTGACTTTACAATTTTTAAAAGTATTGAGAGTGATATTTTATATGATGGCAGTCTTGATTATTCAAATGCGGTGCTGGCAACCTTCGATCTGGTAATTGCATCGGTACATAGTATTTTAAAAATGACAGAAGAGAAAGCTATGCAGCGACTCATAACGGCCATAGAAAACCCTTACACAACCATACTTGGCCACATGACTGGCCGGCTCTTACTGAGCCGCAAAGGCTATCCGGTTGATCATAAAAAGATCATTGATGCCTGCGCTGCCAACAATGTGGTTATTGAACTGAACGCCCACCCCAGCCGGCTGGATATTGACTGGCGCCACATTGATTATGCGTTGCAAAAAAATGTGCTCATCTCCATTGACCCCGATGCACATAGCATTGAGGGATTTAAAGATACCCGCTACGGCGTGTTGGCTGCGCAAAAAGCAATGGTAACAAAAGAACAGAATTTGAGTAGTATGGGGTTGGGGGAGTTTGAGCGTTTTATTAAGAAGAACAGGGCGGCTAAAGGGTTTTAGAAAAAGACTGCAACTATCTTTTAAAAATATTACTTTTAGTAAACCATGATAATTGAAAATCCATTTTGGTACATAAACCAACTTTGTCCTCAATGTGAACAAGGTTTTCCAGCATTTTATTTCTGCCAAATTGTAATTTCTTAACTGTCATTTGCCTGGAGACGGATGATATGTTTAATAATCCCGAAAATATAGAAGAAGGTTTTACAGAAACTTACCCTATTTGTAAAAAGGTAAGTAAAGATGATTTTGTTTTAGCAGATTCTGACAAAATTTTAAATGCTGGATTTACTAAGGAACATTATCACTAAAACCTTCGCAAATAAAAAGTATTCATTAATCATTTCACATCCTCCACTGGCAGCTCCACAAAAAAAGTAGTCCCCACTCCCGCTTCAGTTTCAAACCATATTTTTCCTTTTGCCTTTTCCACAATACCCTTACTCATGGCAAGACCCAGACCGGTGCCCGAGGTTTTAGTGGTAAAGTTTGGTGTAAATATTTTTGATTGCTGGGCTTCATCAATACCACTACCATTGTCTTTAACTTTTATCAAAACAATGTTGCCCGTTATAGCTTCATCAATACTTATCTGCACATTGCGTTCGACAGGTATGGACTGCATGGCATTTAAAATAAGGTTGGTAAACAGGCGGTTTATATGTGTACGGTCGGCATGTATCATTACTGGGCTTTGTACCAGGTGCAGATCGATATGGATACGATCGTCAATAGAGTACAACTGCGTTACAAGTTTTACCACTTCATTCAGATCAAAAGTTTCATTTTTGGGATTGCCGATGTTGGCAAACTGGCCAAACTCACCTGCGATATGATTCAGATGCTCTATTTGCTCAACCAGTGTTTTCACAACATTGCTTGTAAGTTCCTCCACATTCGGCGATTTAGCTGCCATGGATTTTTGCAAGAATTGCAAACTAAGTTTCATGGGCGTAAGTGGGTTCTTGATCTCATGAGCAACTTGCCGGGCCATTTCACGCCAGGCATCTTCACGTTCGCTTTTGGCAAGCGCAGCCGCACTTTCATCCAGTTTACTTACCATTTTATTGTATTCTTTTACCAGGTCGCCTATTTCATCATTACGTTTCCATTCAATGGCCTCGTTGTGTTTACCCAGGTTAACAGCTTTCATTTTTTCGCTGATGAAAGAAAAAGAACGGGTAATGCGGTTGGTAATGAATAAAGCGATGATACCAGCAATTAAAAATATAAATGCATTCAGGTTGATGATTGTTACCAGGAAATTGGCTATCTCTTCCTGCAAATTGCTCTGGCTGGTAAAGTACGGAATGTTCAGGTAAGCATACTCCCTGCCCGTAGCATCAATTACCGGAACATAATTACTTACAAAACGCAGTTTACCTATCTGCTCATTTTTAAAAAACTGTACTTCTTTTTTATTGCTCAAATGATAATAAGCTACGGGGTCCATCTTGTTACTGATAACTCCCTTTTTGTAAGGCAGTGGCAATGATGAAACCAGCAGGTTGCCATCCAGGTCGTACAGATTAACATCAACTGAATGTATCTCGGATATTTTATCAACAAGTTTTTGTAATTTTTCCCTGAAGGCTTCATCACCCATCCGTATTTCTTCACCGGCCTGCAACATTTCGGCCAACGAACCCCGCACTTCATTTTCCATTACATGTATAACACGACTCAGTTTTTCACGGTTGCTATTTTCATAACGGTTTATAAAAAAGAGGATGGTTGCAATACCTATCACAAAAAAAGAAAGCACGCTTATAAAAATGACTGTGCCATGTATCTGGCTGCGTATGCTGAACTGCACATAATCTTTTATCCGGTTGCGGTTAAACCGTGCCCTTATGCTGACATTCGTGAGCCAGAAGATACCAGCCAGAATTAAAAATGCACAGAACAGGTACGAAAACAGTGTTATCGATTCCAGCAACAGATTATTCCGCTTGGCGATGATCACTATTTTTTGCGGGCCAGCCTTGTACCAAAGCTCATCAGACCCTTTTTTACTAATCAGCTTAAATTCTTTAGTGGGTAATTCAGTTGCTGTTAAAGAGGTTGCAAAAGGATAATCGTTGTGGCTGTTTACCATTTTCAGGTTATTGTACACTGCAAATGCATACACCGGCGAGTTTTCAATAGCGCTGCTTTTACCGTGAGAAAACAACTCAAGGTTCAAAGCATCTGTTTTGAATTTTTTTGGATTGGCCAGTACAAACACGTAACCCAAAGTGTCGCCGGAAAAATTAGTAACCGTTTTGCGGCTTATATAACTGAACCTGTCGTAAGATTCATCGTAGTAAAACAGGTCTGGTAAATTGGTTGGCTTAGCCTGCGTTTTTAAAACGATGTTCAATTCATTAAAGCTTGCGTCTTCCTTATTAAAAAGAGGATTTTCATTTGCATCAAATGTAAATATCTTGGTGTCGTAGTTATTGGTGTAGCCCGAAAAACTACCAGTTACCAGGCTGTCTTTAAAGAAATGATTACTGCTGTCAATTTTAAAGCGATAGAAATTGCCTGCCAGGTAATCGTTTCCGAAATCGGTCAGAAAAGTGTTCAGCAAAGTTTCGCTGGTAGGGTCTGCTTTTGTGGCAAGCGTTTCTGCATAATGCTTCCTGTTATTTATTTCTTTTTGGCTGTTCTCTAAAACGATAACAGCAGTTATGGTTATTGAGAAAAAGAAAAGCCAGAAGATAAGCACAGTAGAGCTGATCTTTTTAACTGATAACGCCAGGTAATTCCTGTTAAGCAATAGCACGTAAATGATGAGCCATACCAGTACGGTCAGTTCAAAACCAGCATGTGATAAATTAAGCTGGATGGACAGGTAAATAAGGCCGCCTACCGCAATTGCCAGGTAAAGCCCGACAAAATTTTTGGGGAAATAAGGCTGAATAAGTTGCAGCATTATCTGGCTTGATAAAAAATAACCAATGGCAATGCAGCACAATACAACAAAACCGGTTATACTATAGATATTAAGGGTGAAAAAATTGATCACATCAAAAGATATCTGCGAATCGGCCACCATGCTGCTTATGATACGGCCTGCGGTAAAGGTGAAGGTGAGTATTACAATACAAACTGCAGCCAGCAATACCCATTTAAACCATTTACCGGTGATTATCTTTTCTGGTTTCCTATCGTACACCTTGTTGTGAATAAAGAGTACGATCCAGGTTAATAAAACAGCATTGATAAGCAGGTCGCCCAGCGAACGCAATATCATGCTGGAACCGTAAATGGACGGATCGAACATTTCAAACTGCCGGAAATTTAAAGGAATGGAAAAATAATAACTCAATATCCTGAGTGCCACTACAACCGGTAACAAAAACAAAAGCGCACTTAACAGCCCCCGCCTTACGGCAATTCTGCTTGCCATCAGATGAATAAAAATCAAAAGAAATATAGCTGCAAAAATGCGAAACCATACCGTAATCACATTATTTTTTGGTATAACTTGCCCGGCCTTTTTGGCCAGAAAAAACAATGTGTTACCTGCAATGGATTTTACCGAAGCGTCTGTAGCATTCCCGGAAATGTCAAAATTTCTTTCAATCTCATTACCGGCTGCAAATTTATTTTCCAGGTAAGTGTTCGTTACAAAATAATTCCACTTAACCGGAATTAAAGCAATCGTTAAGCTTGTTTCTGTATTTTTTTTATTCCAGGCGTAATAACCGTTACCCAGCCTTACGAAACCGGTACTTTCTTTTGCAGAGATAACTTCTTCATTTGGCAATACGGTTTGTGTGGTCCAGAAAAGAAGGCGGTGCAGGCCTACATCATTTACAAAATATCTGAAGACGAAATAAGGCTTTTGCGCAAGCGACAGCAGCGCAGGCTCTTCAAAACTCTTGTCATCCATTTGGCGGATGAGCACCGTATCTTTCAGCAGTTCTTCAAAATCCTTTTCCTGCTGTTGAATATTTTGTTCAATATGCTTTTGCACAGCTTCCAGTGAAGAATTACCAAACCAGTAATTATCAATAATAAACGAAAAGGCAACCAGCAATGCTGCCAAAATTAACAGGTAACTGTTTTTAAAAGATGGTCGCTTGTAGGTAGAGCTGTTTTGCAAATGAGTATAAAGTGTTTACATTTTTTTTATTTTATTCCAGATAGCGTCCATTTCTTCTAAACTCATATCATGCAGGTATTTGCCTTCTTTAAGTGCCTCGGCTTCCATCCGGCTAAACCTGTCTATAAATTTTTTGTTGGTTCGCTCCAGTGCATTTTCCGCATCTATATGCAAAAACCTTGCAAAGTTTACTAAAGAGAAAAAAACATCCCCCAATTCGTCTTCCATTTTGTCAATATCTCCCATTTCAATAGCCTCAAACAGTTCAGCTTTTTCCTCTTCCACTTTTTCCCAAACCTTTTCTTTTGTATCCCACTCAAAGCCCACCTGCTTTGCTTTTTCCTGCAGGCGCATGGCTTTTACCATAGATGGAAGTGCCTTGGGTACGCCGCTTAAAACTGAAGTTTTACCTTCTTTTAGTTTTAACTTTTCCCAATTCTTTTTAACATCTTCCTCGTCATTAACATGGGTGTCACTGTAAATATGCGGATGCCTGTGAATCAATTTTTCGCAAACGCCGTTTATTACTTCATCCAAAGTAAATTGATTTTGCTCTGCCCCTATTTTGGCATAAAAAACCAAGTGCAGCATCAGGTCGCCCAATTCTTCTTTTATACCCTTCCAATCGCTATCTGTTATAGCATCAACAAGTTCATAGGTTTCTTCTATGGTCAATTGCCGAAGGGTTTGAATGGTTTGTTTTTTATCCCAGGGGCATTTTTCACGAAGCTCATTCATGATTGTTACCAGGCGCTCAAAAGCAGTATTTTCGGCAGACATAAATTTTATAATTTAAACAGGGAAAAAAATATAAATACAATGAACAGCAGCATGATGATAATACAAAGGAGAAAGGAAACCATAAAAAATTTAAGAACCGTTTTAGCTCTTCTTTGCTTATAAAAATTACGCATGGCTTTATACAGGTAGAAAAAAATACCAAAGCTGAGCATTACTTCTATAAACTTAATAAAACCCCAGTGTAATGAACTGTTAAGTTTGCTGAGGCCAAATATTACCAGCATGGCAATAAAACTGAAAATGTAAAAATGAATGCTAAAAATACCATGATTTACGTAATAATAATTTTTTCTGCGGATGTAAAGCAGTTTAAGAATACCTGCAAACAACGGCAATAGAATAAAGAGCATTTGCGGCAGGCTGTGTAACAGTATGCTGATAAAAGTGGTGAGCATTTCTTGTTTATGTCCCTTGAATTTTTCATTTATCTCAATATTTTTATAAACCAGTTGACGTTCAAACCAATTATGTTTCTTTTTACCCGATTGAAGTAATGAGTCATATCCCGCTTTGGATCTGTATTGCCCCGGCGTAAATTGAAAATCTCCCTGATCAAAAGAGCTATCGAAATATTTTTTAAACTCTGCCCTGCTCATGGGTAATGCGGCTTTGCCATCTTCTTTATAGGCATTCTTTGTAAAAGCATCAAAAGCAAGTGAGTCCATAGCTTCAATCTGTACATAAGTTTTACCGTTCATGTTTGTTGTCAACAAAGATTTGTTATCAATTTTAAAAACAGAAAAGAAAATTAAAAAGAAAATAGCCGAAGTAAAAACATACATGCGAATGGGGTTGATGTAGCTTGCCCTGCGGCCTATCAAATATTCTGTAGATAAAAAACCTGGTTTTGTTATCAGGCATTTAAGGCTGCTGAAAAACTTACCGTCAAAATGGGTAATATCCTGAAAGAAGTGAGAAATAAGGTGCCAGACTGTTTCCTTAGGTTCAATATTTTCCTGACCACAGTTATGGCAAAACCTGCCCTGTACTTCGGCATTACAGTTAAGGCAATTTTTTTCCTTCCGTTCCTTGAGGTGGCTCATGTGCGTTAATTTTGTTAAAAATAATAAAGTTTACGGGCTTATAGGTTATTGGTATAATTTAGGTTAATAAAAAGATAGATTAACTTTGTAATTGAAAAATTTAAAAATGTATAAATCCTGTATTATTGCTTTATTCATGCTCGTTGTCTCATTAAATCTTAAGGCACAATATTATTACAATGATATCTTAAACAACAGGCAGGTATTGGCAGACCTGGCTGACCTGAAGGAAAAGAAAATAAATGGTGTTAAGCTAACTTCAATGGAAGCAACCGGGGAAGAAACAGAAGGTTTTATTTGCCAGAAGAAAATAAACAGAGATTACACGCAGGTAGAAATTTATACCGAGACCAATGAATCGTACCCGAATACGTTCATATCTTATTTTACAAAAGCGGGCTTATTGCAAAGAACGGTGGATTCATCCGAAGCCGGTGCTACAACCACCGACTATACTTATAATGCTTCGGGCAAGCTCGTGTCCATCAACTCTTCAAAACATTTTGCAACAGACGATGATGCGGGAGTTGTTTTGGAAAAGCATCTGTATCAATACAATGCCGCCGGCATGCTGGATCAAATGATACTCATAAAAAACAGCCGTGACACTACCATGTATATTTTTCAGGCAGATGAAAGCGGGCATGTTGCTATTGAAAAAAATTCGAAAACCGGTGAAGATTATTATTACTACTACAACAGCAGAGATCAGCTTACTGATATCGTTCACAAGTACAGCTACCAGAAAAAGCTGTTTCCTGAATATGCTTTTGAATATGATGATGCCGGCCAGCTTGTAAAAATGATTACAACAGAAAAAGAAGGAGCCTATTACTTTACCTGGCGCTACGATTATGAAAACGGATTACGTGTAAATGAACGTTGCTATGCCAAAGAAGGAAGGATAATGGGATCGGTGGAGTATAAGTATAAATAGATAATAAAACTGAAAATAAAAAAGAGCGACAATTTATTGTTGCTCTTTTTTGTACTCGGGAACGGAATTGAACCGTCACTCGCATTACTGCGAACAGGATTTTAAGTCCTGCGTGTCTACCAGTTCCACCACCCGAGTAAACACTTCAAAAACTCAAATATCTGAGCCGTTGATAGAAAAAAAATCCCGACGAGTCGGGATTTTTTTTTGAGCGGAAGACCGGGCTCGAACCGGCCACCTCGACCTTGGCAAGGTCGCGCTCTACCAAATGAGCTACTTCCGCAATATTGATAAGAACTGTGTTTATTTTCGGAGTGCAAAAATAAGGGTTGTAATTG
>JBBRCM010000094.1:0-15102 GCA_038204855.1 Chitinophagales bacterium
TACTACCATACAAAGCAATTTAATTTGGGAAGATAAAGCGGCTAACCTGCACATGCTGGAGCAAAAGATTACCGACATTGAAGAAAAAACAGAGATTGTTGTTTTGCCAGAAATGTTTAACACCGGTTTTAGTATGCGGCCCGAAGCGCTTGCCGAAACCATGGAAGGAGAAACTGTTGAGTGGATGAAAAGGGTTAGCAGGGAAAATGCTGTTGTGCTTACGGGAAGTGTTATGATTGAAGAAACAGGTAATTATTTTAACCGCCTGATATGGATGTTACCAAATGGACAATACGGCCATTATGACAAACGGCATTTGTTTGCTTTTGGTGAAGAAGACAAACATTATAGCCCTGGTAATAAAAGACTCATAGCATCTGTAAAGGGATGGAAAATAAATTTATTGGTTTGTTACGATCTGCGTTTTCCGGTTTGGGCAAGGCAAAGGAATACAGAATCAGGTTCAGAGTATGACGTGATGATTTATGTTGCTAACTGGCCCGAGCGCCGCAGCCATGCATGGAAAACACTATTGTGTGCAAGAGCTATAGAGAACCAATGTTATGTAGTGGGTGTAAACCGGGTTGGTAGCGACGGAAAGAATATTTACCACAGCGGCAATAGTTTGGTTATTGATCCCTTAGGGCAGGTGCTTTACCACATGGCCGATGAAGAAGATATAAATACCGTTACGCTGCAAAAAGAAATGCTGGAAGATGTGAGAGGTAAATTTCCGTTTTGGAAAGATGCGGATGATTTTATGATTACGCCATAATTTTATCAAAAAAGTGCTTTACACTGATAACCGGCAATTGCTTTGATACATACTTTTTAAAATCAACTTCGTTTCTGGTAATAAAGTAATCCATCCCTGAATTTATTGCGCCATAATATAAAATAGCATCTTCTTTATCTTTAAAATTACTGTTGAAAGCAGTTTGTAAAACGGCTGATGGGATATAAATAATGTTAAGCAGGTATAAAACTTTTTCGATTTGCGCTGCTAGCCGGGTGACATAAAAAGATGTAGCAATTACACTTTCACTTGTATAAAGTTCTATTTCATGATTTTGGGCAAACAAAAATAAGTTATTGGTCTTTTCAATATCAAACTGTCGTTGTTCAATAAAATCAATCAGAATATTAGTATCAATAAATATTTTAAGCGCCATATTTAGTTTTAAGCTTTTCAATTAAAACTTTCTTTTCAGAGCCGGGCACTGTTTTTTTAGCCGGGGCATTTTTAATGATGCTGTCAACAACTGAAAGTTCGGATTGCGAAGTTATTTTTGTAAGGTATGTTTCTACAAGGCGTGATACGCTGGTTCGGTTTTTACGAGCCACAACCTTTGCCCTGGCAATAACCGATTCGCTGATGTTTAAAGTAAGTTTAGTATTCATGCACGTGACTTTTTTCAAATGTACGTAACTTGTAAGAAATTATAAAGAGAAGAAGGTATTAATTTCAGCACTATTGCTGACTAGCTTTTACCGACCGGTTGTATTTGATCATATCCAGCACAAATTTCATTTTATAATCAATGCCTTTCAATAGCGCATTGTAATTGGTTGGTAAGAGAATATCGGGAGCAATACCATGCCCATCTTTTGGGTGATGGTTATATTGCACCAGCCTGAACAAAGGCAGCCGCACTTTTATATGTGTGTTGGGTAAAACAATATCCGGAATTAAAATACCATTATTTCCGTGCCAGCCACCACCAGTTTCTTCGCCAAGCAAAACCACGCCCGGCTGGCCTTTAACAGCATTGCTGAATAAAGCAGCAGCCGAAAAAGTATTGCCTGCAATCAGCACATATAAATTGCCGGTATAATTGTTTGCAGCTTTTGGTTTGTTTATTTTTCTTTCCCAATGGCCGAAATGATAAAGCCCGTCATTTCCCTTTTTGGTAAGAAAAAATAAACCGAGGTTATCCATAAAACTACCCTTGATGTATTTTGAATAAGGCCGTAAAGATTTTACCATAGCGTAAGAAGTATCTGCGACCTTAAAATTAACACGGCTTACATACTTGGTGAGCAGGGTAGATAACCTGATTCTTCCTCCGCCGTTATTCCTGATGTCTATTACTACATTATCAATTCCTGTTTTTTTAATGTAGCTGAAAGTTTGGCGGTAAAATTTGCGCAGGCTGCCACCTGAAAAAGAGTTGATGGTTACAATGGCTGTGTTGTTGGTAGTATCCACCGCCAGCGAACGGGTATCCTGCAACTTTTCCTGGCGGGTTTGTCTTTTTTGTTTTGGCTGCCTTATGGTAACAGAACTGTCTTTAACTTTTTTTGTACTATCATCAACCAGACCCCAGGCCGGGATATTAATGCGTTGTTCATTCCCGGATTTGTCTAAGTAAGTTATCCCATACGTTTTGCTTATCCCAAAAATATTGCGGTGATAGTAAGGGAAACTGTTACTAAGCCTGCTGTAATTAACATTAGTTGCATAACCATCTTCGGTCATACACCCAAACATGGTTTTTATGAGGTCGGCATTTTTAATTCCGTTTATGGATGTGATAAGCGTTCCTCTTTTTAAAACAGAATCTTTTCTGTTGAGGTTGGTAGTAACAGCCATGGTATCATTCCAGCATTTTAACAGCAAAGGAAAAGACGGAATTCTTTTACCAGCGGCCCAGTTGTTATAAGCCGCACTTCTGCTAAAGCTGGTATGGCCGCAATGAATCTTATCAGTAAGCGGTGCAATTACTTTCCAGCCAAACTGTTGCTCAGTCATACTGTCTTTAATATCGCTGTAGTATTTTTCAAAGTACATATCCATACTATCCTTGGGCGTGTACCAGTAAAGCGAAGGGTGTTTTTTTTCCAGGATATTGCGAAGCAGAGAATAGTCCTGTTGTAATTGTTGGGCTGAATATTTTTTGTTGGGGTTGTAATTTTTTGTTGTTGTGCAGGAAAAAAATAATACAGAAAGTATCATTAAAACGGTTGAGTAAAATTTAATCATTGGGCAAAACTACTTAAAAGTTAAACGGCTTTACTTTAAGCATAGTTAAAAACTATCCGTGGGGGGGGGGGGGGGGGTAACAAATATGAAGGGTCACTAAATAATTGTGTGGTTTTAATATTTAAGCACACGGCCATTTTTTGAAGGCGGGGCACACTAACCGCCGATTTCCCGTTTTCTATTTTACTTAAAGTAGTTTTAGAAGTGCCAATCAGTTCAGCAAATGTAGTTTGCTTAAAGCCTTTAAGCAAACGCCATTTACGAATATTACTGCCTATTTGGAGGTTATTGTTTGGGGGCATGGTACGGAGTTGAAATAATATTGATGGTGAAGTTAGACTAATTATTACCCATTTGATTATTAATAAAACCGAGGTGCGTAAACAGCAGGAAAAACCGTAAAATTACTTAGGTATAGTAAACAAAAGTATCAGAATATGTAATATAGGTTAGGGCTAAAGTTTTTTAAGTTGATTTATTAACCGGAGGTTTACATTATCAAAGGCCAATGATACGGGAAAGCTGAAAACCGGATTCAAAAAAAGTAAGCAAAACAATTTAATTTAGGGCTTCAATAATTTCTGACAGCTTTGCCCATAACAAAAATAGCTAGGTAAGACACAGAGTTGGACTGTGCATAGAGTGTAAAAACTTTTTCAACAAGAACAAAAAAATAATAAAATGAAAAGAATAATTTCAACAACATTACTCTGTGCAACGTTCTTTATTTTTACTGATATAAAGGCACAACAAATTGGCGGAAATAAATTAATTGACACAGAAGAAGGGGCAATGTTGATAACATACTCTACAAGTCAATCTTTACTTACATTTGAAGTGGAAAAGTGGAATGAGCTTTTCCCGAATAATCAGGTTGAAACAAACAGATTTCCTATTGAAATTTCTATTTGCTTAAAATTTGCAAGCAGAGTACGAGATTGTAATGGAGGTGTAGGCTTCAGGTGTGGATTATGTGATAATTTCACAAACCCGGGTTCTTCAGATGGCAGAAACTCTGGCAGAAACTATAGTGGGACGTACGTATATAATAGCACTACAGGGAAAGTTAATCTTACAATAAATCAAAACGTTGATTGGGATTGGTTGAGCTTGTAATTTTGTAACATAAATCAAAAGAAGGGTTGGTTACCAACCCTTCTTAAAAAAAACGTAAATGAGAAAAATAACCTTTTTTTTATTGTTTTGCCTACTTAGCAAATTGAGCTATTGCCAAACTATAAACTTTACAGTTTCTGAATTTCAAAATCTGCCTGACACTTGTATAATTTTTATCAGTGCACTCTGGTGTTCTCCTTGTATTGAAAAACAAAATATGCTTGAAGATTCGTTAAAATTTCATACAAAAATTCCCTACTTTGTTGTTTATGATAAAATGAAATACACAAAAGAAAAGAGAGAGTCGCTGATAAGAAATAAATCAAAAAATACCGATTACTTATTGGATGCAAAATATTATCAATCAGGGGGTATTATAAGTGTGGTTAGTCCCAAAAAAGCAATAAAGAAGTTTTACATTGATTTGTCAAGTCAGGGATACAGTATATTAAAAAACGAAGATTTATGGTTTGGAAATTGTATCATAAAAAAGAAAAATAACATTATTATTCTAAAATCAGATAAAACCCCAGAAATATTCGTTGAGAAAATTTTAGAAGTCTATAAAAACTAAAAGGTTCGATTCCTTTTTATTTCAAATGATTCCACCCTTGCGCAATCAGCTCATGCTTATTCCCTCCACGGGTGATAAAAGTTTTGCCTCGTTAACTTCTGTTTTATAACCGATAATGCTAAGCCCGTTGTTCTTGCTTATTACACTCCAGCCAAACTGCTGCTCAGTCATACTGTCTTTAATTTCGCCGTAGTATTTTTCAAAGTACCTATCCATGCTGTCTTTAGATGTGTACCAGTAAAGCGAGGGGTGTTTTTTTTCCAGGATATTTTGCAGCAAAGAATAATCCTGTTGTAATTGTTGAGCCGGATATTTTTTATTGGGGTTGTAATTTTTTGTTGCTGTGCAGGAATATATAAAAAGAATACAAATAAGGAAACCAGTAGATTTTATTGTGTTCATTATACTATAACTGTAAACGTAAAGTTATGCAGCTTTAGTGTTTATTGGTTTAAGTTTTATTGGGGGGGGGGTAATAAACTTAACGGGTCAATAAACAGCATTTCAGGTTCAATGCTAAAATGCTTTGCTATCTCTGCAATCCTGTTAAGGCTAAGGTTTGTTATACCGTTTTCAATATTGCTTACAGCCCCCGTGGTAATGTTAAGCAGTAATGCAAATTCTTTAGCTTCAAAATTTTTGAGTTGCCGCCATTTGCGGATGTTGTTACCAATATTTAACTCATTAATTTTTACAGATTGTTTTTTTTTGGGCATGGTTTGTACAGACTTAGTAAGCAAACATAACAAATATATACCCACACTAAATTATATTTAGTGTTAAAGTGACGATGTTGATTTTTTTAAACGGAGGTTTACATTGTCAATGGCCAACGATACGGGGAAAGTTGAAAACCGGTAAAAAGAGTAAGCAAATCAAAAAATTTAAAAATGAAAAAATATATTTTAGCAACATTATTAATTGGCCTTTCCTTTTTTGGATTTGGTCAAACAACTAAAGTTTTGAACACAGATGACGGTTCTAAAATGGTAACAATTAATGCAGACGGTACTACTTCTGCTACCTTCACTACGGCAGAGTGGGCAACAATGTCAAAAGTTGTACCTACATCAAATTTGGCCAGAGTTTGTATTCACATAGCAAATAGACATGAAGATTGTACGGGTGGATTAGGGTTTCGTTGTGGTATATTTGACTGCCCACCACCTCCAAGTATAACAACCCCAGCTGGACAGGAAAGAATACAACCGGCAGATATTCAACTGTCAGGAAGTGATGTTTTGGTAACTTTTCTTAATTCGGTTGACTGGGATTATTTAGCAAACTAGTAAAAGATAAATTTCAATACCCTGCTGCTGTAAAAGCAGCAGGGTATATTAAAAAGAAAAAAATGCAAAAATATATTTTATGGCTTTTTATAGCCTTTTTTCCTTCAACTCAAAAGGTATACGCTCAAACAAAAGAGTTTAATGTTGAAGATATTAATATCAATAGACAGAAACCAACACGAATATTTGTTACTGCAATATGGTGTTCACCATGTATGGGAAAATATAAAATCATAAACGAAGAATTTAGCAAGGATACAATCTACAATAACATTGTTCTATTCGATGCAAGCGGGTTTTCGCTAACTAAGTTAAAAAGAATTACATCAAATAATTTTGACTCCGCTTTTTTATATACCATACCATATAAATTTTATAAATCAAATAGTTCGATTGTTTTCAATCTTCCTGAAAAGGCATTGAAGAGATTTATAATTGATTTAAAAGCAAAATTTCCGAAAAATAATGGCTTAACTAATTTTTGGTATGGCGATATTTTAATAATAGACAGTAATCATTTTTTAAAATCAGAAAAGGTTAAAATATAACCTATATCAACAAGTAAAATTCTTAACGAAAGATAGTATTATGAAACATCAACTACTTGATTGCACATAATACTTAGTTTTAAAGTGCAAATTATGAGAAAACTTATTTTTATTACAATGTTGCTGCAAAGCTCTATGCTCTCTCAATCTCAAACATTTAATAAGGGAAGTTTTTCTATTATTTCTACTTCTCAAATAATTCCCGAAAATTATCTTATAATTAGTCTGCAGCCAGAGATGATTGCTGACGCTAAAGCTAACCTGTTCGACATAAACAACGCCGATACTCACTTGCAGGTGCTTATAGATAATAATGGAAAAAAATACCACATCTTATTGCAAACAAACTTTATGGGGAAAGTTACATTTCTTTCTATAAGCAATAATTTGTCTGTAATTTTTAATGAGAAGGATAAGCCAATGTTTATGTTTACAAACTCTATTCAGGATTTAAATACATCCATTTCTCAAAGCCAAAATATAGATGTTGCTTTAAACTGTGTTATCGGACGATTAGAATATTGTAGTAAGTAAAACTCCTGATCTATGCAGGGGTTGTCATTATTTCAAATGATTCCATCCCTGTGCAATCAACTCATGCTTATTTCCACCACGGGTAATAAATGTTTTTCCTGCCGTTGCTTCGGTAATATAACCGATAATACTAAGGCCGTTGTTCTTCATTATCTTCTCATGATCGGCCTGGGCAACGGTAAACAGCAATTCATAATCTTCTCCACCGCTTAATGCACAGGCTGTAGGGTCAAGTTCCAGTTTGTAGGCAAAATCCTTACTGTCTTCATTCAATGGCAGTTTGTCTTCGTATAAAACACAACCCACATTACTTTGCTTGCAAATGTGGAGCATCTCACTGCTTAATCCGTCGCTTATGTCCATCATGCTTGTGGGCACAATTTTATGTTCAGCAAAATATTCAATTACATCTTTACGGGCCTCTGGTTTTAATAAGCGGCCAACAATATAAGCCCGGTTTTCAAGATCGGGTTGGGCACCAGTTTGTTCAAATATTTTTTTTTCTCTTTCTAAAATAGTTAACCCTAAAAAAGCGCCGCCCAAATCGCCACTTACACAAATAAGGTCGTTCACTTTAGCGCCATCTCTTTTTACATACGTATCCGGTGCCACTTCGCCAATGGCAGTAATGCTTATAACAAAGCCCCGTTGCGATGTGGTGGTATCTCCGCCAACCAGGTCCACATTATATTTATCGCAGGCTGCATACACACCATCGTAAAACTCATCCAACGCTTCTACGCTAAACTTATTACTTATGGCAATGCTTAAGACAATCTGTGTAGGCGTGGCATTCATGGCATAAATATCGCTGATGTTAACGATCACCGATTTATACCCCAAATGTTTCAGCGGCGTATACATCAAATCAAAATGAATGCCTTCAACAAGCAGATCGGTTGTAATAACCGTTTGTCTGCCAAAATGATCAATCACTGCCGCATCATCGCCCACACTTAAAATTGTGGATGCGTTTTTAGTTTCATTATTTTTGGTCAGATGGTCAATTAAACCAAATTCACCGAGAGAGGATATTTCTGTACGATCCATGATTTTAGATTTTAGATTGCCGATTTTAGATTTTATCTGGTCGCTTTTCTTTTTCCTTTTCAGCAAGCATATTTTTTAATGTTGTATTGATTGAAGCAACAATTATAGATAGCAATTCATTTGCTTCAACATATAAATCCCGTAATTCCTGTTTAAACGGGTCATTAAACTCAGCCAATAACTCATAAAAATGCATTGTTTCATCAAGCTCTTCTTCCGAAATTCTTAATTTATTAACAAAATCAGCTTTCGATTTTCCCCTGCATGCGGCCCGGTAATTTGCAGATGCAGAACTGGAGCACCTTACTATTTGACCGATGTATGTTTTATTAACGGTATTATATGGCAACTTAAGACAAAGCTTTCCGGTTTTTACCGCAAGGGCTTTCAGCCTTTTCATAATGTCATCTTTTATAGTATTCATACCGAGACTAAATAATTTTTACTTCCTGCAATAAAAAAAATCTAAAATCACCAATCTAAAATCTACAATTGCCTTCTGTTATTAATTACCTCAATCAGCTCATCATGTATCAATCCATTTGTTGCCACAATCTTTTTTTGATAAGGCGAATATTTATCGCCATTCATATCGGTTACTTTGCCGCCTGCTTCCTCAACTATTAAATAACCTGCAGCACTGTCCCAGGCACTTAAGCTATGTTCAAAGAACCCTTCAAACCTGCCGGCGGCAACCCAACATAAATCAATGGCCGCACTTCCGAGTCTGCGTACCGGTATTCCTCTGCGTACGAGGCGTTCAAATACTTGCAACGGACCGTTCTCCATATCAAGATAGGTATAAGGAAAACCTGTTACCAGGCAACTATGCAACACTTCTGCTTTTTTACTTACGCTTATTTTTTTATCATTCAGCGAAGCACCAAACCCTTTCTCTGCAAAAAATAATTCATTAATGAAAGGATTGTAAACAGCACCCAGTATCATTTCGCCCTTCTGCTCAACGCCAATACTTACACAGCAAATGGGAATACCACTGGCAAAATTGATGGTGCCATCGATCGGGTCGATGATCCATTTTGTGTCGCTGTTGGTAACAATTTCACCAACTTCTTCACTTAAAATAAAATGATCCGGATAATCGGCTTTTATAACTTCAATAATTGCTTTTTCTGCAGCAAGGTCCGCTTCGGTAACCCAGTTATTAATTCCTTCTTTATCACTTATCTTCAGGTCTTCATTATTAAAATACTGCCTCAGTTGTTTTGCACCAGCCTCAACTGCATTTAAAAGGGTTGTTTTTAGCATAGCGCAAAGATACAAAGGCTTCTTTACTATATTTGAATATGCTTTTGTCGGTCATCATCGTAAACTATAATGTAAAATATTTTTTGGAGCAATGCCTGTATTCGGTTCAAAAAGCCTGTGCAGGTATTGATGCAGAAATTGTTGTAGCCGATAATAATTCAACTGACGGAAGCAAAGCATATCTTGAAGACAAATTTACAAGCGTAAAATTTATCTGGAACAGCGACAATATCGGCTTTGCGAAAGCCAATAACCTTGCACTTACAGAAACGTCAGGAGAATTTATACTCTTTTTAAATCCTGATACATTGCTTGCGGAAGATAGTATTGAAAAGTGTATTCAGTTTTTAAAAACGATCAAAAAGGCCGGAGCCATCGGTATACGTATGGTTGACGGTTCAGGCAATTTTTTAAAGGAAAGCAAGCGGGCTTTTCCTTCGCCATTAACTTCATTATTTAAACTATCGGGCCTTGCCAGGTTATTTTCCCGGTCAAAAATATTTGCAAGGTATCATCTGGGGCATTTACCGGAAAAAGAAAATCACGAAGTGGACGTGCTGGCCGGCGCATTTATGATGATACCAAAAAAAATACTGGATGAGATCGGAAATTTTGACGAACGTTTTTTTATGTATGGCGAAGATGTAGATCTGAGTTACCGTATACAGGAAGCCGGCTATAAAAACTATTATTTTGCCGAAAGCAGCATCATTCACTTTAAAGGGGAAAGCACTAAAAGAGGAAGTTTAAACTATGTACGGCTTTTTTATAAAGCGATGAGTTTGTTTGTAAAAAAACACTACAGCGGAAGCAAAGCCGGTTTTTTTATTTTCTTTATACAAACCGCAATCATCATCAGGGCTTTTTTTTCGGCACTGGGAAACCTGCTTAAAAAAATTGGCTTACCTATACTGGATGCCACTTTAATTTTAGGGTCTTTTGAGTTAACAAGAATACTGTGGAGCAATTTTATACGTCAGGAAATAAATTATTCGCCCAATGTCTTATTCATTGCGTTCCCATTATTTACTTTTTTGTTTTTAGTTACGGCGTTTTACAGTGGGCTTTACGATAAGGGCTACAAACAATCGCAACTGGTGCGATCAACAACGATTGCGGCATTAGTTTTATTAAGTGTTTATGCGCTGCTGCCCGAAAGCATCCGATTTTCCAGGGGTATTTTAGTTACAGGCATCGCACTTGTTTTTTTATTAATGAATATGGTGCGGCTGCTGTTTATAAAATGGCATTACCTGGAAACCAGCGATGAATATGAAGAACGACGCCAAACAATTGTTGTGGCGGCCGAAAAAGATTTTTTAGTTATTGCTGATATGCTTGACCAGGCTGGTATGACTGAAAGAGTATTAGGGCGTGTGGGCAGCGATTCTAACTACGCAGCGCCTGCACTTGGCAATATCGGGCAACTACCGGAACTTGTAAAAAAATACCAGGTCAAGGAAATAATCTTCTGCGAAAATGGTTTAAGTTTTAATGAGATCATTGCCAGTATTAATGCTTTAACCGGCACCACCCGAAATAAATTTCATGCCTCGGGCAGCAGCAGCATTGTGGGTAGCGACAGCAAAAATACAAGCGGAGGTTTTATTGCCAATTCAACAAAATACAAAATTGGAATGCCGCTGCAGCGCCGTAATAAAAGACTGCTGGATATTTTTTTGTCAATACTTTTTTTACTTGTTGTACCGGTAGTCATTTTTATTAAAAAAAATGTGCCTGCTTTTTATAAGAATGTTTTTGCGGTATTAGCCGGAAAAAAAACCTGGGTTGGCTATGCTGCCGAAGCTAAGGGTTTACCAGCTCTTAAAACACCGGTTATTACCAGTACAGCTTTACCCGCTATTCAGAATGACCTGCCTGTTGAAAGTTTACAAAAAAGCGATGAATGGTATGCTGCCGGATATACTGTGATGACCGACTTTAAAAAAATTGGGAAAGGATTTAAATATCTTGACTGTTAAAGCGATGCTACAAAACTCTTTATTACCGCCGTATAATCAACTGTATTAACTGGCCATTCACCACATTCAAAATCCGCCACATTTTTCAAATCTTCTAATAGTGAAAAATTTTTCTGATCAACACAACAGAATATTTTTTTTGACTGTAAATATTTGCCCAGGTATTCCTGTTCTGATTGGCCGGGGGTCGCCACCAATATTGCCTTTTTCTGCAGTTTAACCAAATCCATTACGGTTGAGTAACCACAACGGCTTATAATTAGTAGTGATTGTTGAATGATTGTACTCAGTTCATGTGCCGGCAAATGATTTTTTATATCGATTGAAGGATTGCTCAATTGCGGTATTTGTTTCTCTAGTGGAAGCCCCCGTACCAGGCAGATTTTCAGCGACAACTTTTGAATATCAGCCAGGATAATTTTTTCAAAAACAGTTCTTTGTGGCTCGGGACCCGATAAAACAATACACAGATCGTATTTATTCTGAAGACTCGTTTCTTCAAATCTTGATAAAAAACCAAGATAAGTTACCGACGCTTTTGGCAATATTACCGGGTGAGATAAGTCACCGGCCAGATTTAATGCCCCCTCAGCATCGGGCACCCAGCAGCACCTGAATTTATTTATATAATGGTAATGAACTTTTTGAGCAATGTTTTCTGTAAAACGGGAGCCCGTTTTTATCAGCAACTGGTGGGTAATATAAACACAGGGAATCTTTTTACTGTATAATCCCATCCGGTTATCGGAGATAACTGCATCGATATTATGTTCTTTTATTATTTTGCCCAACCAACGGTTTTCTACATAAATACGATGCATTATTTTTGGCAACTGCAACAGCAGCTTTACCGGCATCCAACATTTGTATCGGCTGTATTTTACCCGGTATCCCCTCAATTCAATAAACTGCAGATCAGGAAATTCCTCTTGCAATATAATTTTTATTTGGCCTTCGGCTGCAACAATTACGGTACAATGTTGTTTTATTAGGGTGGAGATTATTGGAATGCAACGGGTTGCATGTCCCAGGCCCCAATCCAGCGGAGCAATTAAAACCTTAGGTTTGTGAGCCGGGATGTTAAAATTTTCTGTTTTCATTGAAACAATGCAATAATTGTTTGTGAAAATAGTTTAATTTAGTAATCTGAAATTATGAAACAACTAAGTAAATTAACATTAGCGCTATTAATTATAGCTACCGTAGTACTTACAACAAGCTGTGCCGCTTCCCGAAAGAGCAGTCATTGCTCATGCGAAGGAATGATTGGTTATAAATAGTATTAAAATTAACAGACAGAAACTATGAACAACGCTAACCGGGATTTACTGGTTTTGTTCAATCAGGAGTTAATGACTCCGCAGTCAATTGAGCATGAAGTAGAATTACTTCATCAGTTGCTGTATGGCATAGAAAGAGTAGAAAATTTAATTACCACCCACGAAGTAATTGATCTGAATAAATATAAGGTCAGCAACAAACCTCTCCTGCTTCGAAAATATTTTCGCCAAAGAGAATTAAAGCCTTTTGTTTTTTTGAGTTGTAAGAATTGATTGCAGATTCAACTCAACTTTTCCAAAGCTGCTTGTAAGTCGGCTAGCATTTCACCAATATCTTCTTTTTTACAGGTGCCCACACTTAACCGGTACCAACTACTGTTTCGGCCAGCACCAAATGCATAAAATGGAACAATAGCCAGAAAGGCTTCGTCTAGAATATAGGAAGTAACATCGGCCTGCGTTTCTAATAATTTTCCTTCCACAGTTCTTTTACCAACATAATCTATTTGTATGGTAAGATAAATGGCAGCTTCGGGGGCAACTGCATCTACATTAAATCCGGCAGTTTTCATTTTTTGAAAACCGGCAAAGATATTTTGAAGACGCTCATTTACTTCTGCTTTAAAATGAAGAAAATATTTATCAATAGCTTCTTTTTTAACTAAGTAAGTAGCCACGGCTTTTTGCTCGGCCATAGGTGCCCAGGCTCCCACGTGGCTGTTTATTGAACGCATCTTCTCAATCACTTCAGCAGGTCCCATTGCCCAACCCACACGTACGCCGGTAGCAGCAAAAGCCTTACTAATGCCATCAATAAAAATGATAAATTCTTTCATTGCAGGGTTTAAGCTAACCGGGTTGTAATGCACGGTATCGCCAAATGTAAGCGTCCAGTAAATCTGGTCGTACATCAGGTAAAGTTTTTTTTCACCTTGACTACGGTTTTTATTTTCTTCAACCACCAGGTTGCAAATAGCGCTTAGTTCTTCTTTACCAAATGTAGTGCCGGTTGGATTTAATGGAGAGCACAACGAAAGCAAGGTTGCCCCTTTTATATGTGGTGCAATTTGCGCAGCCGTAAGCATAAAATTATTTTCTTTTTCAGCCTCCAGCATAATGTGTTCCCCTTCGGTAAAATGCACGTAGTGATTATTGTTCCAGCTGGGTGCCGGGTAAATAACTTTATCGCCTTTATCAACAATAGAGCGGTATAAAGCATATATCAATGGACGGCCACCGGCAGCAATCAAAATCTCGTTGGTTGCGGCATAATGTAAACCACATCTGGCCCCCATAAAAGAGGCAACAGCTTCCCTTAGGTCAAGATTACCTTCTGCAGCAGGATAAGTGGTGAACCCTTTTTTATAAGAGTCAACAATTTCGGCTTCAAGTTCAGCCGGTATGGGAAAAATATCAGAATCAAAATCGCCGATGGTGTAATTGTAAATTTTTGCCCCCTGCTTCATTTTTTCCTTGATGGTTGCACCAAGGCGCACAATTTCGGAAGCCTGTAAAGTTTCGGCCAGCACGCTCAATTTAAGATTACCCATAAGCTGTAGTTAAGTGGCAAAAATAAAAATTTAAGAGGGGATGGCAAAGAATAAAAATAAACTCACCCCAACCTCCCGAAAAAGATCGGCGCAGGCTCTCTTCAAACGGAGAGGGACCATACAATGCGATAAAAACTTCTTCTTAATTTTGGAATTTATTGCTTCACAAACTGCAGCGCCTGTTTTTTTACAGCGCTTTGCAAATGCAGCCAATATTTACCTGCAGCTAAATCTTGTACCCGAATGGTCATGTTTGGTTAGTTTAAGAGGCGGTCATTTGCTTTACAACCTGCCCGCTGCTGTTTACAATCTGCACATTCATTTTATTGATTATTACTTTGCTAAGCAGGTATTATGTAATTTGACATAAACTGCGACACAACAGCTTCTGTTGAAAGTTTACATGATCATATTATTTTTTCAGGAGCATTTTTTATACAAGAGTCCAAAAAAATCTTTTCTCAGTAATAATTATGCTGTTAATGATTTTGTCAGGCACATCTCAACAGTTATATTTTTTTTTCGGCGGCTTATTTGCAACTGCTCACCGTTTGTCAATGTCAATTTACTATTGATAGAAATTTCTGAAATAAAAAGGCTATTTACAATATGTTTATGGTGTATCCTGTAAAAATTTTCTCCTGACAACTTCTCTTCAAACCAATGCAATACTTTTGCAACTGTTAATGGGTGTTCATTATCAAAATAAACCCGGCAATAATTGCTGTTTGCCTCTATCCTGATTATATTTTTAGCCATTACTACTTTAATGCCCTTATTGGTGGGAATGAATAGCTGTTTCATACATGTATTTATTAAGAATTATTTTATGATGGTTAAGTTAAATCCTGGATTTATAGTTACAGTTGTTCCGGGGTTCGCCTTTAATGTCCTGATGGTAGTATTAATTCCCAGTTGCGGATAGTT
>JBBRCM010000095.1:0-15023 GCA_038204855.1 Chitinophagales bacterium
TAAAACGCGCAATCATAGGCCCGGCAAGCATTACAGAGCCACGGAGTTTGCCGCTTTTTTTGTGATATGCTTCGCTGTGCAGATAATCTACATCCACATCATCTGCCTGAAAAACGCAGGTATCACGGCTCTGCCGGTCAATTTTTACTTTCATTTCGCCGAGCAGTTCTATCAGCAGGTTTACATCTACGATATCGGGTATATTGGAAACTGTGATCTTCTCCGGGCTTAGCAGCACGGCAGATATAATTTGCAGCGCCTCGTTTTTTGCACCCTGCGGTGTTATTTCTCCGGATAGTTTCTTGCCGCCTCTTACTTCAAATGATTGCATGTTGTTTTTTATTACACGAATTAAAACGAATTACACCAATTACACGAATTTTTACAGCTGAAATAGAAATACCTGACTTTTAAAATCAGGTATTTAATAATTGGTGTAATTCGGTTAATTCGTGTAATTATTAGTATCTCTTCTTAAAATTACGGTTGTTATTATTTCTGTTGTCTCCGCCATTGCCAGCGCTGTTGCCACCTCTGTTATCCCTATTGCCACCACTATTGTCCCTATTGCCACCATTATTATCCCTGTTGCCACCATTATTATCCCTGTTGCCACCACGGTTGTCTCTGGCACCCGTATTCCTGTTATCTCTGCCGCCGCCGGTATTATTACTCCTTGCTCCATAATTTTTGCGGAAGTTACTGCCACCGGTGCGTTTGCCATAATCATCACGATCATCACGGATATCAACACGGTGCTTAACAAACGGGCGGTTATTAAACTCGAGTTCGCCATTGGTCATGCCCGATAATTCAGTCTGTATATTATCGTCATGCACCAGCTCTTTATGCCAGTTGCTGTACGTAAGCTTCATGTAATAAGCCACGGCATTTGCAAAACCCTGTTTCTTCTCTGGATTTTCTTCTTTCAGCGCCTTATCAATAACCACTTCAATATTTTTGCCCAGGTGATTAAATTTGGGATATCTTTTTGGATAGCGCAAACGCTCTGGCTTGGCCTTTAAAGTTTCACGTGTGGGAATAGGATAGGGGCTTTCCACATCCAGCTTAAAATCGCTGATTAGAAAAAGATGATCCCAGAGTTTGTGGCGAAAATCCTCCACATTCTTTAAATGCGGATTTAAAAAACCCATCAGTTCAATTACAGCATAAGCATTACGCTGTCTTTCTTCTTTATCTTCAAGACTAAGCAGGTATTCGACCATTTTCTGAATATGTCTTCCATATTCTCTCATCACCAAAAAATTTCTGGTGGTATTGTACTCCATGTTCTCGGTATTTAGCATAATACAAATGTAAGCTAAACCTGTTCATTTTTATTCTTGAAAAACAAAACAGGACTGTTTATAGCGATTTTTATTTACCGAATGGATTTTCTAGTTAGTCCAACCTGAATTTAGGAAACACCAACGCCACAAAAGTCTGGCAGGAATTTCAGCCTTGCCACATTAGTCTAAAATGAAATTCGGTTTAGCATAAAGTATTTTTTCCAACTCCAGGTAAAGGCTATTATAATGCCAAAGCTGTCTGCCGCCCAGTCAAAGAGGTCAAAACTGCGGTCTGGTATAAAGTATTTTTGAATAAATTCTGTTGAAAGTGCCCAAACACAGGAAGCAATGGCAATTTTAATAGCCGTATTTTTTTTAACAGCTAATGTTAAATTTAACCGATGCACCGGGTATATAAACAAAAAAGTTAAAAAAGAAAATAAACCGATATGAACCCACTTATCAAAATAAATACCATTCAGCCAGCTTGCCACCTTTGGCATATCGGTGCCCGGCAAACAAATTAAAAAAAGCACCAGAAAAAACCAGGCAATGCCTGGGATGAATCTTTTTACAGATGACCTTTTTTCAGGATTTTGCATAGCCTGGTTATTACTATGCAACTGTTGCTGAATAGGCGGCAGAGTCCATCAGCTTTTCAAAATCAGCAACATCTACAATTGTCATCTTTACCATCCAGCCCTGGCCATAAGGATCGGTATTTACCAGCTCTGGCTGTGTATCAAGTACGGGGTTTGTTTCGGTAATAGTACCAGCAAGCGGCGAAAAAAGATCACTTACTGTTTTAACTGCTTCTACCGTTCCAAATACTTCTTCGGCATTAACAGGCTTGCCTTTGGCGGTAATATCTACATACACAATATCGCCCAGTTCACGTTGTGCAAAATCGGTAATGCCAATAGTAGCTGTTGTGCCATCTAAAGAAACCCACTCGTGGTCTTTGGTGTAGCGGAGATTTTCAGGAAAATTCATTTTATATAATTTGATGTTGACTTAATGAGATGCAAAGTAAGGATTTAAAACAGAATTATTTTATCACCTCTATCTTCATGCGAACATCGCCCAGGGGACGATCCCCGGGTGCTTTTGGTACTGAAGCAATTTTGTCAATAACATTCAGACCGCTTTCCACTTCGCCAAATACGGTATAGTCCATATCCAGGAAGGGGGTTCCGCCAATGGTTTTATAAATATTTCTTTGTTGTGCAGAGTATTTTATTCCCTTCGACATTTCCATATTGTTTAGATCGGCATCGGTTAATTTACCGCCTTGTACAATATAAAACTGGCAACCACTGCTTGCTTTTGCCGGATTAGGCGTTCTGGCTGCAGCCAATGCACCTTTTTTATGAAATAAACTGTTATCAAATTCTGCCGGTATGGTATAACCAACATCGCCCATACCCAACATCTGTCCGGGTTGTGCGTTCTTACTTTGCGGATCGCCGCCCTGTATCATAAAGCCCTGTATTACCCGGTGAAATAAAAGGCTGTCGAAAAAATGTTCGTTGGCCAGTTTGATAAAATTATCCCGGTGTTGGGGGGTTTTGTCATACAAGCGTATCACCATAACACCCGAGTCGGTTGTGATTTTTACCCTGGTACCCGGTACCCTTATTTGTTTGGGAGCATTAGCAACAGGTACTACGGTTTTTTTTACCGCTGGTTTTTTTACTACGGTTTTTTGTGTTGTTGTTTTTTTAACAACCGGCTTTTTAACCTGTGCATTAATATTAGTTGCAAAAAAACAAACCAGGGCAAGTGTGATTAGTGTTTTCATTTTGTTCATAAAAAATAATTAGTCAATGAATTTTTGGTTTTGAAAATATAAGAGAATATGGTCTTTTAAAAAATTTTCCTGCTCAATCATAATGAATCCCGGTAAGGGTTTCAGTTGTTTAAAATGCGGCCAGCCTTCTTCGTCATTTCCTTCGGGTGCATAATAACCGCTGAGCGAAAGTACAGTGCAAACGGCAATATGCATCAGGTCCTGTTTTTCTTCTTTACTAAATTCCTGTTTGCCGCTGCCCAGTTCCTGGATGCCGATGAGGAAAAGAATACCATCCATATCGGGCTTAATGCCAAAGCGTTCCTTTAGTTTGATGCGGAGTTTAAGCCAGCGTACCTGTAAATCTTCTGTAAGGTGTTGCATTGGGTGCAAAGATAGCAAAAACCCAAACCCCCAAACCCCCTCCGCTCCCCGAAGGGGGAACTAATTATGGAGTAGAGCCATGCGGAGAGGTGCAAAACGTAATTAAAGATGACCAAAGATGTATTGTTGAACGGAGCCCCGATAGCTATCGGGGCCACATCTGCCCAATCATTGTTTATATGCCGGTAAACAAAAAAAATCAAAACCTTACCTTTGCTGAAATTTTTTAAAAGGAATGTTACAGATCAGTTATATAAGACAAAATACAGCGTTAGTAAAAGAGAAATTGGCGGTTAAACATTTTGGCTCTTTGGAACTTATTGATGAGTTAATTGGATTGGATGAAAAGCTCAGAGGATTTAAAAAACAAGAAGAAGACATATTTTCTAAAATAAACTCAATTTCAAAAGAGATAGGCCAATTAATGGCAAAAGGTGAAAAAGATCTTGCTGAAGAAAAGAAGAAAAAAGTTTTAAATTGGAAATCAGCAATCATACCTGGTAAGTTAGAAACAGAAATACGAATACAGGAGATATTATATGCAATACCTAACCTGCCCCACACATCTGTACCAAAAGGAAAAACACCCGAAGAGAACGAAGTGGTTAGAGAAGCCGGAAATATACCCGTGTTGCCTGCAACAGCGGCACCACATTGGGATTTGATAAAAACTTACGACCTGGTTGATTTTGAAACCGGCGTAAAAATAACAGGCAGCGGTTTTCCTTTGTTCAAGGGCAAGGGTGCTAAACTGCAGCGTGCTTTGGTTCAGTATTTTTTAGATTATAATACTAACGCCGGTTACACGGAATATTTACCACCATTATTGGTGAACGAAGCATCTGCCTACGGAACCGGTCAGTTGCCCGATAAAGAAGGGCAGATGTACCATGCAACGGCCGATAATTTTTATTTGATACCAACAGCCGAAGTGCCAATTACAAATATTTATCGTGATGAAATTGTAAAGGAAACCGACCTGCCTATAAAAATGACGGCTTACACACCTTGTTTTAGAAGAGAGGCCGGAAGTTTTGGTGCCGATGTTCGGGGATTGAATAGGGTACACCAGTTTGATAAAGTTGAACTGGTGCAGATTGTAAATCCTGATAAGAGTTACGATGTGCTGGAAGAAATGGTAAACCATGTTGAAAAATTATTAAACACTTTAGAATTGCCCTACCGCATTTTGCGCCTCTGTGGTGGTGATATGAGTTTTGCATCTGCACTTACCTACGACTTTGAAGTATATAGTGCTGCCCAGCAAAAATGGCTGGAAGTGAGTTCTGTAAGTAATTTCGAAAACTTTCAAACCAACCGGTTAAAAATAAGATTTAAAGATGGCGAGGGAAAAAGTCAACTGGCTCATTCACTCAATGGCTCATCGCTTGCACTGCCAAGGATTGTAGCTTGTTTGCTGGAAAACAATCAAACCGAAAACGGCATTGAATTGCCGGTTATTTTACACAACTATTTTGGTAATACAAGAATTGAAAACTGATTGCAGTAATTAACTTTCCTGCTGTAACTGCTTTATCTTTTTATTCATTACATAAAACCACAGCGGCGGTACCATGGCCAGTATCATACTGCCAGGATAACCGGTAGGCAATTGCGGTGCATTTTCGTGGTGTTGCAATACCTGGTATTTTTTGCTGGCAAGGTAATGATGATCACTATGTCGGCTCAATTCAAACAACATTAGTCTGCCCAGGATGTGGTTGCTGTTCCAGCTATGCTGCGGCATAGCACGTTCGTAACTTCCATCTGCACGTTGTTGGCGCTGCAGTCCGTAATGCTCAATATAATTCACGGTTTCAAGCAATAAAAAACCAATGGTTGCTGCAATTAAAAAGTAAAGCGTAACCATCCATCCAAACGATAAAATAATGGCTGCTATAAATAAAAGCTGAATGATCTGTGCCTGCAGCATTTCGTTTTTCCAATGTAAAACCGGCAGGCTTTTTTTCTTCATTTCGTTGTTTGCGATTTTCCAGGCAGATATGTAGGAGAAAATAATAGTTCGGAAATAAAAACTAAAAACCGGTTCATTCAACCGGGCACTGCTCGGGTCTTCGGGCGTAGCTACATTTTTATGATGGCCTTTATTATGCTCGATAAAAAAGTGCATGTAAAGCGAAGTAAGCAACAATGCCTTGGCAAAAACCTGTTCGTATTTTTTTATTCTGTGGCCCAGTTCATGTGCCACATTAATACCAAAAGTACCGCAGAGTAAACCCATGCTGCAAATACGGCCGGCGGTTTCCCACCATAATAAATCAACGGCTTTCATTGAAGTTAAAAAAACGAATAAAGCAGCAAACTGTAAAATCACTATCACATACAACAGGTAATCGTAAATCCTGTCTTTTTTAACGAGTTCTTCTTCAGTGGCACCCAGGTTTTTTTCATCAGGATTTATAAAAAGTTCGGCCAGCGGCATTAAAATCCAGGCGTAAAGCATGGGGCTCCAGGTAATCCAGCCCTTGCCGGTAAAAGCCAGCCAGGCTAAAAAATACATAAGCAAAGGCGATAAATATTTGAATGCTCGTAATTGCATGGCTGTAATTTACATAAGAAGTATGATAAACCTTGCCACGCCGACAGTGAAATTTTTTTTGAGAAATAGCCTATAGCGAGCAGCAAAAGCTGTTAATAATATAAGTTCTTTATAAAGTTGTATAACATTTACCTGTTCAAAAATGTGGAACTTTGAAAAGAATATTACATGGCATTAAAGCAACTAAGACCGGTAACAAAAATTATTTTATGAAAGAGAAATCCGGGCCGATAAAAAAAGAAGAAATTCAACAAAATTCCGATCCGCATATTGACCAGGATTTCCCTGGTTATCCTCACCTTCCTGCCGATAAAGAAAGTATTACTCCTGTAACCGTAACAGAAAAGACATTGGCAGGCGTCCATAAAAAGAAATCAAAAAAAGTATATGGGAGCTAGTTGTTTTTTAGCTAACCAAAAAAAAGAAAAGAAATACATATTACTTGGCACAATAATTTCTTGCTAAATATGAAAACCTTAAACGAATTAACTATCTTATAGTTAGTTTTAGCAAAAAATGTTACCAGATCAGGGGATTACCAAATGTTTTACAAAAGAGTAATTAAAAAGACGGGCAAAATATTGTTATACATACTGCTTGGTGTGCTGGTATTAGTATGTCTTCTTTTTATTTATATAAATACTTCGTTCGGAAAGCGGATGATAAAAAATAAAGTACAATCTTACCTGCAGGATAAATTAAAAACTAAGGTTGTTATCGGATCGCTTACTTACAGCTTACCGAGTTCAATCGAGATAAAAAGTATCTATCTGGAAGACCAGAAAAATGACACTTTATTTTATGGTGAAAGTGTGGGTGTAGAAATAAGGATGCTGCAACTGATTTGGGGTAACACAAGTATTCAAAAAGTTGCTTTAAAAAACCTCTTTGTGAATGTAAACCGGGGAGAAAAAGATTCGGTATTTAATTACCAGTTCATCATTGATGCCTTTTCATCCAAATCAAACACATCTGCCAGTAAAGATACAACTCCTTTAAAAATAAACTTAGACAGGCTGATACTTGATCAAATTACGCTACGGTTCACCGATAAGAATGGAGGAACAGATTTTAATGCCGGCATAAAACATCTCGATGTTTCATTAAATAAATTTCAACCAGACAGGGTTGATTTTGGTATTAAAGATTTTGTTGCATTCGGTGTAGATTTTTTCATGCGAACTTATAAGGAAAAGGTAAAAAAACCATATCTGCCTGTGCCTGAAGATAAGATCAGTGAGCCAGGCTATGGTCTTAATATTACTTCTGATGTTTTTAATATCAGGGTTGCAAATGTGATTGTAGAAAATACGGTGTCAGGAATGTATTACGCCAATAAGGTAACGCACCTTGCATTAGGAAAAGCAGCTTTTAATTTTTCGGAATCATTGGCTTCTGCCGATGAACTGCGGCTTGACAGCTCCGACTTTAAATTCGTAAATCCCAAAAAGACAGCCGTTACCGGCACTAAAGCATTGCCGGGAGACGTAACCCCTATGCCATGGCAGATTATTGCCAAACAGGTTTCGCTTAAGAATAACCATATACAGTTTGATGACAACAATCTTCCCAAAAAAGATGGTTTTGATTTTGGGCATTTTAATGCCGAAAAACTTACAACCGATATTGCTAATCTTACTTACTCTGTAAATAAAACCGAGGGTTTGGTTAAGCAATTAACTTTTAAAGATATTAGCGGCTTTGCTTTGGATACAACGCATGTAAAGTTTCTAATGACAGATTCTATTATTTCTGCCGGCGAATTATATGTAAAAACACCCCACAGCCTTTTACAAAATTTTGTAGAAATAAAATTTGACAACCTTGCAGAGATCACAAAATATCCACGCAATAGTTTAATTGCAGCAAAACTTATTAATTCAACCATTGCTTTTAACGATCTGTACCTGCTGGTTCCTATTTTAAAAAAATCGTTTCCCCCAGCACAGTTTGCCGGTAACAAAGTCTTTTTCAATACAGAGTTGCGTGGCAACCTGGCGCAAATTTATTTACCATACCTGCAACTCGTTGGGTTTTCTGGTACCAGTTTAAGAGCCCATGGTACGCTTTACAATCTTAGCGATGCCAATAAGTTTTATTACGACCTGTATATTGACCAAAGTAGTTTTAGAAAGTTGGATATTTTAAAATTTGTGCCACCACAAAACCAGGCGTCGCTGGCAAGCCTGCCGGATATTATTAATCTACGGGGCCATATCACCGGTAATAAAAACGACCTGGTTTCTGATATCATCGCCAGTGGAAAAGGCATGGCATTTAATGGAAAATTTTCATTGAAGAATATTACTGATGCTAAAAACATGAAGTATGATTTTGTACTAAGGGAAAGCAGTTTTGATAAAAGTTTTATCATGGGCCTGATACCACCTGGAACATTACCGCCCGAAATTAATTTGCCCGAAAAGAATTATGTAAGGGGAACTTTAAAAGGAACCATTGATGACCTGGTAGCTGATTTACAATTAGGGGGTAGCTATGGGCTGATTACTGTAAAAGGGTTTATGAAAAATGCAAAGGATAAAGAAAATGCAACTTACGACCTGCTGATAAAAACGTTCAATTATGACATTGGTAAACTCATAAGCCAGGACAGTATTCTTGGAAAAGTTTCCGGAACCTTCATTGCAAAAGGAAAAGGCTTTAATTACAAAACCATGCGGTCTGATATAACCGCCTCAATAAAACAACTGCAATACAATAAATACAATTATCAAAACGCAAAAATAAAAGCACATCTGAATAGCGGTATTATAGACAGCAAAGGAACGATTGATGATGAAAACCTGAAATTGCAATATGATATAAAAGCAAATGTGCAAAATGACTATCCATCAATAAATGGTTTGGTAAGAATTGATACAGCAAAATTGCATCAACTCAATTTATATAAGGATACACTTAATTTTTCTTTAACAGCAAACATACAGGCCAATAGCCTGCGCCCCCGCAGCCTGGATGTTAATACCATTATTGATTCTATAAAAATGCAGTTGGGCAGCAATTTTTATGTGATGGATAGTGTGTCGTTAATTGCATCATCTGCCAATGGCAGAGACAGTATTAATTTTTATGCACCCTTTGCAAGCCTGCAGGCAAACGGAGCTTTTGATTATGATAAAGTGGGAGATGCCGTTCTTCAGTATGTGAATCATTATTATAAAATAACAGATTCTATAATAAACAAAACCATACCTGATCAGCAGGTGGTTTTTAAAGGCAACATAAAAAATCATCCTTTGTTTATTGCAATTGTGCCTGGTTTAAAAGCATATGATGATATAAATTTTAATGGCAGTTTTGCATCTGCCGATACAGACAGCGCTTTAAATCTCATCATGTCTGTTCCTTATATAGATTACCAGGACAAAAAAATCAGTAACGGCAACATTAATATTGCATCAAAAAATGAGCACATCAATTATGATATAAAATTTGACACGCTGAAGATGGCCGGCAACATTTTTTACGGTACCCGCTTAAACGGCGGCGCTGCAAACGACAGCATTATGATAAATGCCAGAACACAGGACAAAAAAGCGAAAGACTGGTTTGGATTGAAAGCATCTTTCTATGCAAAAGATAAAAATTATTCGTTCCGTTTAAAAGACAGTTTGCTGCTTAATTATGAAAGATGGAATGTACCCTCCGATAATTATATAAGTTATTCACCGCAAGGCCTCATCATTCATAATTTTATAATTACCAGCGATACCGCAAAAATTTCCATCAACAGCAGGCAGGAAATTGTAAACAGTCCTGTTGACATTGAAGTTGAAAATTTTAATCTGAAAAGTATCAGCTCCATTCTTAATAACGACACTGTTTTTGTGTCAGGTATTATGGATGCAAAAATGGAAGTAAGTGATCTGGATAAAAAACTGCCATCATTTAATGGCGATGTGATTGTGAGCAAGCTTGCTATTATGGAACAGCCATTAGGAACATTAATTGCATCTGCTCAAAAAAAATCTGAAAATAATGTATCTGCATTTTTGACATTAAGTGGTGAAGGGAATATTATTACCGCCAAAGGAAATTATTATCTGAATAACGAGCAGCAACAATTTGATGCAACAGCCAATATAAAAAAATTAAGCATGGCAACCTTACAGGGTTTTACAGGTGGCCAATTGAAAAATGCAACGGGTAACTTGTATGGCGATTTTACGGTGAACGGAAAATTTGCAGACCCTCAATGGAAAGGTATTTTAAATTTTGATACAACAAAGTTTACCCTCACCCAATTGGGAACAGCATTTAAAATAGACAAACAAAAAATTGTTTTTGATTATCCGTCTGTAACCTTCAACAACTTTATTGTAAATGACACATTGAACCATGACCTTAAAATTGATGGCACCGTATCAGTAAACAAAATAAAAAGCTACGATGTAAATCTTGCAATTAATACAAAGGATTTTGTTATACTGAATGCACCCAAAGCCATCAACAGCGAGTTTTATGGATATGGAGTAGTTGATGTAGATATTAAAGTAACCGGAAACTCTGTTTCGCCGGATATAGAAGGCGATATTGCTGTAAAAGACAAAAGTAAAATTACCATCCTCATACCCGAAAAAAGTTACAGCAAAAATGATGGCAAAACTATAGTGCGTTTTATTGACCGGGACACTTTTGATATAAACCCGCCGGTAATACCTTTTGTGGAAGAAAAAGAGATTAGATCAAATTTTGCACAGTACCTCAACTATAATCTGAATATTGAAATTCAAAAAAACGCATCTTTAACCATTGTTATTGATCCTGTAACAGGAGATGAAATAAATGTACAGGGTGCTGCTGATCTGAATGCAGGTGTTGGCCCCGGTGGAAGCCTGATACTTGCAGGAAACTATGAATTGAATAAAGGCTACTATCTTTTTAATTACCAGTTTTTGCATCGCAAATTTGAGCTTGAAAAAGGAAGTACCATTTTGTTTGCAGGCGAACCGACGGATGCAAGAATGGATATCACGGCTGTTTACACGGTCAACACATCTTCCAAAGATCTGCTGGATAATGAAGTTAGCAGTGTAGATCCCCTGCTTGCGAATTCATTTAATCAAAAAATTCCATTCCAGGTATTGCTGCATTTAACCGGGCCGCTTAGCAAGCCCACTATAAAATTTGATATACAATTGGCTGAAGAGACCACGGTTGGCAACAGCGACCTTAGAACAACCATTGAAAATAAACTTAATCAGATACGTGGTGATGAGGCTGCAACCAACAAGCAGGTTTTTTCTCTATTGTTGCTTAACCGGTTTGTGAGCGAACAAAGCAGCGATTTCTTTAAAGGAAACGGGAATGATTTTAATGATCTTGCCCGCCAGAGTGTAAGCCGCTTTTTATCATCTGCATTAAATGAAATTGCAGCAAATGTGCTGAAGGGTGTGGATATAGACCTTAACCTGAACTCTTACCGGGACTACAATAATGGCGGCAATCAACAGCGAACTGATTTGAATGTAGCATTGAGCAAAACATTTCTGGATGACCGGTTAACCGTAAGCCTGGGCAAAAGTTTTGGCATACAAGGGCAGGATGCTGCATCAAAGACCAACAGCAGTTTTATACCTGATGTTACCATCGGTTATAAACTTACCAAGGATGGAAAATATTTATTAAAAGCTTATCGTAAAAACCAGTTTGAAGTAGTGCTGGATGGTTATGTAGTAGAAACGGGTCTTGGCTTTGTGGTAACGCTCGACTATGAGAAATTCAATGAACTGTTCAGACGAAATAGAAAAAAATAGATTGGCAGTAATGAAAGTAAATTATTTTATAGCATTGATTTTATTACTGGCTGCATCTTCGTGCGGCGTGCAGCGTTTTTTGCCCGCCGGAGAAAAACTGTACAATGGATCGGAAATTATTGTGCAGAAAAACCCCGATGTAAAACAGACAAATAAACAATTAAAAAAATTCATCAAGCAGGCAGTTTCGCCCCGGCGAAATAAATTTTTGTTACACCAACCTTATAAAGTATGGTGGTGGTATGTAATTGGCCCATCGGAAAACGAGCGGGGGTTCAGGCCTTTTTTAAGAAGAAAACTGGGCGAACCACCGGTGCTGAGCAGTAAAGTAAATGCAAAAGTTACTGCAGAAAATATACAGGGTTTTATGGAAAACAGCGGTTACTTTCACACAACGGCGCAGGGCGATACCGTTAACAAAGGGTCTTTTACAAAAGCTTATTACACGGTGCAGGTTCAACCTCAATACCACATTAAAAGCATAACCTGGGTAAGCGACAGCTCTGCACTTTTAAAATTACTGGAGGAGCGTCAGAAAACTACAGGCATATTAAAAGTGGGAATGCCATATCGGTTAAGCGATATCAGTGCCGAAAGAGACCAGCTTGATCTGTTTCTTAAAACCAAAGGCTATTACTTTTTTAGTCCTGATTATTTGATGGCTTATGCCGATAGTACCATTGGCAAAAGAGAAGTGGATCTTTATTTAAATGTAAAAAAGGCAACGCCTGAATTAGCTAAATTCTCTTACAACATTAATAAGATAACGGTGTTTCCCAATTATTCGCTTGCATCTAAAATACTGGATACAAGCGTTGTGGGGGCTGAAAAATATGACGGGCTGCTTATAAAAGACTCTACAAAAAAATACAGGCCGAGATTGTTTGCACAAACCATCACTTACAGGCCGGGGAGTGTATACAGCAGCCGTTCGCAGAACACCACATTGAACAGGTTAATAAGCCTGGGTGCTTTTAAGTTTGTAAAAAATCGTTTTGAAGCCGTTAAAGATTCTGGTGATGTACATCGGTTGAATGTGTACTATTATCTTACGCCGGCCAAGAAAAAATCTTTTCAGGGCGAGGTGGATGCTTTTACAAAAGAAAATAATTCAATAGGGGCACAGGTAAGTGCTAACTGGAAAAACAGGAATCTTTTCAGGGGAGCAGAACTGCTTACCATAAAGGCTTATACCGGTTTTGAGATTTCCATTTCCGATTCGCTTCGCAATAACAACAGTTACCGTATTGGTGGCGAAGCCAGCATCAGATTTCCCCGGTATGCAGTGCCTTTTTTAAGGATAAAGGAAAATAATTTTTATCCGCCTAACACCAATTTATTGCTTGGGTACGAGTTGTACCGCAAGCAATTGTTTTACACCAAAAATCTGTTTCGCCTGCAATATGATTTTACCTGGAAGAAAAATATCAGAAACGAATTTACCCTTGCACCGCTATCCATCAGCTATTTAAATGCGAGCAATGTAACCGATAGTTTTAATAAGCAGGCCATCGTAAATCCGGCCCTTTTATTGAATGTGTATTCAGAAGCAATTCTTGGCAGTTATTTTTCTTACACTTACAACAATGCACAGGCCCCGCGAAAAAATAAGTTTTACTTCAATGCAAGTATTGATCTTTCAGGAAATATTGCAGGTCTTATTACCGGTGCAAAGCGCTTTCGTGAGAAAACAATATTTAATACACCCTTTGCACAGTATATAAAAACAGATTTTGACCTGCATTATACCCGTGCATTACCAAATAAGTGGGATTGGGCAAACCGCCTGCAGGTGGGTATAGGCCTGCCATACAGTAACTCTGCATTGTTGCCATTTTCAAAGCAATACATCATAGGTGGCGCAAGCTCTATCCGTGGTTTCAGAACACGTAACCTGGGGCCGGGAAGTTATAAACCTACAGCAAACGATCAGCGGTTTTTTCAGATCATTGGTGGCGATTATAAATTATTGGTGAACTCCGAAATAAGGATACCCATCACATCAAATCTCAGCACCGCTGTATTTGTTGATGCCGGAAATATATGGACCAAAGACACATTACTTTTTGGCCCTGCAGGAAAACTGGGTAAGAACTGGTCTAAAGAAATAGCTGTGGCAACCGGGTTTGGTATACGTATTGATGCCAATGTATTAGTGATAAGAGCCGACCTGGGAATACCTTTACGAAAACCATATTTGCCTGATGGGCAAAGATGGGTTTTAAATAAAATTGATTTTGGCAGCTCATCATGGCGAAGAGAAAACCTGATTTTAAATATTGCACTTGGTTTACCTTTTTAATTAAATTTAATAAAAAACAGTTTGAAAAAATTTCTTAAAATATCCCTGGTAATTATTTTAGTTGCCGCTATAGGCGGATGGTTTTACTGGCAGCAACACAAAAAGGGCATTATTAAAAACAGCATTGAAAATGCTATCAGCAAAGGAACGGATAGTTTATATTTTATTCATTACGACAGTTCTTCTATTGATGAAGTAAATGGCAATGCGTCTTTTTATAACGTTACGCTACAGTCAGATTCTTTGCAAAAACAATTACAGTTGTTTGATACCGCTTCTTCGGCAACTATTTACAATATAGCGATTGCAGAAGTGTCTGTTCGTGGCGCAAACATCGCCGGGCTGCTCAGCAATACTTCTATAGAGGCCAATTCAATATTCATAAAACAACCGGTTATATACATCATCAGTTCAGGAAAAAAAGAAAAAAAGGTATTGAACAATAACGACAGCCTGGCTATTTATGAAAAACTGTTGGGCAAATTCAAAAGTATCAACGCAAAGGAGATTGTAATTGAAAACGGCGTTTTAAATTTTGCGGATAAAACCGGTGCCCCCAATACAGCTTTTCGGGGCATTAATATTAATTTGAAACAATTCAGAATAGACAGTACAAAGGATTACCAGAACATTCTCAGCTATTTTGTAAAAGATGTAGTGGCAAAAGTAAAGGAAGTTTATATTAAAGGCGATAAAAATCAGGCAACATTTACCGATGTGGAGTACAACGCCCCCGGCAGATTCATCAGCCTTAAAAAATTTCAGCAAAAAAACAGCGAGGATAAAATTGTATTTGATATCAACAATACATCCATCAATAATATTTCTACCGATGCCTTTGTATTGCAGCAGCAGTTAAAGGCAGGGTCGCTTACAAGCGATGGGGGTGTACTTACTTTTTTTCGTAAGCAGAAAACCAATA
>JBBRCM010000096.1:0-14614 GCA_038204855.1 Chitinophagales bacterium
CCAGGATTGTGATGCTGGGTGAGGCAAGCCATGGCACACATGAATATTATACGTGGAGGGCTCATATTTCAAAACGATTGATTGAAGAAAAGGGGTTCAACTTAATTGCAGTAGAAGGTGACTGGCCGGATTGTTACCGCCTGAACCGTTTTGTAAAAAGTTATGATAATGATAATAAAAGTCCATTTAAGGTGTTACATGCTTTTAACCGGTGGCCTACATGGATGTGGGCCAACTGGGAAATAGTGGCGCTGGCTGATTGGTTGCAACAACATAATAAGGAACTGCCAGCCAGCAAAAGAGTTGGGTTTTATGGCCTGGATGTATATAGCCTGTGGGAGAGTATGGAAAGTATTATGCAGTATTTGAAAAAAACGGATCCCGCTGCATTAAAGGTGGCAGAAGAAGCCTACCGTTGTTTTGAACCTTACCGTAAAGATGAAGGTACTTCTTATGCAAGGGCATCGCAGTTTGTTCCTGAATTGTGTCAAAATGAAGTAGCGAGATTGCTGAAAGAGATACAACAAAAATTGCCCACTTATAATACGGACCATGAAAATGTATTCAGCGCCGAACAAAACGCATTGGTTACAGTGAATGCCGAAAAATATTACCGTGCCATGATTAAAGGTGGTCCACATAGCTGGAATGTAAGAGACCGGCACATGGCCGATACGCTGGAACGCCTGTTAAAATTTCATGGAGAAAATGCTAAAGTAATTGTGTGGGAACATAACACACATATTGGCGATGCAAGAGCAACTGATATGGCGGATGAAGGCATGTATAATATTGGTGAACTGGCCAGGTTGGAGCATCATGATAAAGGGGTGGTACTGGTTGGCTTTGGATCATACAAAGGAACCGTCATGGCAGGAAGAAAATGGGGAGCTGATATGCAGGCAATGCAATTACCGGAAGCAACAAAAGGAAGCTGGGAATATTTATTACACAGTGCAGGCAAAGAAAACAAATTATTGCTGATGGATGATTTCACCGGCAATGATATGTTGATGGAAAACCACATTGGGCACCGTGCTGTGGGTGTGGTGTATAACCCGGAGTTTGAGCAAAATGGCAACTATGTACCTACTATTTTGCCGATGCGCTATGATGCATTTATTTATCTGGACGAAACAAAGGCTTTGCACCCGCTGCACATTGAACCCGATGGACACCAGATACCGGAAACTTATCCTTTTGGGGTATGATGAAGGTAAATTGTGAATGATGGAGGTCAATAGTGTGAATGGTGAATAATGTTTTATTGTTTATGCAGTAAGCGACATTGCTGCTATGTTGTGTTGCAGGCCTTGTACGGCAACAATTCTATTCAGCATTATTCATTCACATTGTGGAATACCGATCATTATTTTAACTTCTTTTCTCAATAAAAAAATTCGTTATGCCAAAAAAGACACAACCAAAAGAACCCATCGAAATTCCAGTGCCGGAGAGAAACCCTGAAATAAATCCGGAGGATATTCCTGAAAGTCCGGTACTACCGGAAGAAGATCCGGATATTATTCCTGATGAAGCCTCTTTTATAACACCACCTTACGAAGTTCCGCCACCTGCTGAAGGGCCGTAAATAATTCATGTTAATACTAAAAGACAATAAACAATGAAACACGAAGCAAAAGAAGTGGATTATAAATTACTAAAAATAACCAGCACTGCGTTTAAAGAAAATGGGTTTATTCCTGTTAAATATACTTGTGATGGAGTGAATGTGAGTCCTCCACTGGATATTGAACACATTCCTGAAGAAGCTAAAAGCCTGGTAGTTATTGTAGATGACCCGGATGCACCTGCCGGCACTTGGGTGCATTGGGTGATGTGGAATATTCCCATTACCCATCACATTAAAGAAAATGAAGCACACGGAATGCAGGGAACAAATGATTTCAGTGAACATGTTTATTGTGGCCCTTGTCCGCCTGGCGGAACACACCGGTATTTTTTTAAAGTATATGCATTGGATAATACACCAGATTTACCGGTTAGTGCTACAAAATATCATTTAGAAAAAGCAATGGGCGGACATATACTTGCTTTTGGTGAACTGATTGGATTGTATAAACGAAAATAAATAATAATGAAGACACTTTTGTTACTACTAACAGGCACTATCGCAATCATTGCAATTATTTGTGGGGGTATGATGCTGGCAACGCCCGATGGAAGTTCGTTAAAACTTTCTCCTATATCGCTGAGTGGCACGCCATTTAGCAATTTCATTATCCCCGGTTTGATTTTATTATTTGTTGTAGGTGTTAGTAATTTGATAGCCACATTTACATTGATGCACCGGCATAAAAAGGCTTTTTCATTTTCCTTGGCTGCCGGTGTAATAATAATTGGATTGATAATAGTACAAATGATTTTCACAGGCTTAATATTCTGGTTACAGTTTGTTTTCCTGATAGCAGGTATCATCGTGCTGCTAATTTCTTTTCATTTAAAAGGGAAAGCCCTAATCTGAAGCCAGTTTACTTTCCGGAATCAATTCCTGTACGCATTCTTATCATGGCTTTCCAGTATAGGTTGTTTTGAGTTGTTAATCATCATTTATGAAAGATATACATTCCCTATCCCATGTGTAAGACAAACAATTTTTATTTGAAGTACAACTTAACTAACCGCTAAATAACCGTGGCCTGCTGCATGCCACTGATGCAAGCGGGACGGTGCATATAGCTATCCCACCTAAATTTGGCGGTGATGGAAAAGAATGGAGTCCGGAACATTTGATTCCCGGTTCTATCAGCAGTTGTTACATGACTACTTACCTGGTTTTTGCCAAAAAAATGGATTTTGAAATTACACAGGTTGAATGCAAAGCCAAGGACGACGTAATTTATATGATTTAGGTTCGTGAAAAACTCGAAACTATGCATTGGTTAATGTTCTGTCTCTAAATCTCCCTCTATCTTGCGGTTTAAATTTTCTTCAGCTATTGTTTGATACAAGTTTCGTAATGCAAATGTTGAACGGTCTTCTGCTACAAACCTTTCAGCCATTTCTGATACAAGCTTTTGGTAAGTGCTTTGCTTTTCTCCAAACTCTTTTCCTGTGTAATGAAATTCATGCGTTAAATCGCCCCAAAAATCCTGCAGCTTTGTTCTTATTTGAATTTCACAAACAAAATTTTGTTGATCAACTTTTATGCTGTCACTATAGTCTTTAACAACATCATCATATAAAATGTCGGCAAGTATATGTATAGAACGATACCCTGTTTTTTTTGGCTGGTGGATATAATCTTCCAATGTGTCTTTCCTTGTTCTTATCTTATTTGAAGCATTTATTTGATTAAGCATTCCATAACAATCTTCCAAAAACCAACAGGTAACTCTCCCTCCAATTAAATCGGTTATAATTTCTGTGGGGTTATAAAAGGAAGGATAGTCTCTACGCATTAACTTCTTTAAAAAACTGTCTAACGATTTCATTCTTGTTGTTACCGACACCGCTTCCTTTGGTAATTTGTTTTCAATAGTATAAGCTAAGGCAAATTGATTGAGGTGAATTGCCAATAGCCTGTTAACCTCTTCCATCTCTTTTTTGTAACGGGCATAAAATTGAACCGCCCTCTCCCTTAGTTGTTCCTGTGTTAGTTGCTTTTGTTCTTCCTCTTCCAACATTGCTTAAAATATTTAAAGTGTATTCTATGGTTTCTTAAATGCTTTATAAATTCCTTTGAAAAGTATTGAGAAGCGTAACCATCAGCAATAATAAATACAGCTACATTTTTTTGGGCTGCTTTAATTAATTGATCGGCAATCAAAGTTCCTGTTGCATCGTCGTCCCAAATATAAATTCTCATATTTATTGAATGCTTTACCTTTTCAATCAATTCTTTTAGCAAATTGAAATATTGGGAACCACCTTTAATAAGTTGAATCTTATTATGGAGGGTATATGATGAATTATGATTCTTCCCCGATGACATACGATTAAAAATACTACAACAATATAATTAAAAGTTTGAGGTAGCACAATAAGTGATAAATATCATTACTCTATCTGACTGTACTCATAAATGAAGGTTATGCCAGCAGGTATATTTGGGTTCATTAAAAAGCATCATTATGATCTCTCCCAACCCTTCATTTGTTATGTCTTTACAGGCAATATACAGAATGGCTTTTAGCAATTATAGTTGCAACTTTTGGCTTTCATTATGCAAAAGGGATTATAGCTTTTGTTTTGGATAAATTGTACCAATTCTTTATCCAAAATAACCCCGGGCAATTTGTAGTAATATAAATTAATCACTAGCCCACTTTAATTTTTATAATTGCTTGCGATGCCTGAATATTATTATAAAGGATAAAAAAATAGATTATCTTCCTCAAAGAGTTCAGCAAAAAAGATCATTCAAAAAATATATAAATATGTTTGGCAAATTAAGCAGTATCGAAATTGAAGAAATACTTACACAACAAATAATTGGGCGCATAGCTTGCCACGCTAATGACATGAGCTATATAGTACCCATCAGTTATGCTTATGATGGTGAAAGTGTTTATGCACGAACTTATGAAGGATTAAAAATTAAATTAATGAGGGGAAACCCAAATGTTCGTTTTCAGACAGATATCATGGAAAACATCGCCAATTGGAAATCTGTTATTGCATGGGGAGAATTTAAAGAACTTACTGAAGACAGCGAAAGAAATGCAGGGATACAAAAATTAATGGCACGTAAAATTGAAGGCATAGCAAGTGAAACAGTAAAATTGTCTCCTATATGGCCGTTTGATTCTGATGAATATTCTGATGAAATAGATGGGATTATTTTCTGTATCCGCCTCAGTGAAAAAACAGGCCGTTTTGAAAGGAGTGAGTATCAGGGTGTCTCTTCTTAATGAATAAATATTTTATTATGATTTACATGAAATCAGGTGAGATCATAAACGTTTTTGATAAAAAATTTAAAAAGGTCAAGAAGCATTATAATAAATTATTGGAAGATTTTGAAATAGAAGAGATTCACGGTTTCAGGTTAGAGATGAAAAAACTGAGGGGTTTTATCCGGCTGATAAATACGAACAACCCCGAGGATAAAAAAATAAAAACAGGGGGAAAGATAAAATCCTTTTATAACACAACCGGCAATATTCGCAACCTTCAATTACATCAACAGAGGGTTAACCATATTTGTGATGATATGTTGCTTGAAAAGCCTGTACTTTATTTGCAGATTCTCCATAATGAGGAAAATAAGCAAAAGAAAAAGGCGGGGCGGATAGCTGATAAAATTTCATATAGTCATTTTCGGAAAAGGATTATTGATTTAGTTCCTGATAAGTTGAAAGCTAAATCAGTTCAGGCATTTGTTATTCAAAAAAAGCATACACTTCTTGAATTAATATTTCTCCTGGATTATTCTGATGAGGCGCTGCATGAGATACGCAAAGTTTTAAAAGATTTGTTGTATGATTGGAAATATATCAGTTCTTATGTATGTCCTGCTCTTCCTGCCTATTTCAACAATAAAAAGAACATAGACGTTTTTGCAGATAAGCTGGGTGAATTTCATGATCTCTGCATAGCTCTTTATTTTTTTAAACCTGTTTACATAGATAAAATTGCTGAGGAAAAAGAGAAGAATATTTTACTAACTTTTATGGAGAAATTGGAAGAGACCAAGGGTGAGATGAAAGAAGATATCAACACATTGTTAAACCATGTAAAGCAAGAGATTGAGAAGAAAGATATTCGTTAGGAAGTTTATGCTATATGAAGATGAAGAACATTTAAAGAGGCGCTCAGAAATCAAAAGAAACTTTAGAAAAGATATAAAAAGGAATAATAGATATTTACTAAGGTGATCGAACGCAGGTATTAAAAAAAATGATTTCTATATGGTTGTTATTGTCTTTGGTTTACCAGGTTCAGGCAAGAGCTATTTTGCATCCCGGTTAGCCAATCTGGTCAATGCAGAATACATAAACAGTGACAGCGTAAGAAGGATGTTTGCTGGTAAAAAAACTTATTCATTAAATGAGAAGATATCGGTATACAATGAAATGCTGAAACGAATGAAGGAAATGATAAAAGAAAATAGAACCCTGGTATTGGATGCGACATTTTACAAAAGTGATATTAGAATAAAATTTATTAACGAGGCTAATCTAAATGAAAAAATCAGTTTTATGGAAGTAAGGGCAAATGAATCCGTGATAAGTGAAAGATTAAAAAAACCAAGAACTGACAGCGAGGCGGATTTTGATGTATATAAAAAAATGAAAAATGAATGGGAGCCATTCAATCCGGATCATTTGATATTGCAATCAACTGATAATAATATTGAGGAGATGTTACACAAAGCTACCTCTTATCTTAATTTAGGCAATGACAAAAGAACTAATAAATGAGCTGGTTTTAAAAGGACAATTTCCGCAAAACTGTAGTTTGCCAGAATTGGTAGAAACAAATATTTCATGGGTAGTGAAATGCGACCGTTTTGTTTATAAAATTAAAAAGCCAATTCAGTATTCATTTCTCGACTTTTCAAGTTTGGAAAAACGAAAATATTATTGCGAAAGAGAAGTTGAATTGAATAAAAGGCTAACTGATGATATATACATTGATGTGCAGACTGTGAGGAAAACTTCAGGCGGGCCTTTAATTGGAGGTGAAGATGGAGAAGTAATAGATTACGCTGTGAGGATGCGAAGAATGGAAAGAGATAGGCAAATGGATATCCTCTTATTAAATAATAAAGTGACGACTTCAGATATTGAGAATTTAGCAAAAAAAATAGCAGCCTTTCATAAAAACACAAACATCATTTATAAAAAAGATTTTTTGGATGTTCAAAATAAATTTAATGACCTCGGTGAAGAAAGAGATTATTTGAGGGAAAATTCTGATAGTAAAGGCAGTGATATTATAAGCCGGGCTATTGATATATCAAATGCATTTATTGAAAAGAACGCAGCCCTTTTAGCCAACAGGCTGAATGCTGGTTTTTTCAGGGATTGTCATGGAGATTTACACTCCAGGAACATCTTTTTATTACCATCGCCTCAGCCTTTTGACTGTATAGAATTTAATGATGATTACCGGCAGATAGATGTACTGAATGATGTTGCTTTTCTCTGTATGGATCTTGATGCATTTAACAGGAAGGATTTGTCTGATTTATTTCTGAACTGTTACAACAATCTATTTCCTTCAATAAAAACAGATGATGACCGCAAGCTTTTTGTTTATTATAAAAGCTACCGTTCTAATATTCGGGCAAAAGTCAATAGTCTTAGAGCAAGGTATGCCAAAGACGATGTTCAAAGAATATCTTCCCTTGCTGAAGCAGACAAATACCTTAATTTAATGGATGGTTATATGAAAATGCTGGAAGCAGAATTTTAAAGAGAACTGAATTAAGTGATAAAAGGAAGGTCATTTGAAGCCTGCAGAAATTGCTGAACTAAAAGCACGTTCTTGTAACAGGACAAAATCCTGCCTCATCAGCAGATACAGCAAAAGAAGTGGTATCTGTTGCACTTAATCATTAGAATGATCTTCTGATTTGAAAGAGATTTGTTGAAGATTCTAAATGATAAAGTACTCCAAATAAACTAAGTAGAAATATCAGAATAATTTATTTCTGGCGAAATCTTAAATAAAAAAAGTGACTATATCAGATTGTTGGCAATTGTTGGCAGGACTTGGAATGTTTCTATACGGAATGTTTCATCTCGAAGACGCAATGAACCAAGTGGACGGCAGAGGGTTTAAGTTATTCCTTAAGAAACATACTAAGAAGAAATTTAGTGCCATCTTTAGCGGAACTATTGTTACAGGTATTTTACAAAGCAGTTCAATAGTTAACCTGATGGTATTGTCTTTTGTGGGGGCAGGAATGTTATCCATGCGCAACGCACTTGGAGTTGCACTGGGAGCAAATATCGGTGGAACATTTAATAGTTGGCTTGTAGCCTTATTAGGATTTAAAGTGGACATTGGAAAATTTACCTTACCAATTATCGGCATTGCAGGAATAGGATTAATTGTCTTTAAAAATAAAAAAAGGCTTTACCAGGTTTCTAAATTTTGTATGGGATTCGGGCTTTTATTTTTAGGCCTTAATTTTATGAAAGAGAGCATGGACTCCTCCATAAAGCAATTCGATTTTACTCCTTATCTGAATTATAACCTCATTGTTTTTGTATTAATAGGCTTTGTAATTACTGCTCTTATACAAACAAGTGCAGCAACAGTTGTTATTGTACTGAGTGCACTTTATGCAAAAATTATTCCCATCGAAACCGCTGTGGCAGTTGTGTTAGGTGCCGAACTGGGCACAACCATAAAAATACTATTAGGTTCAATTGGCGGTATTGCAGCTAAAAAAAGGGTAGCAATCGGCAATATCATTTTTAATTTGGTGAGCTCTTTATTTGGTTTTGTTTTATTAGTGCCCCTTGTAAAATTTTTAAGAGATTTCATAGGAATACATGACCCCATTATCATCCTTGTTGCTTTCCAAACAATGATTAACATTGCAGGAGCCATTTTATTTTATTATCTCCTTAACTACTTAGCCGATTTTCTTGAAAAGCGTTTTTCCGATAATGAAAAAACAGCCACCTCTTTTCTTCAAAATACAAGCCCTGAAATTTCTGATACGGCAATAGAAATGATGGAGAAAGAAGTGGGCTTGTTTATTTATCGCATAATTCAATTGAATATGGAAGTATTCCAGCTTAAAACGGAAGACAGTAGCGAAAATGAATTTAAAAAATATACTGAAAAAAAGAATCTTTTTTCCGGTTCCCTGGAGTATAACCAAAAGTATAAACTGATAAAACAAGCCGAAGGAGAAATTCTATCCTTCTATTCAAAAATGGGTGAGCAGGAAATGAATAAGGAAAACAGCATTCACTTAAATCAATTCATGGCAGCCGTTAGAAGTGCAATGTATGCTGCTAAAGGAATGAAAGATATAAATCATGACAGATTAGAATTTAGTAATTCTGCTAATGAGCTGAAGTATGAAATCTATAAATTATTTCGCTCAAAACTGAGTGATTTTTATAAAGATTTGAATGAAGTATTTCTTTCTGATAATAAATCTTTATGTTTCGAAAAACTTGAAAAATTATTAGCCGGGATTAAGGTTGATTTTCAGGAGAGAATGAATAGTTCTAATAAAAATGCCGGAAAAGAAATATTGAAAGATCTAGATATCTCTACCTTATTTAATGTGAATCGTGAATTGTATTCTTCCAGCAAAGCTATTATTTTTTCAGTGAAGGACTATCTACTGGACTCAGCAAGTGCTGAAAAATTCGAAAATATTCCCAATTCTATTTTAAAATAAATAGAGCAACTATAAAGAACTATTCAAAAAATCTCATTCCTGAATTATGCCTACAAATAATTTTGACACAAAAGGTTTAACGAATGAACAGGTGTTAATTGCAAGGAAAAAATATGGCAACAATCAATTAGATTATAAAAGGGAAAACGGGTTTCTGAATGCAATAAAAAGTCTTATCAAAGAGCCAATGATCATTTTGCTACTGGCAGCATCTTTAATTTATTTTATAAGCGGCAATGCAAGAAATGGTATTTTTCTCGCCTCCGCCATTGTATTAATAGCCACCATTTCTTTGTATCAGAATTCAAGAAGCCGTAATGCGTTAGAAAAATTAAAAAACTTTACCCAGCCCACTTGTAAAGTAATCCGTGATGGCAAAGTGGAAGAAATAAAAAGCGAGGACCTGGTAGTTGGGGATAGCCTGATGATAGAAGAAGGTACTTCCATTACTGCCGATGGCATCATTGTACATTCCAACGATTTTTCTGTAAACGAATCCATACTCACCGGCGAATCTTTATCGGTTTACAAGGATCACAAAAAAGCCGATAATTTAATTTACCGCGGCACAACGGTAGCCAGCGGATTAGCTATTGCGACCATTACCGCTATTGGTAATGAAACCAAATTGGGAAAAATTGGAAAAAGCCTGGAAAGCATAAAAGAAGAAAAAACACCATTAGAATTACAGATAAACAATTTTGTAAAGAAGATGGTGATTGCAGGAGCTGTAGTTTTTGTAATTGTTTGGGCAATCAACTATTTCCGTTCCTATAATGTATTGGATAGTTTGCTAAAAGCACTTACGCTCGCCATGAGTATTTTGCCTGAAGAAATCCCTGTTGCCTTTACCAGCTTTATGGCATTGGGTGCCTGGCGATTGATGAAAATGGGCATTGTGGTGAAACAAATGAAAACTGTTGAAACATTGGGTAGCGCCACTGTGATATGTACAGATAAAACCGGAACCATCACCGAAAATAAGATGAGTTTGGCGAAATTGTTTGCCCTTGCTTCAAAAAAAATAACTAATCCCAATGATGCTTTAAATGATTCTGAAAAAGAGCTGATAAAATTATCTATGTGGGCAAGTGAACCCATTCCTTTTGACCCAATGGAAGTGGCTTTGCATATGGCTTACATTGATTTACATGTAGAAGATGAAAGACCATATTTTAAATTAATTCACGAATATCCATTGGGCGGTAAACCGCCGATGATGACCCATATTTTTGAAGATAAAAATGGAAAACGTATTATCGCCGCCAAAGGTGCGCCGGAAGCATTAATGGCTGTTTCAAATTTATCCGCAACAGAAAAACAACAAATTGAAGCAGCCATTAAAACTTTAACCACTGATGGGTACAGGGTTTTGGCGGTAGGAGAAACCAATTTATCCGGTAATAATTTTCATGCAACACAACAGGAATTTAAATTTGCATTTAAAGGTATCATAGCTTTTTACGATCCACCAAAGAAAAATATAAATAAGGTATTGAACGATTTTTATGCAGCAGGGATTTCAGTAAAAATAATAACAGGCGATAATACAGAAACAACTGCTTCTATTGCAAAAGAAATTGGCTTTAAAGGTTATGAAAAAAGTATCACAGGCGAGGGTTTAATGAAACTGCAGAATGGAGCATTACAGGATGTAGTAATGAATACTAATATTTTCACCAGAATGTTTCCAGAAGCTAAGTTGAAAATTATTAATGCCCTTAAAGCACAACAACAAATTGTAGCAATGACAGGCGATGGCGTAAATGACGGCCCTGCATTAAAGGCAGCACATATTGGCATTGCCATGGGCAAAAAAGGAACAGAGATTGCAAAACAAGCTGCTTCGTTAATCTTAACAGAAGATGATTTATCTAAAATGGTAGATGCTGTAGCGATGGGCAGAAGAATTTATGCCAATTTAAAAAAGGCTATTCAGTATATTATCTCCATTCACATACCTATCATTTTCACAGTATTTATTCCATTGGCTTTCGGATGGACTTATCCAAATATTTTTTCGCCCCTGCACATTATTTTTTTAGAATTAATAATGGGGCCAACCTGTTCCATCATTTATGAAAACGAGCCAATGGAAAAAAATACCATGCTTCAAAAACCCAGGCCAGTAACAACAAATTTTTTTAAGTGGAAAGAGCTAACAATAAGTATGGTACAAGGTTCAATGATTACTGTCGGCACTTTATTTGTGTATCAATACTCAGTAAGCAAAGGCTATAACGAAGCACTTACAAGAACAATGGTTTTTGCTGTTTTAATAGCAGCCAATGTTTTTTTAACGCTCGTAAACCGGTCTTTTTACTATTCTGTTTTCACCACAATGCGTTATAAAAATAACCTCGTAATATTGATTATTGGTATTACCCTTACCATTACCGCTTTACTGTTTTTTGTAAAACCACTCACTATATTTTTTCTTTTTCAAACTCCCGATTTTTCACAATTGGGTTTATGCGGTGTTATTAGTTTCATTGCTGTTTTTTGGATTGAACTTGTAAAATGGGGCAAAAGGCTCAACAGTAAAAACAGTTGATTAATGTAACTAAATGCAGTATTTATTTTTTAACAACAAATACATTTGACGATACATAAACTTTCAGAAAAATTTGGGGAGAGATTAGGGAGCAGTCAGGGAGGGGTTAGAAAATTTCTGTTTGGGTTAGAGAATGATTAGAAAGTATGACAGTTTCAAGTTCAATTAATTCTTTGTAAAGAATCATTAAATAACTTCTCATCTTATTATTGGGATTATAAGCGTTATTCTGGAGTCGGTCTAACTCCTGTTCCATAATCAACTTAGTATTCCCCTGGCGTTCCTGAATCGTTTTAAATTGATTCCCCCTCTTAATGATAACCAATTTTCCTTTCTTGAATTTTGGATTAGAGCGAAAGACAGGATCATAGAAACGGTAAAATATGTACCATTCTTTTTTAAGAGAAACATTTTTATCAGTCCAATTATTGGGATAGACTTTCAGTTCGGTACAATGGCACAAAAAAGGTAGAGAAATCATCGTTTTACGTTAAAAGTGTTAACGAAAGTGTTAACTTTTGGTCCCAAAACAACCAGTTTAGGAGGGCATAAAAAAAGTCTAAGCCCTTAATTATAAAAGACTTAGACTAGTATCGGGGAGCAGACTTGAACTGCCGACCTTCGGGTTATGAATCCGATGCTCTAACCAGCTGAGCTACCCCGACAACTCCCGCATGTTTTAACGGGGGTGCAAATATAGGCGATTTTACCAAAAATTTTGCCGCTAAAGTGCCAGAAGTTGGCTAATTCGTTCAGAAACCTTGTCTGCATTGGGTAACATGGCTTTTTCCAGTATTACATTCATAGGTACGGCCGGCAAATTAAGTGCACCTAAAACTTCAACCGGCGCATCAAGGTGCCTGAAACAGGCTTTAGATATACGCCCGGCCAATGCCTCGGCAAAAGAATTATTCTGTTGCTCTTCGGTAAGCACCAAACATTTTCCATGCTTTTTAACGGTATCAAAAACAAGTTCTTCATCTAAGGGAAATAAAGTACGTAGATCGATAATTTCTACCTGGCCAGGAAAGCCTTTAGCTGCGGCCTTTGACCAATATACTCCCATACCATAAGTAATGATGCAGCAGCTTTCGCCGCTATCAATAAAATCTTCATCCGCCGGTAAAACAATATTTCCTTTTCCCAGCGGGATAATATAATCACGGGATGGCTCGGTGGTTTTTGCTTCCTCGGTGCCTGGCACTTTGCTCCAGTACAAACCTTTATGCTCCAGCATTACCACCGGGTTAGGATCGAGAAAAGCTGCTTTTAATAGCCCCTTCATATCTGCAGCATTGCTTGGATAAACTATTTTAATTCCTTTGATGGTTAGCAAGGTACTCTCAATACAACCGCTGTGGTAAGGCCCGCCACCTCCATAAGCACCAATGGGCACCCGTATTAAAGTTTGTATGGGAAATTTGCCGCAGGATAAATAACAACTCTTGGAAATTTCTGTTACCAGTTGGTTTAGCCCCGGATAAATATAATCGGCAAACTGCACTTCCACAATCGGTTTTGCGCCAACAGCACACATACCAACTGTGGAGCCAATAATATATGCTTCCTGTATCGCCGTATTAAAAACGCGGTGATCGCCAAACTGTTCTGCTAGTGTTGCTGCCTCTCTAAAAACACCGCCCAGCCTGCGTCCTACATCCTGGCCGTATAAAAGTGATTCGGGATAATCTTCCATAATTTCTCTGATGGCAAAAAGCCCGGCATCAACCATCAATATTTTTTCTTTACCGCTCCCGATAGCTATCGGGACTCTTTCGCCCAATTCTTCTGTGACTGGTGTTGGCGCAAAAACAAAATCGCTGACGGTTAACGGATCTGGCTCCGGTGCGGCTACTGCGCCCTGGAACTGATGAGCAACATCTGCTGCGGCATCGTTTTCAATTTGCACCAGTCTGTCTTCCCCAATGCCAATCTCTAATAATTTATTTCGCAGTTTTGGGCCGGGATCATCCAGGTAATGTTTTGCCAGGTCTTCTTCTGTTCTGTAAAATTCTTTACGCACGCCGCTTGTATGGTGACCTAACAAAGGCACCCTGGCATGCACCAGAAAAGGATGCCTTTCATTTCTCACTTCATCCACCACATTTTTCATCACATCATAACTCTGCAGAAAATCACTTCCATCTATGCTGATGCGTTTTATACCCTTGAATCCTTTCACCATTTCATTGGCATTGGCAGTACGGGCCTCTTCAGACGTTACGCTGATGCCCCACCCATTGTCCTGCACCAAAAAAATAATGGGCAACTGATGCAATGCTGCAAACTGAAATGCTTCGCTCACTTCGCCTTCGGTAACCGATGCATCGCCTAGAGAGCAAATCACTACAGGTTTGTAGTTTGTAGTTTGTGGTTTGTGGTTTATAGTTTCGAGGAACTTTATGCCCTGTGCAATGCCGGTGGTAGGGATAGCCTGCATACCGGTTGCACTACTTTGATGAATAATGTTCGGCTTATCATCCCCTTTATAATTTGGATGCGAATAATACTCCCGGCCCCCGGTAAAAATATCATTGCCTTTGGCAAGTAATTGCAGCATTAGTTCATAGGGCGAAAAGCCTAGCCCCAGCAACATGCTCTCATCGCGGTAGTAAGGACTCACAAAATCGCAGGGCAATAACTGAAAAGCTGTTGCCAGTTGAATAGCTTCGTGGCCGCGGCTTGTAGAGTGTACGTACTTGCATATTGGCCGGTTATCTTCG
>JBBRCM010000097.1:0-14492 GCA_038204855.1 Chitinophagales bacterium
TGCCCTGCCGGCAAAAGCCAGGTGCTTATTGCGGCCAGTATAATTACAATCATTAAAATAGGAATGGGACCGGGAAGCGATTTTTTGTTTGTCATATAATGTTTTGGTGCTTCTAATTTAATGTTTTTTGGGAGAAGGGAAATAAAAAGGTCGGTTGGGGTGACGATTGCAAAAAAAGGGCTTATATACTCTGAGGGAGCCACAGAAGGCAAAAGCCAGTGGATTATATACTTTATTAATTAAAAATTAATAAAAAATGGCTGATTTTGGATAAAAAATCCCACCCATGTCTAAATGTATTGGATAGCAATAAAAGGAGAAACAGTAAATGAAAGAAGACCTTTTGTAAAAAATTAATTAATCAATCCGAAAAAAATAAAAGAGACTCAAAGGTCTCTTTTATTTTTAGTGTATGTTTTACTCTGGTCCCCAAAAATTTATAACCGCATATTTCCCCTGCTTTGCATAAATAATAATCAGCGGTTATTCTCCCTTCCCCTTATCCCCCACAAACCACTGCTCCTTATTTTTAAACAGCACATTAAAAGTGGTGAGCGAACCATAGCAACGGGTAATGTATTGCTGTATGTTTACCTTCTCTTCGTCGGTAAGTTTTTTATGGCTGTTGATGTTTTGTTCCAGCACACGCAACCTGTCACGCAGCATCACAATTTTGTGAAAAAAATCATCAATAGGAATTTCTTTTGGCTTCAAAGTTTTATCGGCAGATTGTAAACTCATGGTACCGCCGATCCATTTATCTCCAATGGGCACAATCTCTGTAACATCGGCCCATTGCCGTAAAATTTTTAATAAAGATCTTTCTACTGCCGAAACAGTTTCTACTTCTACGGTAACATTTTCTGCAATGATTTCATCAAGGTGTTCATCCGTTTTATCAATCTCCTTTATGCCATGATGAATAAAAGAAATGAGGTATGTGGCGTATTTAACGCCCACAATTACACCGGGGCCAAACTGGGTGTGTTGTAAACGTGTGCCAATGCCAAGGGTAAGTTGATTCTCTTCCATAACGTTATTAATTTTTAACCGGTAATTTAAAAATGAAAATACTCCTCTTTTTTTAATTTTTCGTTTTCTGTGGTAATTTGGGGGCTTGTTGTTTTAATAACTCAGCCTTAAATGCGTAAGACGAATTTAAAATGTACTTATTGAAAGTAACTTCATCGGCCATGCTGGCAAATTCGTAAGTAGGTAAATAGCGAACCATAAAAGTATCCAGTTCGGTCCCTTGTAAACCGGTAATACGCCGCACAAAGTTTCTGTTGAAACGGTAGGTTACAAATCGATCCTGTTCCTGCTGCTCAAGCCTTGCCTGGAATAATCTCAGGTGCTTATTTCTTTTAAATCGAAACATGTTAATGATCTCGTCCACATCGGCACCTACGGCGCCGCCCGGCGATATACTGGTTCTTATGGTGGGCTTGCGGTAATTATAAACATCAGCATAGGTCTGCCGGTTTTCCATCGAGTCTTCCCGGTAACTGCGGGCAAAAACAATTACTTCCTTTAACGTTCGGTATCCGCCCTTAACGTTAACTCCCAGCGAAATATCAAACTGGGTTAGACTGGCAATATCTTTTACGGCAAATTTTTGTGTGGGTTTATTCTGGTAGATGAATGTGAGGGAGTCTTTTTCTGTAACATCAATTTTGTAATGCCCCATTGAGTCGGTTCTGGTAAATTTTCCGCTGGTACTTTCAACCCGTACGTTTTCAACATAATTTCTTCTGGACGAATCAAACACGGTACCTGTGACCGTAAACTGGGCAAACAACTGGTTGACCGTTGCCATAAAAAGAAACAGCAGTAAAGTTATTTTTAAAATTGATCGCAACAGGGTAAAAAAATTAGTGGCAGTAAAAGTACAGGAACAAATTAATACAATATTGCCGCTGCCGTGTTTTAACTGCGATTTTGCTTTTTTATAAGTTCTGCGATTACACGGGGGTAATTAGCATGTTCTAAAACGTGGATTTTTTGGGCAAGAGAGGCTGCTGTATCATTTTCGATTACTTCACATGTTGCCTGAAAAATAATTTCGCCGTGATCATACAGATCATCTACATAATGAATGGTAATGCCGCTTTCAATTTCCCCGGCTGCAATTACTGCCTCATGTACTTTAGTGCCATACATACCCTTGCCGCCATATTTGGGTAATAAAGCAGGGTGTATGTTAATGATCTTTTTGAGGTATGCCTGTACCAACGTTACCGGCATCTTCCATAAAAAACCCGCCAGCACTATAAAATCAATTTTGTGTTTTGCTAATTCAGGTAAATAATTATCGCCGTAAAAAAACCTGTCTTTTTCTATTAATAAAGATTGGATACCGGCCTGTTCTGCAATTTGCAGCACACCGGCACCGGGGTTATTACAAACAATTAATGAAACGCTTGTATTTTCAGCTGCTGCAAAATGATTTATTATCTGCGCCGCATTAGAACCTGCGCCACTGGCAAAAATGGCAATCCGGATAATGGCCTGTTCATTTTTATTACTGTTGCCACTCATTTTGCCCCAAACTTTTATCAAATAAATTTTAAAAAACGAAAATTGCCCAAGTGGAATACTGATAATTAAGACACAAACGGGCCAAAGCAGGGTAATCAGTAATACATACAACACAATCCATAAAACTCCTTTCTGCAAACCTGCCAGCATTAAAATTTTGCGCCCGGCATACCCACAAAGGCTTCCACCCAAAGCAAATGTTGCAATAATGAGCATCAGGTTAAGCCCGTTTACCTTCCATCTTTGTTTAAGTTTCTCAAACATTCGGCAAATGTGGTGCAAAAACTTGTGATTTTGTTGACATATCCGAAAAAAAACCATCAACATAAATAGCTTACAAATACATGACAATTACAATGGAGTTATTTAAACAATTCGCTGAAAACCATGCTGGATAAGGAAAAAAAAAATTCTAAAATGTTGATATATTGTCAGCATCCTGTCTTATTTTTGCACACGAATCAGGATATTTTTCCACATTAGCCCCGATATAAGAGTATGACTCGCTATAGAAAAATCTTTAACAGAATATTTACAAGCATTTTTTTAGTTGTTTTATTGTCAATTAATATACAGGCTTTAGCTGAAACTGGCGAAGCTTTGTTTAAAGCAAATTGTGCCAGTTGCCATAAGCCCGATAAAGATTTTACGGGTCCGGCATTGAAAGGCTGGAAAGAGAGAGTGCCTGCAGGCGACTGGGTTTATAAGTGGATTGCTAATTCTGCAGATTTACGGGAAACAGAACCTTATGCAAAAGCGCTTTTTGCAAAATGGAATAAAACTCAAATGACGGCATTTGGTGCTCAACTTAAAAAAGATGATATTGATGCTATATTAAAGTATGTGGATGATTATGCTCCGCCGATGCCTGTTGTGGGAGACCCCAATGCAAAAGGTGCAGAAGACAGCTCACTACTCTTTGGTATTTTAACCCTTGTTTTAGCACTTATAGCTTTTATATTATTACAGGTTAACAGCAACCTGCGCAAATTATCTGATGAAAAAGAAGGGGTATTGCGCCCTGAGCCGGTTCCGGCATATAAAAACAAAACTTATTTAATGGCAGGTATTCTGCTCCTGTTCGCAGTGGGGGGATATTATACTATCAACGGAGCCGTTAATATCGGCCGCATGAAAAATTATCAACCAAAGCAACCCATATTTTACTCTCACCAGGTACATGCCGGTACCAACCAGATCAGTTGTTTATACTGCCATGGCAGTGCACAGGACAGCAAGCAGGCAAGCATTCCATCGGTTAATACCTGTATGAACTGCCATAAGGCAATCAATAAATACGAGGGGTCCGATAAGTTGGTAAGAGAAGATGGAACAAATGTTGACGGTACTGCGGAAATTCAGAAATTATATGAATATGCAGGCTGGAATGAAACAACCAAAACCTACAATGCCGATAAAGATCAAAACGGAATTCCTGATGGCGCAAAGCCAATTGAATGGATAAAAATTCATAACCTGCCCGATCACGTTTATTTTAACCATAGCCAGCATGTTAAAGTAGGCAAACAGCAGTGCCAGACCTGTCATGGTAACATACAGAAAATGCCAGAAGTTTACCAGTTTGCCGAATTAAGCATGGGCTGGTGTATCAATTGCCATAGGGAAAGTAAAGTTGATTTTTACAACAAAGAAGATGGCACCGGTAACAAGTATTACAGCATTTACGAGAAATTCCACAAGGATATCAAAGAACATAAAATGGACAGCGTAACGGTTGAGAAGATAGGTGGAACTGAATGTCAGAAATGTCACTATTAAAAAATTAGCTGATTAGCTAATTCGATAATTTGCTAATAGGGAGTACAAAGTTTCGAACAGTGTAAAAGATTAAGAAATTAGCACATTAGCAAATTACCACATCAGCACATTAGCATATCAGCATATTAGCATATTATCACATTATGAAGAAAAAGTACTGGCAAAGTTTTGGTGAACTGAATCAAACGGAAAGTTTTCAGGAATCAGCCAATAAGGAGTTTAAAGAAGAGTTACTTCCTTTAGAAGACCTTGATGATAAGGGTATTTTAGATGCCAAAACTCCACGAAGGGATTTTCTTAAATACCTGGGCTTTAGTACAGCAGCGGCCGCAATTGCAGCAAGCTGCAAAATACCGGTACGCAAGGCTGTTCCTTTTTTAAATAAGCCAGAGAGTGTTATACCGGGTGTTGCCAATTATTATGCATCTACCTATGTTAATGGCGGCGATGCCATTTCTGTTGTTGTTAAGCAAAGAGACGGCAGACCCATAAAGATTGAAGGAAACGAGCTTTCAACCATTACCAACGGAGGAACCAACGCCCAGGCCCAGGCTTCCGTATTGGACCTGTATGATAACACCCGTCTTCGCTACCCTATGCAGAAAGATGGTAAAGATTTTAAAGAAGTTACAGGCTTTGATGCGTTTGATAAAATGGTGGGAGCGGCCATTACCGGTAAAGCGGTTGCCTTGCTTACTGCAACTGTAAACTCTCCATCTACCTTAGCAATTATAAACGAATTTTTAGCAAAATACCCAGGCAGCCGCCACGTACAATACGATGCTGTAAGTTACAGCGGTATGTTATTGGCAAACGAAGCCTGTTACGGAAAAAAAGCAATTCCTTCTTATCATTTTGATAAAGCAAAAGTGATTGTGAGCCTTGGTGCCGATTTTTTGGGTACCTGGTTAAGTCCAACCGAATTCAGCAATCAATACGGAAAAACCAGAAAAGTAACAGGGGAAAAACCTGAATTGAGTAAGCATTTTCAGTTTGAAAGCATGATAAGCCTTACCGGTAGTAATGCTGATGACCGCTATACACACAAACCATCCGAAACTGGTGCAGTTGCATTGGCTTTGGCGGCTAAATTGGGCGTTGCAGTTACCGCTCCTGCTATTGCAGATGCAAAACTCGCCAAAGGAATTGATACAGCGGTTGCTGCTTTAAAAGCAAGCAATGGCGCAGCTCTTGTTGTTTGCGGCAGTAATGATGCAAACATACAGGTAGTGGTAAATGCCATCAACGCAGCTATTGGTGCAAATGGTACCACCATTAATTGGGCCATTACATCAAACTACAAAAATGGTATTGATGCAGATATGGATAAGTTGATTACAGATATGAGCAGCGGTGCAATTGGTGCGGTTTTAATTAACGGCGTTAACCCTGCTTATTCTTATAGCGATAGCAAGAAATTTAAAGATGCGCTGGCAAAGGTTGTTTCTGTTTCCTTCAACGGAACCATGGACGAAACAACGGAGCTTTGCAAATTTATCCTTCCATCACACCACTGGTTAGAGAGCTGGGGCGATGCTGAACCTAAAACAGGTTACTACAGTTTATTGCAGCCAACTATTAACCCAATGTTTAAAACACGTGCTTATCAAACCTCATTAATTAAATGGAGTTCGGCTGCAGGTAGTTTGGTAAACGACTACGAAACTTATTATAAAACATACTGGGGTGCCAAATTAGGCAGTCCCGATTTATGGGAAAAAGCTTTGCAGGACGGTGTTGTAGAGCCTGCAATAATGCCTGTTGGCGGAGGATCTTTCAACGGAGCAAAATTAAGTGAAGCTGCTGCTGCCATAGCGGCAATAAAAGGCGGGCCGGTTGAAATAGTGCTTTACCAAAAAGTATCAATTGGTGATGGTGGCCAGGCTAACAACCCGTGGCTGCAGGAATTACCTGATCCCGTTTCTAAAGTAACCTGGGATAATTACGCTATGATGAGCCCGGCCATGGCCAAATCTTTATTAAGTTTGGATGTGATGAACCAGGAAGGTGGCAAGCAAAGTGATTATGAAGTTCATCCCGAAAAGCCGGTTGTAAAAATTACAGCGAACGGCAAGTCGGTTGAACTACCTGTGATCGTACTTCCGGGAATGAATGCCTCAACCATTGCGCTTGCAGTTGGATACGGAAGGGAAAGTGCAGATAAGAATACTACATCAACCAATATTGGAAGATCTGCACATGGTGCCGGTAAAAACGTTTATCCATTTGTTGCATTTAACGGAACCAATTCATATAGTGCGGTAGCAACTGTTGAAAAAACAGGAGCGATGTATCCTTTGGCACAAACACAGGTGCACGGTTTTACCGAAAGCCGCCCGGTTATTTATGAAACCAATCTTGCTAGTTTTACAGCTAATCCGGAAGCTGTTTTAGAAGAAATAACCAAAGAGCGTGAGGCAATCACCATTGGCGGCAGTAAAGGTGATTTTGTGAAAGACGCAACCATGTACCCCGATTTTGAAAAGCCGGGCATTAAATGGGGAATGAGTATTGATTTAAATACCTGTACCGGTTGCAGCGCCTGCGTGGTAGCATGTACAGCCGAAAATAATGTGAGCGTGGTTGGTAAAATTCAGGTGCAGCGTGCACATGAAATGCATTGGTTGCGTATTGACCGTTATTTTACAGGTGATCTGGAGAATCCGGATGTGGTGTTTCAACCCATGCTTTGTCAGCATTGCGATAATGCGCCTTGCGAAAACGTTTGCCCGGTTGCTGCAACAAACCATAGCAGCGAAGGCTTAAACCAAATGACATACAACCGTTGTATCGGTACAAGATATTGTGCCAACAACTGTCCGTATAAAGTTCGCCGCTTTAATTGGCTGGATTATGCGGGAGCAGATAGTTTCCCTGATAATCAAAACCCGTTAATTGGTTCTGACATGGATGAATCTGTTTTGCAGTTGAATGATGACCTTACCAGGATGGTATTAAATCCTGATGTTACCGTTCGTTCAAGGGGTGTCATTGAAAAATGTTCTTTCTGTGTACAGCGTTTACAGGAAACAAAACTGGAAGCAAAAAAGCAACAGGATCCATCCATGGTACGCAATGTAAAAACAGCCTGTATGCAGGCCTGTCCTACACACGCTATCAGCTTTGGTAATGTTAACGATAAAGAAAGTGATGTTTACAAGATCAGGCACGTAGATCAGAAACACCGTGCATTTTATGTAATGGAGCAGCTACACGTTTTACCTAATGTAAGTTACCTGGCAAAAGTGCGTAACACCGATAGGCATATTGGGGTGGAGGAAGAGCATGGAGGAGAAGTGAAGAAAGAAGAGAAGGCACATGTGTAATTAATATCGAATAGTCAATATCGAATATTTTCTTAAACAAACGATATTCGATATTTAACAATTCATCATTCGACATAAACAAAAATTAAAAGCTGGATTTTTAAAACGTTTACAGCTAAAAGAATAAGATAAGATATGTCATTACTGAAATACGAATCGCAACTAAGGGAACCGCTGGTAGATGGTAATAAAGATTACCACCAGGTAACGGAAGATATCATTCGTCCCATTGAGATGAAGCCAAGCCGCCTATGGTATATTGGTTTTTATATCAGCGTAGCCTTGTTATGCTTTGGGGTGTACAGTGTTTACCGTGAGGTTACCTACGGTATCGGCCAATGGAACCTTAATAAAACCATCGGCTGGGGTTGGGATATTACCAACTTCGTATGGTGGGTAGGTATTGGTCATGCTGGTACTTTGATCTCTGCGATCTTACTATTATTTCGCCAGGGCTGGAGAACCGGTGTAAACCGTGCAGCAGAAGCGATGACAATTTTTGCTGTAATGTGCGCCGGTCAGTTCCCTATCTGGCACATGGGCCGGGTATGGCTGGCTTTCTTTATATTTCCTTATCCAAATAGCCGTGGCCCGTTGTGGGTTAACTTTAATTCACCATTACTTTGGGATGTATTTGCGATATCAACTTATTTTACTGTTTCATTGTTATTCTGGTACTCAGGGTTGATACCTGACCTGGCCACAGTGAGGGACCGGGCAAAAACCAAGTTCCGAAAAATGTTCTATGGCGTTACTGCTTTTGGCTGGACGGGAAGTACCAAACACTGGCAACGGCACGAATCTTTATCATTGGTACTGGCAGGTCTGGCAACACCATTGGTGCTATCGGTTCATACCATTGTATCTTTTGACTTTGCTACTTCAATCGTTCCAGGTTGGCATACAACTATCTTTCCACCATACTTCGTAGCTGGTGCCATCTTCAGTGGTTTTGCCATGGTGCAAACGCTGATGATCGTAGTACGAAAGATGATGAACCTACAGGATTATATAACCATTGGGCATATTGAGGCCATGAACAAGGTAATTGTATTAACAGGTAGTATTGTAGGTTGTGCTTATTTAACCGAGTTATTCATTGCCTGGTACGGACAAAATCCTTACGAGTGGTATGCATTTAAAGAAAACCGTGCTAACCTGTTCAGTCCTTATGGTTGGGCTTATTATCTCATGATGTTCTGTAACGTGGTTTCGCCACAGTTGTTCTGGAGCCGTAAGCTGAGAAGGAATATTACCGTGACGTTCTTCATGAGTATTATTGTAAATATTGGTATGTGGTTCGAGCGTTTTGTAATTATTGTTACTTCGGTGTACAGGGATTACCTGCCATCATCATGGAGTACTTACTACAGTCCGTCAATCTGGGAGATAGGGTTTTACCTGGGTACATTTGGATTGTTCTTTACCTGCTTCTTCCTGTTTGCAAAATACTTCCCGGTTATTGCGGTAGCCGAGATTAAAGCAATATTAAAAACCAGTGGAGAGAATTATAAAGTGAAGATGACAGATATTGAAAAGGCTGATGCAGAGAAGTTTTATATAGAGGAAGTAGAGCATGCGCATTGAGGAAGAGCTGTTAGCTTTTAGTCCTTAGCTATTAGCACCGGTATAAAGGTTGAAGATTGTTTAGAGTAAATTATTTATAAAAAAGCTAACGGCTAAAAGCTAATAGCTAAAAGTTCAATAATATGGCTGGAGGAATTAAAAAATTTGTTGTAGGATCATTTGATGATGAAAAGGTATTGTTTCCTGCGGTAAAAAATGTTCGCAAGGCGGGATACAAAATACACGATGTGTACACACCTTTTCCTGTACATGGTTTAGATCATGCCATGGGCATCCGTGAAACCAGTCTGCATACAGCAGGTTTTATTTATGCCATTACCGGAACTACCACAGCACTTACATTTATGAGCTGGGTATTTACCAAAGACTGGCCTTTAAATATTGGCGGTAAACCAAATTTTGCGTTGCCAGCCTGGATACCTATTACTTTTGAGTTAACGGTATTGTTTTCGGCTGTTGGTATGGTGCTTACTTTTTGCTATTTGTGTAACCTGGCCCCCTTTGTAAAGAAGCATCATTTTCATCCAAGAGCTACCGATGATCTGTTTGTAATGGCTATTGAGTGTACCGACAAAACCAATGATGCAGAAGTGCAGGCATTTTTGCAGTCAGCAGGTGCCCAGGAAATAAATGTGCAGGTTGCCGAAACAGGTTGGTGGATAGGAAGATACGATAAAGAACAAAAACTTTATAAAGAAGAGAAAGGATATTAAGAACCCCCTCTGCTCCTGAAGGGGGAACTGAGAAGAAGATAGAAGCGAATAACTATAGATAATTTAAGAAATGAAAAAACTCGCAATTATAGCAACCCTCATTTTATCAATGGCAACTGCATTTATCGGTTGTAAAGATAAAACGGAACCAGGCAGAATTTATATGCCGGATATGGCCTATAGCCGTGCCTACGAAAGTTATGCATCACGTGATTCATCTGTTTTTACTATGGATCCAAACAATGCGGGGCATAGGATATTTTTTAATAACATTCCACCCGCCGGTACTTTAAAAAGAGGTGAGCTGTATCCTTTCAATATACCTAACGATAGCAACGGGTTGCTTAACTTAAGCAGCCTGGTTAAAAATCCATTGAGCCCATTAACCGGTAAAGACCTGGAAGAAACAGGCAGATTATTTAATATCAATTGTGCGGTTTGCCATGGAGCAAAAGCCGAAGCAAATGGCCCGTTGGCAGGAAAAATTGGTGGTGTAAAAAACATTGTCCTTGCATCACCAGGCTATAGCGATGGCAGAATATTTTTTGTAATGGAATACGGACAAAACAATATGGGAAGTTATGCTTCTCAATTAAGCAGGGAGCAACGGTGGAGAATTGTACAGTATATAAGAACATTAGAGCCTAAGGTTGCAGCAGCAGGAACAACAACTGCAGCCAAATCAGATAGCGCAGCAGTAGTAAAAAAATAAAAGCATTAACACAAAATAAAGATTAGATGGATCATCAATTTCAATTACCCGGTAGTTATAAAAAGTGGACCTATGGCCTGATTGGTGCCGGCGTATTAGCATTGTTGTATGGATTTATAATGTTTAATCCATTTGCGCATGCTGCCCATGGAGAAAATGTAAACAGTACCCGTTTTTGGGCAGTGCTTTTACAAAACAGTGTTTTCTTTTTATTGGTTGTAAATGCAGCTATGTTCTTTATATGTGTTACTACTATGGCAATGGGTGGATGGGTAATTGCATTCAGAAGGGTATCAGAAGCTATATCAAGTGTAGTGCCTATTTTAGGCGTTATCACTTTTGTAATATTAATGGCCATTGTTTTTGGCGGACGTACAGATATTTATCACTGGTTAGATAAAGATGCAGTGGCAAATGATCATATTCTAAATGGTAAAAAAGGGTTTTTAAATCCAGCATTCTATGCCATCTGGTCTTTCTTGACAATTTTTTTATGGTCTTTTCTTGGAAAGAAAATGAGAAGCCTGAGTTTGGCAAGTGATAAGAATGGTAATATGGACTATGAGACAGGGAAGAAATTTATTTGGAACAATACCGTATGGGCTTCTTTATATACCATTGTTTTCACACTTACAGTTGCCTCAACCATTCCCTGGCTATGGCTTATGAGCATTGACGCTCACTGGTACAGCACGATGTATAGCTGGTACACTTTTGCCAGTACATTTGTATCAGGTGTTTCATTAATTGCTTTGTATGTGATCTTTTTAAAAAACCGCGGACAACTTGAATATGTAACTGATGAACATTTACACGATCTGGGAAAATTCATGTTCGCCTTCTCTATTTTCTGGACTTACCTATGGTTCTCTCAATACATGCTTATCTGGTATAGTAACCAGCCGGAGGAAACAAAATATTTTATTGAAAGGATAGGTACAGCTACAAAGGCCGGTCCTTATAAAGGAATTTTCTTCTTGAATTTAATAATTAACTTCTTATGCCCGTTATTGATATTGATGAAGAAAGGCGCAAAAAGAAACTGGACATTAGTTACCGTAATGGCTGTACTGATTATTTTTGGTCACTGGATAGATTTTTACCAGATGGTAATGCCAGGTACGCTTCATGAACATGCAGAACTGATGCCTTTTGAATTTGGAGTTGCCTGTTTATTTGTAGGGTTGATCATGTTGGGAACCGGAAATTATTTAAGCAAACATTCTATGCTGGCAAAAAATCATCCTTTCTTAAAAGAGAGCATGATTCATCACACTTAAAAATAAAATGGGGTTTTGATACAAAAAGAAGCAAATAAAGAAGTAAGATTTAAACAAGAAATTAGAATAACATTTACAGAAAATAACTTTGAATCATGAAGGAGTTAATATATATAGCATTGGGAGCATTGATTTTTGTAGTCATCTTTCAGATTGCAAAAGCCAGTGAGTATGTAAGCGTTTTAAAAGGCGAGGACAAGACCATTAAACAGAATAATAAGATCAACGCTTTTATGTTGATCGGCTTTCTTGTTTTTGGATTGATTGGTGTTTGGTATTGCAATGAACTTTATTACGGCAAAACCCTTTTTCCACAGGGCTCTGCATCGGTAGAGGGAGAAAAGATTGACACGATGCTATACATCACCATTGCAATTACCGGTATCGTGTTTCTTATAACACAGGTGCTGCTATTCTGGTTCTGTTTTAAATACCAGCAAAAAGACGACAGAAAAGCTTTTTACTTTCCGCATAATACAAAGCTGGAACTGATATGGACAACCGTTCCTGCAATCTTCCTGACTGTGTTGGTTGTGTTTGGTTTAAAATACTGGTTTAAAATTACGGGTGATGCTCCTAAAGACGCAATCGTTGTGGAAGTTACAGGTCATCAATTTGCGTGGGAATTCAGATATCCGGGAGCAGATAAAGTATTGGGCAAAACAAATTTTAAACTTTACACAGCTAAAAATAACCTGGGAGTAGATTTTGAAGATCCTGCAAGCAGGGATGACATCCATGTAAACACAACCATGCATATTCCTGTTGGGGTACCTCTTAAAATGGTTATTCATGCACAAGATGTAATTCATGATGTTGGCTTGCCGCATTTCAGGATGAAGATGGATGCGGTACCAGGTATTCCAACAACCCAGTGGTTTACTCCAAAGATTACAACAGCGGATATGAGGAAGAAGACCGATAACCCCGATTTTAACTTCGAAATTTCATGCGATCAGTTATGCGGGGCAAATCACTTTGCAATGAGGGGTGTTATTGTTGTAGAAACAATGGAAGAATACAAGAAATGGCTGGCAGGGCAAAAATCTGAATACAGCGTTTTGAATGCTCCTGCTGAAGTTAAAACTGACAGCATCAAAATAATATCACAGGTATTGCCTGTAAAAAAATAATTTAAAAGAGTCCCGATAATCAGCGGGGAGAAAAAAGCAAGAATATGAGTAGCGTAGCCACATTACAACAATCAGATGTTCACGTATCACATGATGCACATCTTGAACATCACCACCACGAAACGTTTATAACCAAATACGTTTTCAGCCAGGATCATAAAATGATTGCCAAACAGTTTTTGGTAACAGGTATCATCTGGGCTATCATCGGTGGTTTTTTTTCCGTAATATTCCGTTTACAACTCGGTTATCCCGAATCAACTTTTCCATGGTTGGAAGATTTGCTTGGCCACTGGGCTGCCGGTGGTAAATTAAAGCCAGAGTTTTATTATGCACTGGTTACCATGCATGGTACTATACTGGTGTTCTTTGTACTAACGGCCGGTTTAAGCGGAACGTTCGCAAACTTTCTTATTCCATTACAGATCGGTGCAAGAGATATGGCTTCACCTATGTTGAATATGCTGAGCTACTGGTTCTTCTTCCTTGCTTCTACCATCATGTTCTGCTCGCTGTTTATTCAAACAGGTCCTGCAAGTGGCGGATGGACGGTCTACCCTCCATTAAGTGCCTTGGGCGATGCTGCTACGGGAAGCGTGCTTGGTATGGATTTCTGGCTGGTAAGTATGGCTATGTTTATCGTTTCTTCTTTACTGGGCGGACTTAATTATATTACAACTATTCTCAGCCTGCGTACAAAAGGCATGAGTATGACACGTTTGCCGCTTACCGTTTGGGCGCTGCTTTTCACAGCAATTTTAGGTGTGTTGTCTTTCCCTGTATTATTATCAGGCGCTATTTTATTGTTATTTGATAGAAACCTGGGAACCAGCTTCTTTTTAAGTGATATAGTTGTAGCAGGGAAAATTTTACCCAATGAAGGAGGAAGTGCTATTTTGTTCCAGCATTTATTTTGGTTTTTAGGACACCCTGAAGTATATATTATTGCTCTTCCTGCAATGGGAATGAGTTCCGAAATAATAAGTGTGAACAGCCGAAAACCAATCTTTGGTTATATGGCGATGGTGGGTTCGTTATTTGCAATTACAATTCTTGCATTCTTAGTGTGGGCACATCATATGTTTGTAACCGGCCTTAATCCATTCCTGGGTTCTGTGTTTGTATTACTTACCTTATTAATTGCGGTTCCATCGGCCATTAAAGTGTTTAACTGGCTTACTACTTTATGGCGTGCAAACATCCGCTTTACACCCGGTATGTTGTTTGCGATAGGGTTCGTAAGTTTATTTATCAGCGGTGGTTTAACCGGTATTTTTTTAGGTAACTCTGCACTTGATCTTCATTTACACGATACTTATTTTGTGGTAGCTCACTTTCATATTGTAATGGGTGTGGCATCCTTCTTTGGCATGTTTGCCGGAGTATATCACTGGTTCCCTAAAATGTTTGGTCGTTATTTAAAT
>JBBRCM010000098.1:0-14423 GCA_038204855.1 Chitinophagales bacterium
AAAATAAGGAGCTTTCTTTCTATCCGGATCTTTCAACGCAAACTCAAATTCAAAGCGAGGGCTATCACTTAAATCTTCAAACTTAACATCGTGCAGGTAAAAGTCGCTTAAGGCTTCAATGGTATTTTTCAATTGAAAATCACTTTCACCGCCAATCATTAAATTATAGGTAAAAGTATAAGCCGTTTCATTTTGATTGATGAGGTACAGTTTGAACTTCTCCACAATATCATCATCAAAAATATCCTTATCAAAAACCGGCATAAATGTAAGTACAACGCCATTGCCTTCTTTCTGTTTAGGCATAGCTTTTTCTTTTTGCACCTGGTCAATAAATACTTTCTTTTTTTCTGCCTTAAATTGTTTAGAGAACATTTTAAAATATGGAAAGTCAATCTGGTCAGTATAGATCGGAAATTTTACACCCTTCACATCTACCAATACCATTTTCTCATTCATGATCTCTACTACAGTTCCTTCCTCGTCTGTAAGCAGCACCAATATTTTATCGCCGGGTTGATATTTCATTTGTCTGAACGAAGATTTGGGTTGATTAAAGGGATTAAACATCATTAATACCTGAAACCAAATAATGATAAAAAAAGTCGCACAAAGGTACAACAGTACAAGAGTGGTTATTCCTTCTTTTTACTAAAAAGAAGGAATAACAGAACAAGTTCGCCAATGAAGTTGAATAAAGATCAACTGCCGGGCTCAAAAGAAAAAAACGAGAAGTTATAATTCTTTTTTAGGAGCAAGCTTACTGTTTTTATAACTGTATAAAAAATAAACCACCAGGCCAATTATTAGCCAGGCAAGGAATCTGATCCATACTATATACGTTTCCTGCGCCATTAAATAAAAGCAACTAATAAGACCAAGCACCGGTATTATTGAGAAGTTTTTTATAAAAGTGTAGATGGAAACAATGATGGCAATGATCCAGAAAAGCAACATAGGCAGCCCATCAAGTGTAAAAATATTTTTAAAATGATCAGGGGCGTAAAGAGCAATGATAACAACAGCCCCGATCAGCATGGCTGGAATGATAAATTTTCCATTGAGATAAGGAACCCTGAATTTTGAATCAGGCCTGTCGGTCATACTCTGCAAAACTAAAATACCGCCACAAACCAATACAAATGCAAACAAAGTACCGATGCTGGTAAGTGAAAGCACCGTGCTTAAATTTAAAAACAAAGCCGGTATAGCCACCAGCAATCCCGTAAGAATTGTTGAAAAAGAAGGCGTTTTAAATTTAGGGTGAAGTTTTGAAAATATTTTTGGTAACAATCCGTCACGGCTCATGCTCATCCAGATACGTGGCTGCCCCATTTGAAAGACAAGTAATACACTCGCCGTGGCAATGATGGCACTAAATGCAACAATTCCTGCGATCCAATGTAACCCTCTTTGCTCAAAAACCAAAGCCAAAGGATCGCCAACATTCAGTTCTTTGTAAGAAACCATACCGGTAAGTACCAAAGCCAGTAAAACATACAATATGGTACAAATGATAAGTGAATAAATCATACCCCGTGGCAGATCCCGCTGTGGGTCTTTACATTCCTCTGCAGTGGTAGAGATAGCATCAAAGCCAATATAGGCAAAGAATACAGCCGAAACACCTTTTAAAATACCACTAAATCCATTGGGCGTAAACGGGCTCCAGTTTCCTGGATTAACATAATACGCCCCCAGCACAATTACTAAAAATATAACACAGAGTTTTACTATAACCATAATATTACTGAGGGACCTGCTTTCTTTTATACCAACAAAAACTACTGCTGTAATTAAGCAAACAATACAAAATGCCGGTAAATCCATAATAAAATGCAGGCCGCCAATTAGAGGAGCATTTGTCCAGGCACTGTAACCATCAGCAAGTGCCGGACTTATTGTTTGTAACGTTTCACCTTTTGCTAATAAGCCTGTTACTTCAGTAAAACTATTGTGGGCAGTAACAAAATCCATCGTTAACCAATTGGAAATGTGTAAACCGGCTTTATCCATCAGGTTGGTAAAATAATCGCTCCAGCTAATGGCTACTGCAATATTGCCAATGGCATATTCCATTAAGAGATCCCAACCAATTATCCAGGCAAAAATTTCTCCAAATGCCACGTATGAATAAGTATAAGCACTACCAGAAACAGGTACCGTACTGGCAAACTCAGCATAACACAAGGCAGCAAAACCGCAAGCCAGGGCCGTAAATATATAGAGATAGATAACTCCGGGGCCTCCATCAAAACTTGCTTTACCTATACTGCTGAATACGCCTGCACCAATAACTGCAGCAACACCAAAAAAAGTAAGATCACGTACGCCTAATATCTTTTTTAATGAAACATGATCGCCATCGCCCATTCCGGCTTCAGCATCTTTTAAAATAGTAGCAATTGATTTCCTTCTGAATAATGAAGTGGACATAACAGTTAGGTTTGATTTTGAATAAGGAAATTAAGGAAATAATTTTATAGTTGCTAATCAGCTTGCTATTAAAATTATTGAAAAGCCAACAACAAACTCAAAACCACAAACCCAAAACAGTTTTAACTTTCCCTCATCATCAGATAATTCGCCAGTTCTTGTAATGGTTTTTTACGGGCTGAGAGCACCGCTGTATCTTCCAGGTGTTTCAATGCAGTTTGCAGGTATTTATCTTTTAATTCCTTTGCCCAGTCATCTACTTTACAGTCTTTAAATATCTGCATCACTTTTTCAACCTTGTCATCGGGATTATTCTTAATCAGTTCTTTCAGTTCAATTAACTGTGCAGGTTTTGCTGTTTCAAAAGCATGAATCATTAAAAAGGTTTTTTTATTGGCTACAATATCACCACCAACCTGCTTGCCAAATTTTTCAGGGTCACCAAATGCATCTAAGTAATCATCCTGCACCTGGAAAGCAATGCCGAGATTTTTACCAAATTCGTACAAATGATTTTGATTTCCCTCTCCGGCCCCACCCAAAATAGCCCCCAGCTTAAGACTGGCAGCAACCAACACCGAAGTTTTTAAAGTAATCATGTACACATATTCATCCATGCTCACCATTTCTTTCTTTTCAAAATCCATATCTAATTGCTGGCCTTCGCAAACCGCACTGGCAGTAATATTAAAGAGGTATAACACTTTCTGTAACTGAGCCAGTTTTATTTTATTAAGATATTCATAAGCTTTTACAAACATCACATCTCCTGCAAGCAGGGCTGTTGATTCGCCATATTTTGTATGTACGGTTTCCATACCACGCCGCATGGGCGCTTTATCCATAATGTCGTCGTGTATTAAACTGAAGTTGTGGAAAAGTTCAATAGCTGCGGCCGCATTGTAAGCATCGGGATCAATTTCGTTAAACAACTCGTTACCCATCAAAACACAAACCGGGCGTATTCTTTTACCGCCCAGGTTTAAGATATATTGTGCAGGTTCATACAGCGTTTCCGGCTGTAGCGGAAAATGACGGCTGTTGAATTTTTCTTCGAAGAGTTTGGAGAGTTCAATAAACGAATGCATGTGTAGCAGGATGTTTAATAATGTAATGGGGTCATTTTTGTATGCCTTATTCTTAAAACAAAAATTTTATCATCTGTAACATAATAATTAATCCTACATTTATCAACTTCATAAGCTCTGAAGTTCCCATCATTTTCAATACAATATTTATTTAGGGGGTGATGTTCAGGGTGTTCTGCCAGTGCCTTTATTGTTTCTAATATCCGGATTCTGACTTTTTCAGCATTTTGTAGTGAATCTTTTCTGATATAATTATAAGCCTGCCGAAGTTGATTTTTTGCGATATGCTCTGTTTGTACCTTTCTTTTTACCATGACTTCATTTCCTCTTCCAACTGTTCAATACTGGTAACCTCTCCTCGTTTAGCTGCTTCCACTGCAGCATCTATTTCTGCATTATATTCTTCCAGCGTTTGAGGAACAAATTCATTCTCTTTGCTGCTTAAAAAAGTTTTGATCATCTGCAAAACACTTTTCTGTTCTGCTTTATTAAGCTTAACAAAATTTTTAACCATTTCATCAGAAAGAGAAGTAGTAGCCATAACAGAATTTATTTACTCAAATTTAATCATTTTTTCTTTTTCGGGGTCGATTTGAAGTTGGTTTTAGCGCCGGGTCTATTTTCTTTTGGAGATTTGCCCTTCTTCCCCAATTCCCTTCCGCCTTTGGCGGCAACAACTCCCTTCTTATCCGTTACCCACTCATAATCTAATTGCCTTTTACTTAAATTGGCAGCCACCACTTTTATCCTTACTGCATCTCCCATCCGGAATTTTTGACCCGTTCGCATACCGACCAATGCATAGTCTGCTTCATCTAATCTAAAATCATCATAGTCACTTAAATCCCTGACGGTAACCATGCCTTCGCATTTATGCAAAACAGTTTCAACAAAAAAACCAAAAGATGCAACACCGCTAATGATTCCGTCAAACTCCTGTCCCAGGTAGTTTTTCATAAACTCTACCTGTTTGTATTTATTACCGGCTCGTTCAGCTTCCATTGCCTTGCGTTCCCGGTCGCTGCAATGCTTACAGCGTTCATCCATTTTTTTATCCAGTTTCAAATCTTTCTCCAGGCATTGCAGTAAAATACGATGCACCATCACATCGGGGTAACGACGAATGGGTGATGTAAAATGGCAGTAAAACTCAAATCCCAAACCATAGTGACCAATATTGGATGATGTATAAACTGCTTTCGACATCGTTCTGATACCAAGCTGCTCCAATACATGCTGCTCTGGTTTACCCTGCACCTCTTTCAACATTTTATTGAAAGATGCTGCTACAGCCCGTTCATCGTGCATATCAAACGTGTAACCAAATTTTTTGGCAAATGCTACGAATGGTTTCAGCTTTTCATCATCGGGTGTGTCATGTATTCGGTAAGGGAATGGAATGGGTTCCTTGTTTACTTTTATTTTTGAAACATAAGATGCAACTGAACGGTTTGCCAGCAACATAAATTCTTCAATCAGTTTATGGGCATCTTTGCTTTCTTTTACAATAATGCCAATAGGCTTTCCTTTTTCATCCAGCTCAAAACGTACTTCGGTAGATGAAAAATTAATGGCACCATTTTTAAACCGCTCGGCCCTGAATTGCTTGGCCAGTTCATTCAATAAAACGATGGGCTTATGATGCAAACCATCTTTCTTTTCAATTATTTCCTGCACTTCATCGTAACTAAAACGATGATTACTATGGATGATGGTGCGCCCAAGCCAGGTATGTTTAATTTCGGCACGGTTGGTAATTTGAAATACAGCCGAGAAAGTATATTTGTCTTCATGCGGCCTTAAAGAACAAAGTTCATTCGATATTTTTTCGGGCAGCATAGGGTTAACCCTGTCCGGCAAATAAACGCTGGTGGCTCTTTCATAAGCTATTTTATCCAGCAGCGTTCCGGGTTTCACAAAATGACTCACATCTGCAATGTGTACTCCAATTTCATAATTACCATTATCTAAATTGCGGATTGAAATGGCATCATCAAAATCTTTTGCATCAACAGGGTCAATGGTAAAGGTTAAAATATCCCTGAAATCTTTTCGCTTGCTGATCTCTTCCCGTGAAATATTTGGTTGTAGCTTTTTAACTTCTGCCAGTACTTCTTTGTCAAATGCCAGCGGGAAACCTGTTTCAATCAGTATCTCCTTCATGGCCATATCATTCTCATCTTCCGACTTTAAAATGCTTACCACTTCGCCAATTGGCTTTTTTTCTGTCTTATCCCAGCTTAGTAATTTCACAACCACCCTTTCATTATCAGTTGCACCATTTAGTTTATCGGCTGCAATGTAAAAATCCGGTATCGGTTTTTCAGATGCCGGGATAAAAAAAGCAAAACTCTTGCTCATTTGTATGTTGCCAATAAACTCTGTCTGTTTGCGCTCAGCTACATCTACCACTTTTCCTTCCTGTCTTTTATCTTTCGATAACCCTGTATTAACCTGCACCTTCACAATATCTCCGTGAAAAGCCCGGCTAAAGTCATTTGGCCTGACAATAATGTCTTTATCATTTCCTTCAACAATTACATAGCCCATTCCGCTTTTCGAAATGTCCAGTCTTCCTTTTACAATCTCTGTTTGTGATGATTTTTTTGCGCCTTGTATCTTTTTACTCATAGCTGTTTTTTATGCCTCCAATACTAATAAACAAAAATTCATATTGATGTTCATTGTTGTATAAGTAACAAATTATCTTTTTATCCCTGCAATGTACCAACAAATTGCTACATTCGGAAAAACGAAGGCTTTTGGATACACCCAGAATTGCTCCCAAAAAACTAATTTCCAAAACCATTTGGATACTCTCGCTGGTAAGCTTATTTACCGATATGGTCAGCGAAATGCTTTACCCGGTTATGCCGCTTTATCTTAAGCATATTGGCTACACAGCCATTTTTATCGGAGTTTTGGAGGGAATTGCAGAAGCTGTTGCAGGTTTAAGTAAAAGCTATTTTGGTAAATTAAGCGACAGTAAGGGTAAACGTTTACCCTTTGTGCAGTTAGGTTATTCATTCAGCGCCATCAGCAAGCCCATGCTCGCCTTATTTATTTATCCCTGGTGGATATTTTTGTCAAGAACGATAGACCGGTTAGGCAAAGGTATACGCACCGGTGCAAGAGATGCCATGCTAAGTGATGAGTCAACAAAAGAAACCAAGGGCCGTGTATTTGGCTTACACCGTAGCATGGATACCATGGGAGCGGTTTTTGGGCCCGCTATTGCATTGGTTTACCTGTATTATAATCCAAATAGTTATAAAACCCTTTTTCTTATTGCCTTTTTACCGGGACTGCTGGCTATTTTATCAACTTTAATTCTTAAAGAAAAAAAGAAATCACAAACTACAAACCACAAACCAAAAACCACAAATTTTTTCGCATTTACAGATTACTGGAAGAACAGTCCCGCCCAATACAAAAAATTGGTAACCGGTTTATTATTATTTGCTCTGTTCAATAGCTCCGATGTTTTTCTTTTATTAAAGATGAAAGAAAGTGGGTTAAATGATACGGACGTGATTGTCGTATATATTTTTTACAATCTGGTATTCGCTTTGCTGGCATACCCAATTGGCATTATTGCAGACAGGATAGGACTTAAAAAAATATTCATTGCCGGACTTTTTGTTTTCAGCCTGGTGTACGCCGGCTTTGCCTTCAATAATAATCTCTATATTTTTCTACTGTTGTTTTTTTTATACGGAGTATATGCTGCTGCAACCGAAGGCATATCAAAAGCATGGATAAGTAATATGGTTGACAAAACTGAAACTGCCTCTGCAATTGGCACCTACTCTGGCTTTCAGAGTATTTGTGCGCTTATTGCCAGCAGCCTTTGTGGCTTGCTTTGGTTTAATTTTGGAGCAAAAGTTACTTTTTTAATTACCGCAGTTATTACTTTAATTGTAATAGCATACTTATCTTCAAACAAATTAAAAAAGATAGATTTAAAAGCAGAAGAACAGATTTTGTAACTTTAATAAAAAAGAAAGATGAAAACATACGATACTGTTACCGAAGCATTAAAAGATTTAAAGTTTAGGGGTTTTACCATTGATTTTAATATCGCTTTTGATAAAATAATCTGTAGTAACAATAAGGTTTACCTGAACCCAAACGAGTTTGAAATAACAGAAGTTTATCGCTTTGAAGGAGAAACTGACCCCGGAGATGAAAATGTTGTATATGCCATCGAATCAAAAGATGCCCGCCCGGATGGCTCGTTCGGACGGGGAACCATAAAAGGAACCATGTCGAGTGCTTATGGCATGTATGCAGAAAGTATCGCTACTGAAATGATTCTGAAACTTTCGATGCACAAATAGCTTTATATTTATTATTCAAAATCATCTTTATGCCCCATCAATTAAATCGCAGAAATTTTATTAAGTCAACATCACTAACCGGAGCCGCACTAACACTTAACAATTCGATCAAAGCATTCTTACCCGCAAAAAAAAATAAGGGGCTCATAGTGAGCATTGGCATTATTGGCGCCGGCTTCCGGTCGCACGAACACATGGGCAATTTTCTGCAGCGTGACGATGTGGAAATAACCGCCATTGCCGATCCGCAGCAAAGAAGCGTGGATGAAGCCCTGTCTGTTTTTAAAAAATATAACCGCCCCGAACCGGCCGTTTATAAAAATGGAAATGAAGATTATAAAAATTTATTGAAAAGAGATGATCTAGATGCCGTGGTAATTTGTTCTCCATGGGAATGGCACAGCATTCAGGCCATTGATGCCATGCATGCAGGAAAAATTTGCGGTGTGGAAGTTTGTGGGGCCGTAAAACTCCAGGAATGCTGGGACGTAGTAAACACTTCTGAAAAAACAAAAGTGCCATTGATGATGATGGAAAACGTTTGTTATCGCAGGGATGTGATGGCGGTATTGAACATGACCCGCCAGGGCATGTTTGGCGAACTATTACATGGCCAGGGTGGATATGAACATGACCTGCGTGGCGTACTTTTTAACGATGGCAAAACTGCTTATAACAGTGGTGTTGAATTTGGCAAGAATGCATACAGCGAAGCTCAATGGCGAACAGCACATAATTTAAACCGCAATGGAGAACTTTACCCAACTCATGGCCTTGGCCCGGTTGCAGTAATGATGGATATTAACAGGGGAAACAGGATGACAAAACTTTCTTCCATTGCATCCAAAGCAAAAGGGTTGCATAAATATATTGTTGAGCATCCAAAAGGCGGAGCCAATCATCCAAATGCTAGACTGAATTTTAAATGTGGCGATATTGTAAATACGCAGATTCAATGTGCCAATGGAGAAACCATTTTGTTAACGCATGATATTTCTTCTCCACGTCCTTACAATTTAGGGTTTCGTGTGCAAGGCACAGAGGGTTTATGGCAGGATTTTGGATCTGGAGGAAATAGCCAGGGATTTATTTATTTTCAAAAAGAGATGAACCACAATCATAAGTGGGACAATACAGAAAAATGGTTAAAAGAACATGACCATCCCCTTTGGAAAAAATTTGGCGAAAAAGCCGAAGGTGCAGGTCATGGTGGTATGGATTTTTTTGTTGACCATGCATTTATTGAATGTGTAAAACGCGGTATGGCATTTCCCTTAGATGTGTATGATTATGCAAGCTGGTATGCGATTACGCCGCTTAGCGAAAAAAGTATTTTGGAAGGCGGGCAGGTGCAGAATATTCCTGATTTTACAAGAGGGAAATATAAAGAGAGGAAACAAATTTTTGCGCTGAATGATGATTATTAAGAACCCCCTCCGCCCCCTGCCCTTCGACTTCGCTCAGGATGAGGGGGAACTACAGAGAAGATTTAAGCGAAGATTATAAAATATAATTAAAATGAACCGTAGAAAATTCTTACACCTCTCTGCATTAACAGCACCATTGCTTGCAGCAAAAAAAACATTGGCAAACAATTTTGATGGAACTACAAAACCAATTGTAATTTCCACCTGGGATAGCGGTATGCCCGTTAATGCTGCGGCATGGGAGATTTTATCAAAAAAAGGAACAGCGCTTGATGCCGTGGAAGCTGGTGCCATGCATATTGAAAACGAAATTAATTGTTGCGTTGGGCTTGGTGGTTACCCAGACAGGGATGGTATTGTGACTTTAGACAGTTGCATTATGGATCACAAGGCGAATATTGGTGCTGTAGCGGGTTTGGAGCGAATAAAACACCCGGTATCGGTTGCCAGGAAAGTGATGGAGAACACGCCACATGTAATTTTAGTTGGTGCTGGCGCACAACAATTTGCTTTAGAGAATGGGTTTACTTTAGAAAGCACTGACTTGTCTGAAGATGCAAAAAAAGCTTATGCTGAATGGTTGAAAAAGAGCGAATACAAACCGGTTATAAATATTGAGAACAAAAAACAAAACGGACCTTTTGCTCCGAATTTTTTTGAAGATGGCACTGCCAATCATGACACAATGGGCTTGGTGGCAATGGATGCAACCGGAAATTTATCTGGTGCTGTAACCACCAGCGGCATGGCTTTTAAATTACATGGCCGTGTGGGCGACTCCCCCATTATTGGTGCCGGTTTATTTGTAGATAATGAAATTGGTGCAGCCACCAGTAGTGGCACCGGCGAAGAAGTGATTCGCATTTGCGGAACGCATTTGGTGGTTGAATTTATGCGTCAGGGCTACAGCCCCGAAATGGCCTGCAAAAAAGCGGTGGAAAGAATTGTGAAAAGAGATAAGGAAAAAGCGAAAACTTTACAGGTGGGTTTTTTAGCCATGAATAAAAAAGGGCAGTATGGTGCTTATGCCATTCAAAAAGGATTTGTGTTTAGTGTAAAGAGTAATAATGAAAATAAAATTCATCCTTCAAAATTTTTGCTTTGAACTTTACATTAGAAATTATTGGTTTTAATATTGAAAGCTGCCAGCTTGCACAGGCAGCAGGTGTACATCGTATTGAATTATGCGATAATCCCGGTGATGGCGGTACTACCCCATCTTATGGTTTTATTAAAAAAGCCAGGGAAGTTTTACATATTGAATTGTATTGTATGATACGGCCCAGAGGCGGTGATTTTTTTTATACTGATGAAGAGTTTGAGATCATGAAAACCGATGTGCAGACATGCAAACAATTGGGCTGCGATGGCGTGGTGATTGGTATGCTAAATCAGGATGGAACAGTAGATAAAGAACGTTGCAAAATATTAGTTGAACTGGCTTACCCTATGGGAGTAACCTATCAACGGGCATTTGACAGGGTTAAAGATCCGTTTGCAGCTCTGGAAGATGTTATTGAAACGGGTTGCGAACGAATTTTAACAAGTGGACTTGTACCCAGTTGTTTAGATGGTGCTCCGTTAATTGCTAAATTGATACAACAGGCTGATGAACGTATTATTATTATGCCCGGTAGTATGTTGCGATCCACCAATGCAATTAATGTAGCAAAAATTACCGGCGCCATTGAATTTCATACATCAGCAAGAATAAATGTTGAAAGTAAGATGCATTATACTAATGAAGCGATGAAAGAAAATTTGCAAACAGTTTTGGTTGATGAAGAAGAAGTGAAGCAAATCATTGCTAATTTAAAAAGCGTCTGAAATGAAATATTGCTTAATCCTTTTAATCTTTATAATCCATCTAATCCCCGTTCAGACAAGTGCCCAAAACATTTCCATTGAACTAAATAAGAATTGGCAATTTAAAAATCAAAAAGAAAACAAATGGTACAAAGCAACCGTACCAGGTACTGTGCATACAGACCTGCTTGCCAACAAACTAATACCTGATCCTTACTTTAGAGATAATGAAAGCAAACTGCAATGGATTGATAAAGCGGATTGGGAATATAAAACTGTTTTTAATGTAGATGCAAAAACTTTTACGAAGAAAAATATTGAATTGGTTTTTAATGGGCTTGATACTTATGCAGATGTTTACCTGAATGGAAAATTAATTTTACAGGCTGATAATATGTTTCGTGGTTGGACGGTTGATGTAAAACCGTTCATCAAAATAACAAACAATGTATTGCTGATCAAATTCGCATCGGCACAAAATAAAGTAGATAGCATTGCCAAAGCCAGGTTTCCATTGGCTTTACCAGATAACAACCGGGTGTATGTTCGTAAAGCACAATTCCAGTTTGGCTGGGATTGGGGGCCCAAATTTGTGGGGTGTGGGATTTGGAAAAAAGTAAAAATAAAAGCAAGTGAAAATAAAAGATCATACTCAAGAAATTACGATCCAATTGATGAAGTAAAACTCATCCAACAAAAAGATTCCATCGGCACGTCTTTCTACTTTGAAAAAGACGGTAAACCCATTTACTGTAAAGGCGCCAACTGGATACCTGCCGATGTTTTTTTACCAAGGCTAACAAAAGCTGATTACCGTAAAATGTTACTAAGTGCTAAAGATGCAAACATGAACATGCTGCGTGTTTGGGGCGGTGGTGTGTATGAGTCGGATGATTTTTATGACCTCTGTGATTCAATGGGCATAATGGTTTGGCAGGATTTTATGTTTGCGGGTGGCATGTATCCGGGCGATGACGCATTCATGAATAATGTACGGGAAGAAGTAAAATATCAGATTGAAAGATTACGCAATCACCCCTGCATTGTATTGTGGTGCGGCAATAATGAAATTGATGAGGCATGGCATAACTGGGGTTGGCAGGGTCAATTTAATTTACATGGAGCAGATTCTGCAAAAGTCTGGAACGATTATAAAAGATTGTTCCAGGATAGTTTAAAAAAATGGGTTGATGAATTTGATGGCACACGGCCTTATGTTTCTACATCGCCAAAAAACGGTTGGGGGCATGCAGCAAGTTTTACAGAAGGTGACAGCCATTACTGGGGTGTTTGGTGGGGACTGGAAGATTGGGAAGTATTTGAAAATAAGACCGGTCGTTTTGTAAGTGAGTATGGTATGCAGGAAATGCCCAACTGGAATACGATCAAAAGTTTTACTGATTCTTCAGACAGGTATTTATATTCACCAGTTATTCAGGCTCATCAAAAAGCAAGCGATGGTTTTAAAAAACTGAACCATTATTTAACACGTTATTTCATTGATTCAATAAAGCTCAGTCATCTTTCCCTGGAAGATTACACTTACATTTCTCAATGTATGCAGTATTATGTTTTAAAGAACAGTATTGCTGTACATCGCAGTAAAAATCCTGCAAACATGGGCACGCTTTTATGGCAGTTGAATGATTGCTGGCCGGTGGCAAGTTGGAGCATTACAGATTATAGCCGGCAACCTAAAGCAGCGTGGTATGCTGTTAAGGAGGCTTATAGAGATGATGTACTGCCTGTTAAAGATGTCATTTATCCGAAGGATTTGAAATTACTAAAACCTTCTTTTACTTTTACCCCGATGGGAGAAGGTGGATTTACAATTACAAGTAATGTTGATGCTGCTTATGTATATCTGTATCGTAAAAACGGAATATTTAAAGTTGATGATAATTATTTTAATTTAAAAGCAGGTGTTCCAAAAAGAGTCCAATTACCCGATCGCTATTTTAATATGAAAGAAGTAACTGGCATAAAAATAAAATCGCTTTATGACATATTGGCTAAATAAGACAGTAATTTTTATTTCTCTTTTGCTTTTTAGTTTATGCAGTAATGCACAAACCAAACATAGTTTTACCCTTTCAAAAACAGATTTTTTATTAGACAACAAGCCCTTCCAAATCATCAGCGGCGAAATGCACCCGGCACGAATTCCAAAAGAATATTGGCGTCATCGCATACAGATGGCAAAGGCAATGGGCTGCAATACCATTGCTGCTTACATTTTCTGGAATTATCACGAGCAAAAAGAAGGCATATTTGACTTTACAACGGAGAATAGAAATATTGCCCAGTTTATAAAAATTTGTCAGCAGGAAGGTATGTGGGTGTTGCTGCGGCCAGGCCCGTATGTTTGTGCCGAATGGGATTTTGGTGGCCTTCCTCCATACCTGCTAAAATACCCAGATATTAAAGTACGTTGTATGGATCCAAGATACATGGCTGCCACAGAAAGATACATTGCAGCACTGGCAAAGCAGGTAAATGCATTGCAATGTATAAACGGCGGGCCAATATTAATGGTGCAGATTGAAAACGAATATGGCAGTTATGGTAATGATAAAAATTATTTAGAAGCATTGAGAACTGCCTGGCAGAAAAATGGAATTAGAGTTCCGTTTTACACTGCTGACGGAGCAACGGCCTATATGCTTGAAGCAGGGCACATTAAAGGCACAGCCATTGGCCTTGACAGTGGTGGAAGTGATGCAGATTTTGCACAGGCTTCTAAAAGCGATCCCGATGCTCCTGCTTTCAGCAGCGAAACTTATCCAGGGTGGTTAACGCATTGGGGAGAAAAATGGCAGCGGCCTGATACCACTGATCTTAAAAGGGAAGTTGAATATCTTTTGCAACATAAAAGATCGGTTAATTTTTATGTTATACATGGCGGCACCAATTTTGGGTTTACTGCCGGCGCCAATGCATTCTCGCCAAACCAGTACCAGCCTGATATTACCAGTTATGATTATGATGCACCCATTAATGAACAGGGACAGCCAACTGCAAAATATTTTACGCTGCGTAACCTCATTGCAAAATATGTTTCTAATAAAATACCCGATGTACCAAAAGAGATTGCGGCAATTGAAATACCGGCAATTGACATGAAGTATATGACAACCATCTGGAACCGGTTGCCACCGCCTGTATTATCTGTACAGCCAAAACCTATGGAAGAGTATGGTCAAAACCAAGGGCTGATATTGTACAGAACAAGACTGCTCGGACATAAAAGCGGCAAATTAAAAATATGGGAACCGCATGATTATGCTTTGGTGTTTCTGAATGGAAAATTTATTGATACGGTTTAT
>JBBRCM010000099.1:0-14286 GCA_038204855.1 Chitinophagales bacterium
AAAATTTATTGATACGGTTTATAGAGATGGCGGCAACTGGACTGTTGAACTGCCTAAAACAGATATGGAGAATCCTACGCTTGATATTTTAGTGGAAGGTATGGGCCATATCAACTTTGCACAATTTATGATTGACAGAAAAGGCATTACCGAGAGAGTAACTTTAAATGGTATGACTTTAATGAACTGGGAGGTTTTTCCTTTGCCAATGGATGCTGCTTTTGTAACCAAAGCAGCGCAGGCTGACCGGGGAATGGATTATAGAAATGGAATGTTTTTTAAAGGGAATTTTTCGTTAACCGAAACCGGAGATACATATTTTGACCTGCACAATTACAGCAAAGGAATGGTTTATGTAAACGGACACAACCTTGGCCGGCACTGGAATATAGGGCCACAGCAAAGATTATATTGCCCCGCAGGCTGGTTAAAAAAAGGCAACAATGAAATAATTATTTTTGATCTGTTGCAAACAGCATCTAAACCTATATCAGCATTTAAAACATTGGAATAAGATGAAAAAATTATTGGTTCTATTATTTGTGTTCTCTGTAAAAGCAGCATCAGCACAAACAGCCGAAAACATCATAATCATTACCACCGATGGTTTTCGCTGGCAGGAAGTTTTTGGCGGTATGGACAGCGCCATTGCCAATAATCCAAAATTCAACCAGGATGATAGTGCGGCTATTTATAAAAAGTATTGGACAGCCGATCCACTGGAAAGAAGAAAAAAACTAATGCCGTTTTTATGGAGCACAATTGAAAAGAACGGGCAGATCTACGGTAACAGAAATTTGGGTAACAAAATCGACAATGCAAATCCATACTGGTTTTCGTATCCCGGCTATAATGAAATTTTCACAGGTTACCCCGATACAGCAATCAACAGTAACTCCTACCCCGCAAATCCAAATACTAACCTGCTTGAGTTTTTAAACAATCAACCAAAATATAAAAATAAGGTTGCAGCTTTTGGAGCCTGGGGTGCATTTGACAGGATTTTTAATGAAGCAAGAAGTAAATTTCCGGTATATTCTGCTTTTGATTTATTTGGAGGAACAAATCCTACAGCTACAGAAAAAACCATCAACACATTGGCAAAAGATGCTTACAAACCATTTGGTGAAGAAGAAGTGCTTGATGTGTTTACCCATTATGGTGGCATGAATTATCTGCAAACAAAAAAACCAAAAGTGTTGTACATTTCTTACGGTGAAACCGATGAATGGGCACATAACGGGCAATACAGGGATTATTTAAATGCCGCCAACATGGTTGATAAATGGATAAAGGATATCTGGAACTATGTACAAAGCAATTCTTTTTATAAAAATAACACCGCTATTTTTATTACAGTAGATCATGGCCGTGGTAATGAAAAGAAAGAAGAATGGACAAGCCATAATAATACCATAAAAGATAGTTACCAGATTTGGATGGCTGCCATGGGGCCGGGCATAAAAGCAAAAGGAGAAGTAAAAATAAATCAGCAATTGTACCAAAAACAGTTTGCACAAACAATGGCTGCGATACTTGGATTGACATTTACAGCTGAGCATCCGGTTGGAGAAAAAATTGAGTTGAATAAATAAGCAGTAAACTGCCTTCGACACACTTAGGCTGACAGCTCATTTTTAAATTCCTGCATACGCTTTAATAAAGTGATTTGGTTGCCAGCTCTTACAAAATTATGTCCCTCATATTTTGCACCGTAGTAAATATCCTTATTCAGGTGATCAGTTAAAAAACGTATGGCCTGCATATAGATCATGAACTCGCCGGCATAATGAAAGTATTGCTTTTCAAATTCGCTCAACTCCACTCCCATTTCTGATAAATAACCTCTTTCAATAGCTTCATAAAATTCTTTACGGACGATAATTTTCGAAAAATCACTTTCTTCTTCACCAACCGGGCACAGATATGTACGCATCATGTCGCCCACATCGCTGATGAAATAACCTGGCATCACTGTATCCAGGTCTATCACACATATACCTTTATCCTTTTCATCAAACAACACATTGCTGATCTTGGTATCGTGGTGTGTTACACGGATCGTGAATTTTTGTTTGCAGGCCTTAAATTCATCAACAATTCTTTTGTTTAGTCTGATTGTATTAATCAGGTCTTTTGATTGTGCTATTCTTTCGGTGTTACCGATTTCCAAAGCCTTTTCAAATTGCTGATAACGCAGTGTAAGATTATGAAAATCAGGTAGTGTTTCTTTTAATTCTGCAGCATTAAGGCCAGATAGCAGTTTTGTGAATTTACCAAATTGTTTTGCTGCCTCGTAGGCCTGTTCAGCCTTTGCAACTACATTAACCGTATGAGAGTTTGTAATAAAAGGAAACATTCGGTAATACCCATCATCGATTTTTACAAGCTCGTCTCCGCCAATAGTAACAACCGGCGACACAAATAAATAATCCCGAAAATTATTCTTCAGATAATTATCAATCAGCCTGATATTAAAAGCAATATCCGCTGGCTGTTTAAATATTTGTTGATTTACTTTTTGAAGAATATATTTTGCATTGCCCTCTTTATCGGTAATCTTCCAGGTAGCATTGATCAATCCGCTACCGAATGGAATAACCTGCAAGTTATCCTCAGATAAGCCAAATTGAAATAGAATTTCCTTCATAACTGCTAAATTCGTGTAATTAGTGTAATTCGCATAATTCGTGAACTTAAGAGAAGAAATATTAAAAGAACATTTCAAAGTACAATGTACAAAGATTGTGAAATGGGTTGGCAACAGCCTGCAACGTTTTGATGAACTCTTCAATGTTTTTTAAATGATGAATATCGTGTTGTACAAAGGGCAGCCTGGCCTATGAGCTACTGTGTTATTGAGCATTCCGAACTAATCAACAAGCATTGGAAAGAATTAATGCAGAACCTTAAAAAGCCAAACGGGCATGATGCAGTGAAGCGCAACAGCATACGTTTAATGCAGGAAATTGAATTGCCTGAAAAACATCATGGCGAAATAATGGACTTATGTTTTACTTACCTGGAATCGCCCAAAGAATCTCTGGCGGTAAAAGTATTTTCTATGTCAGTATTAGGCAATCTTGCAAAATATTATCCCAAAATAAAAACAGAATTGAAATTGATTATTGAGGATCAGCTTCCACAACAGTCAGCAGGTTTTAAAAGCAGGGCAAAAAAATACTTAAAGATTTGAGTAAATGCTGACTTATTTCTTCTGCCTGTAAAATTCTTTAAATATCAAACGTAAATTCTGATCGTACGTAAAATAATTATACAGCCAGTTACTAAAAACAAAGAACCGGTTCTTCACGCCCAGTATCAGCATCAAATGCAGGCCCATCCATATCATCCAGGCAAAAAAACCGCCGAAATGTAATTTGGGTTTTGGCATATCCACAACGGCCAGGTTACGGCCAACGGTAGCCATACTTCCTTTATCGTTGTAAACAAATTCCTCCCACTGTGCATCGCCGCTTTTCATTTCCTGTCTGCGCAAATTATTTACCAGCATATCAGCCTGCTGCATGGCTACTGGCGCTACTTGCGGATGACCAATGGGCCATGCAGGCTCTTCCATGTAAGCCACGTCGCCAATGGCGTACACATTTTCAAAACCATTTACCTGGCAGTGCCTGTTCACTTTTATACGGTTACCTTTTGCTATCAAATCTTTACTGATTCCTTCCGGCACATTTCCTTTAATGCCTGCCGCCCATATTACCATGGCCGTTTCAATGGTGTCGCCATTTTGTAAATGAACAGTTTTACCATCAAAATCTTTCAGCAATGTGTTTGTTAAAACTGTTACACCTAATTTTTCCAAATACTTTCTCGATTCCACACTTGATTTTTCACTCATAGCTGCCAATGTCTTTCCAGTTCCCTCCAGCAGGTAAATTTTCATTTTATCAAAATCCAGTTCGGGGTAATCTTTTGGCAATACAAAGCGCTTCATATCGGCAATAGCACCACTCAGCTCCACACCTGTAGGCCCTGCACCTGCAATTACAATGGTCATTAAACGTTGTAGTTCCAATTCATCTTTAACATTCAGCGCATCTTCAAAATTATGTAACAACCGGTGCCGCAGCTGCAATGCCTCCAGTGTACTTTTCATAGGGAAAGCATTATCCATCAATTGCTGGTTACCAAAAAAGTTGGTATCGGCACCCGTTGCAATCACCAGCACATCATAATCAAAATCGCCTATGTCAGTAATTACTTTTCTTTCTGCAGTAAGTAATTTCTGAACCTCTGCCATCCTGAAGCGCACATTTTTACTTTTATGAAAAACCTTACGCAACGGAAAAGAAATATTACTTGCATCCAGCCCTGCTGTGGCTACCTGGTAAAATAAAGGTTGAAACTGGTGGTAGTTATAACGGTCAATTAAAGTGATATCGAACCCGGGTTTGTTGCTGAGTTTGCGGGCAAGTCTCAATCCGCCAAATCCCCCGCCTATTATAATGAGTTTCATGTGTAGAATTTTAGAACCCCTCTGTCCCCTGAAGTGGGTACCTTGGAGTATTAATAGTGATATACTTCTCTTCTTTCTGCAAAACAAAGATACAGTATTTTCAATAAATACTGAAAATTAAAAAACAAATATTGGAATGCCACGATAATTCAAAATAAAAAATTCTTCACATCAAATATTATCATCTGAAATTAGACAAGACTTTTACATTTTCGGAGTCTAAAGTTCCCCCTTTAGGTTCCCTGCAAAGGGAACGAACGCAGTTCGGAGGGGGTTTTCAATACAACATCCTTACCTTAATTGTACCCTTAACTTTTTTAAGTAAATCCGATGCATTTTTGCTCAGGTTTTTATTTACATCCAGCACCACATAACCAATTTCATCGTTGGTTTTAAGATACTGACCAAGAATATTTATTTTGTGTTTGCTTAACTGTGTATTAATTTCAGATAGTACTCCGGGCACATTATGATGTATGTGCAATATCCTGTGTGTGCCTTCCTGCGGTGGCAATGCAAGTTCAGGAATGCTGTGAGAGCCGGTACTGATGCCCTTTTCGAGATAATTAAATAATTTACTGCTTACATCATCGCCGATATTGGCTTGTGCTTCCTGCGTGCTGCCACCTATATGCGGTGTAAGCAATACATTGCTTAAACCCTGCAATGGCGATTTGAAATGATCACCGCTTTTTTCAGGCTCCACCGGAAAAACATCCACTGCTGCACCCGCAATGTGCCCGTCAAGTAATGCACTACGCAATGCTTCCAGGTCAACCACTTCTCCTCTTGCATAATTAATTAAAATACTGCCTTGCTTACATTGCTTAATGATGCTTTTGTTGATCAGGTTTTTTGTGCTTGCCAGTTCGGGCACATGCAGTGTAACAATATCCGATTTGCCAACCACGTCTTTTAGGCTCTTCCTGCTCTCGGCATTACCCAGTGGCAGTTGCGTTTCCACATCATAAAAAATAACTTTCATACCAATACTTTCGGCCAGCACACTTACCTGCTTGCCAATATTACCATAACCAATAATGCCCATTGTTTTGCCACGCAGTTCGTAACTGCCGCTTGCTTCTTTAAGCCAGATTCCTTCGTGTGCTGCTTTATTTTTATCTACAATTTTTCTGATGAGCATGATAGAAGCACCAATCACCAGTTCGGCAACACTGCGGGTGTTGCTGTAAGGTGCATTAAAAACCGCCACACCATTTTTTGTTGCTGCTTTTAAATCAACCTGATTTACGCCAATGCAAAAACAACCAATGGCCTGTAGTTTCGGCGCAGCATCCAGTATTTTTTTTGTTATCTGTGTTTTACTGCGAATGCCCAGCAGGTGTACATCTTTGATAGCATTCATCAGCTCTGCTTCGCTCAATGCGCCGTTCATTTTTGTAACATGGGTATAACCTGATGCATTGAAATGTTTCACTGCTACATCACTGATATTCTCTAAAAAAAGAATGTTTATCTTTTCTTTGGGATAACTGGTTATTTTTTTCTCTGCCATGCTGATTACTGCGTATTTTGCACAAATATATTCTATCTAAAGCTTAAAAATTTACAATGGTATTACCGGAAAAAAAGTATTTCAGGCATTTGTTACTCTTTTTAATAGCCCTGCCGGTTTATCTTCTTTGCAACAGTGGCTGCAATTCATCTCCTTCCACAAAAAAGAAAATTACAGAAGATAGTATTGCAATAGTAAAACTCCCTGCACCCGGTAAAATTTCATCAGCAGAAAACGACAAGATTAAAAAAGCCTGCCAGGCCTGGTACGATTCGGTTTTATCACTTAGGGGTTTTAATGGTGGAATGATAGTTGCCAAAGATGGCAACATCGTTTTTGAAAACTATAGCGGTACGGGCCATTTACCAGGCATCGATATCATTACCGACAGCACTCCCATGCACATTGCATCCATTTCAAAAACATTTACGGCGATGGCAGTTTTAAAATTGTGGCAGGATGGTAAATTGAATATTGATGATGAGTTTAGTAAATACTTTCCTGCATTCAACTATCCGGGGTTAACCATACGGTGCCTGTTAAACCACCGCAGCGGCTTACCCAATTATAATTATTTTATGGAAACCCTGGGATGGGATAAAACCCGCTTTGTAAAAAATGAAGATGTACTTGTATACTTAATAACGCGGAAAGCAGAGCTGCAGGATATTGCACCTCCGTGTACTCATTTTACGTATTGCAATACCAATTATGCATTACTGGCGTTACTGATTGAAAAAGTTACAGGTTTAAAATATGCCGATTACATAAACCGGACTTTTTTAAAGCCTTTGCAAATGAAACATACGTATGTTTTTTCGTTGGCCGATACTTTAAAAGCAATACCCAGCTACAACTGGCGGGGAACATTGGAAGCCTTTAATTTTTTGGACCAGGTTTACGGCGATAAGAATATTTATACAACACCCCGTGATCTGCTTATTTGGGACAGAGCCTTACGCTCTGGTCTGATTTTTAAAGAAGAAACCCTTAACGCCGCCTACGCCCCTTATAGCAACGAAAAGCCCGGCCAGCATAATTATGGCCTTGGTTGGCGTATGAATATTTTCCCTGATGGCAATAAGATCATTTATCATAACGGCTGGTGGCATGGCAGCAATGCAGCTTTTATACGTTTACTTAAAGAAAATGCAACAATCATTCTAATCGGCAATAAATTTAACCGATTGGTTTACCATGCTAAAGTGCTTACTTCAATTTTTGGAGATTATTACCTCCCGGTAGAAGAAGAAGAAAGTATTACGTCAAAGGATTCAGTTAAATTATCTACGCTTTTACCATTTAATAATACTGCGGAGGCACTCAAATCGAAAAAAATAAAAAAGGGCGCAAAAGATACCATAGAAAAAAGATAAAATACATCTCACTAAAAAATCGAATAAAACCTGCAACCACCCCCTATTTTTGCAGGTTATGCAGGTTTTAGAATACAATGTGCAATATTTTTATAAGATACTTGCTGTTTTCTGCACTTAAATTGCTAATTTGTTGTCAATAACTAACGAATGCTAAAAAGAGAAAGACAGGCGTACATTGTACATCAGGTAAATCTGCATAATAAAGTATTGTCTAATACTTTAAGCTCCCAGATAGATGTGTCGGAAGATACCATTCGCCGCGACCTGCAGGAACTGAATGAGAAAGGGAAATTAATAAAGGTTCATGGTGGCGCATTATCGCATGCGTTTAATGACATTACATATCCATCAAAAAAAATCTACTCGCAGGACAACAAAAAAATTATTGGTGAGAAGGCAGCCCAACTTATAAAAGACGGCATGTTTGTATTAACCGGCGGCGGAACCACCATTATTGAAATGGCAAGATCTTTACCGGTAAATTTATCAGCAACATTCATATCGGGTAGTATACCGGCTATTGTAGAGTATATGCATCATCCATTGATTGATGTAATTGTGGTAGGAGATAAATTATCAAAAAATTCAAAAATAACATTGGGTGCCGATGCTATCGCAAGGATAAAAACACTGAAACCCGATCTCTGTATTCTCGGCATCAATGCAATAGATTTGCATTATGGCATCACAGATAGCGACTGGGATGTAGTGCAATTAAAACAAACGATGATAGAAGCTTCGAAAAAAGTAGTTTGCCTTACTATTTCTGAAAAAATAAATACCATACAGCCTGTAAAGGTGTGTGATTTAAATAAGGTAGATATATTGATTACCGAATTACCAAAAGAACATCCGATGCTGCAGCCTTATGTTTCAGCCGGAATAACTGTAATGTAAACAACGATTGAACTAAATATTTTTTAACAAACCAAAACAACACGTATGAGAAAATTTACAAACAGATTGATTGCTATTCTGTTTTTCCTTATTCCGCTGGTAACACAGGCGCAAAATGCGGTTACCGGCAGGGTACTGGATGAAAAAGGTAATCCCGTTGCAGGAGCCTCTGTACTTTTAAAAGGCGCTAAAACAGGGACCAAAACAGATGCAAACGGAAACTTTACCATTACCGCCAAGCCTGGCGATGTGTTGGTAATAAGCTCCGTTAATTTTAGCACGCAGCAAACCAAAGTAAAAGAGGCCGGTGCAGTTACCATAAATATGGTTGCAAAAGACGTTACCATGGATGAAGTAGTTGTAACTGCGATGGATATTAAAAGAAATCCCAGGGAACTTGGATACTCTGTGCAAACAGTGAAAGGAAGTGAAATTGCAGAAACGCAAAGAGAAAACTTTGTAAACAGTTTACAGGGAAGGGTTGCGGGCCTTAGCGTTACACCAACAACCGGCACCGCCGGTGCTTCTTCAGGGATTGTTTTAAGAGGTTTTAATAGTTTATCCGGTACCAACCAGCCTTTGTTTGTGGTAGATGGTATTATTGCAGATAACTCAACTCTCAACTCAAACTCACAGGGTGGCAGCGGTATTGGTCTTGCATCTGACGGTGCAAACAGGAATATTGACAACACCAATCGTATTGCGGATTTAAATCCAAATGACATTGAATCGGTTACCGTTTTAAAGGGCCCGGAGGCTACTGCGCTTTATGGCAGCCAGGCAAGTTCAGGTGCAATTGTAATTACAACCAAAAAAGCAAAAGCTACTGGAAAGAAAATATTGGTTACTTACGATAATAATTTCCGCATGCAGAAATTAACCAGATTTTCAAAAATAAATGATGAATACAGCGCCGGTACCACCAATGGTAACCCTTTCACATCCACCACGGCAACAGGATCATTTACATCATTTGGCCCCAAATGGCCTGCCGGTACACAATTATTTGATAACCTGCATCACTTTTTTAAAACCGGTTTTTCTCAAACCCATAATTTAGGGTTGGAATTTGGAACAAAGAATGTTGCTTTCCGGGCTTCGGGCCAATACCTGAACAATAGCGGTGTGGTTCCCAATAACTATTATACCAAATACACCGGAAGAATCAGCAACACAACCAAAATTGGAAAATACATTACTCTTACGCCTTCTGTTGCTTATTCATCCGCAGATAACAAAAAACCAACAAAAGGTTCTTCTTCTTATTTAATGAGTTTATATCAGTGGCCTGCCAATAATGATATACGTAATTACCAGGATGATTACGGTGGAAAGCCTACACTCTTTAATGCAAACCCCAATTCAGATTTTGACAACCCGATATGGAGTTCAAAAAATAATACTACAGGCGATATCACCAGGCGATTAATATCAACGTTGGGTATAGATATCAAACCTTTTTCGTGGTTAAGCATAGCCGGAAGATTTGGTTATGATACCTATAAAACCGATGGTTATATACTGATTCATCCGCAATCTTTTTATCTGACTGCATCTACTTTGGGTACCCTCGAAAATTACTATACAACCTATAAGGGATATAACCACACCATTACCGCAAGTGCTAAAAAAGAGTGGAAAGGATTTACCGGCCGATTGCTGGTTGGTACCATGTGGCAGGATTTTCAAACAGAACAATTTGCTGTAATTGGCACCAGGATCGCCGATTCGATTGTTGGCGGTAGATTATACAAGAATGGCAGTATAGTTACCGGTTACAATCCAACAGATAGCAACCTTAGCATTCCTAGCTCCAGAAACCGTTTGGCAAGAAATGTATTTGGTTTGCCCAACTTGAAAATCTTCAGGGAACTGGCTTATTTTGCAGAAGCTTCAGTGGGATATAAAGATGTGGCTTTTTTAACCTACTCACAGCGTTATGAAAAAGCTTCTCCTATTCCTCCCAAAAACAATAAATACCATTACCCCGGTGCCAGTTTAAGTTTAATTATGTCTGATATCTTTCCAATACTTAAGAGCGGAAATATTTTAGACTATTTTAAACTAAGGGCATCTCTTGCAAATACTGCCAGGTTAAATGATCCGTACTCTAACCAGCGGGTTTTTGTAAACAACCAAAGCAGTAATTCTTACCCCGGTGTTACATATACTTACAGTTTTACCAATAATAACCCCGACCTGGTACCTGAAAAACAAAAGACTTATGAAGTAGGTACCGAAATGAGGTTTTTAAACAACAGGATAACACTCGAGGCTGCTTATTATAACACACTTTGTACTGATCAGATAAGCCAGGGTTTCAGAGCCAGTTATGCAACCTCTGCTGTATTAAATACAACAAACGCTTCTTCCTTACGCAATGAAGGTTTGGAAATGACTTTGAATCTTACACCGGTTAAAAAGAAAAATTTTAACTGGAACATTAATTTCAATTTTACACATAACTGGAGTAAGGTGTTAACATTGCCTGAATCAATCGGCCAATTCAATGATTATTATAATTCAGATACTTACATTTCAAACGTAAGGGGCGGATTGGTAAGAAATAATTCTACCGGTACAATCACTGGTAATACTTACCAGCGTAATAATGCAGGTCAGATATTGATTTCTGCAGCAAACGGTTTACCATTATTCAACGGCGGCAACCAGCTTATTGGCGATAGAAACCCCGATTTTACTTTAGGAACATTGAATACTTTAAGATACAAAAACTGGAGCCTCAGTTTTTTATGGGATTTAAAAGTTGGTGGAGATATTTATAACGGAACAGACCAGGCATTAACCAGTATTGGTAAAAGTGCCAGAACAGCAAACCGTGAAAATGCCATTATTGTTGATGGTGTGCTTAACGATGGTTTACAAAACACCGCCACCCCAACAAAAAATACCATTGTAGTTATTCCTTATTTCTTAAGTACCTACTACACCAGTTTACCTGATGAGGAGTTTATTGAAAAAGACGTAAACTGGTTAAGGTTGAGGGATGTTACTTTGACGTACAGGCTTTCAGCAAAACTTGTAAAACGTGTTAAGTATCTAAAAGGAATGAGTTTTTTCATTACCGGAAACGACCTGATACTTTCTACCAATTACAGGGGAGCAGATCCTTCCATTAATGCCAACAACCCCGGTACATTGGGTGTTGGGGGATATGGTCTGGACCTGGGCAACACACCAACTCCCCTTGGTTTAAGCTTTGGATTAAAAGCCAGCTTTTAATAATTAATATAAAATAAATTTTAAAATTTTTGTATGAAAAATAAAATGATCAAACCAATAATTTTTTTTGGGCTGATATGCGTGGTATGCGCATTATCCTGCAAGAAAAAAATTGACGACGCATATTTAAACCCTAACTCACCGGTTGTTGTTCCTATTGAGAGTATTTTGCCAGGTGTAATTGGTGGTTTTACAGCCTTCTTTTCCTCAGCAGGTACAGGGTATGGTGTGCAGGCAGATGGCCTCTTGCTTGGCCGTTATATTCAATACTGGGGTAGTCAAACGTCAAACGAATTATATGGAACGATGGGATTTCCCGGAGGCACTTCAAGCGATGCTACCGGTGGACTGTGGGCTGCGGTATATTATGGACATGGTGGCAATGTGAACAGGATCATTGAATGGGGTGCGGAACAGCAAAAATGGGATTATGTAGGTGTTGGTTATGCAATAAGGGCCTGGGGATGGCTGGAGCTTACCAATGTATATGGAGATGCAATTTTAAAAGAAGCATTTAATACCAGCCTTACACAGTTTCATTATGATACACAACCCGATTTTTATGACAGTTGCCGGGTAATTTGCCACAGGGCTTTAAGTTATTTAAACAGAACTGATGGAGCTGCAAGCCAGGCTAACCTTGCCTTGGGCGACGCCTATTTTTACAATGGCGATGTAAGTAAATGGAAAAAATTTGTTTATGGAATTTTAGCCCGTTCTTATATTAACCTAAGTGGTAAAAATGATTTTCTTACAAAAGGATATGCCGATTCTGCCATTAAATACGCTAACCTTTCTTTGGCAACAAATGCAGACAATGCTTCTGTAAGAGTAGCGGGTGGTAATATATCTGCAGTAAACAATTTTTTCGGCCCGTTCCGTGGTAATATAGGTGCCATCAGGCAGGCATCTTATCCTGCCGATCTCATGTCGGGAAATAATCCACAGGCTTTTACCGGTGTTGCTGATCCAAGAAGATATTATCTACTTCGTGAAAACCTGAATGGTACATTTAAAGGATTTACAGTTTGGCTTGGTTCCGCAGGGCTGTCTACAAATGACTACCCAACAAATTTTTGGGGATATAAATATTCTACGCCACCACCAGCACCTCCTGTTTATAACCCTGCAGCAACTATTGCTCCAACTGTTGACAGTAGCCGGTATCTTTTTCAAAATACCAGCCCATGGCCAATGATGACCGCTTCTGAAATACAATTCATTATTGCCGAAGCTGCTTTGCGTAAAGGAGATAAGCCATTGGCACTTGCAGCATATACAAGCGGCATCAGTATGAACTTTGACATGATAACTACAACTTATCCTCAAAATGTTCCAACAGTATATGCCATCACGCCAGCTTCAAAAGCGGCTTATCTTGCAAGTACAGCAGTTGTCCCTGCTGCACCGGCAGGTCTTACACTTACGCAAATAATGTTGCAGAAATATATTGCACTATATGGATGGGGTGTTCAGCAAACCTGGACTGACATGCGTAAATATCATTACGTTGATATTGACCCGGCAACAGGTAATCAGGTTTATGCAGGTTTTACTACACCCCCAACTGCTCCAATTAATTTTCTTAGCCCTACTAACAATGGCAAATTAGTTTACAGGTGCAGGCCAAGGTATAATTCAGAATATCTTTATAATATTCCTGAATTAACAAGGCTGGGTGCTTTGGCGCTTGATTATAATACCGTGCAACCCTGGTTTACTTTACCATAATTCTAAAACAAACGAAAATGAGAAATAAATTTAAAATTCTGATAACAGCCATGTTGGGCGTTTTGTTAATCAACTCCTGTTATAAAAGAAATGACAGCACCACTGTGCTAAATATAAACCCGGCTAATGACATAGCTTACGTAAAATTTGTTAATACTTATGCAGCCCCCAACCCTTCAACAACTACGCCTACACCAAATGGTCCGGCGGTAAATGTTTTTGTAAATGATGTTAAGATAAATGCTGCAGCCATTGGTTATGGAGGCTCTTTTCCGCTTTCGCCATCCTACACCGGAATTACTCCGGGCTTGGCAATTAACATAAAGGTTATTTTAAACCGGGCCAACAATACGCCAGTAGCGGGTGACACGTTAAGCAATAAAAATTACGACTTGGGAGTAAATTCATACACCACATTTTACATTGCTGATACTACACCAAACCCAACACCGCTTAACCCGTTTATTGTACCCATTCAGGAACTGGTTACCAACGCCCCGGTTGGCTTTTTCAGGGCCCGCTTTGTAAACATGATACCCAGTGCCGATACACTGGAAGTATTTTCAAAAAGGTTGAATGCGGTAATCTTCAGCGGGCAGCTTTATAAAAATGCTACTCAAACAGTTGAGCTTCCAACATTTATTATAAGTGATACTTTTCAATTAAGAAAAGTAAGTGCCCCGGCAACCGTACTTGCATCTATTAACGGCTTCTTTCCAACTTCTTCAAGGGTTTATACAGTTTATTGTTTAGGGCAAATAACCGCCACAACCGGTACACGTGCAAGAACATTAACTTCTTTTACAAACAGGTAAACAAATAATTTAAATTCTTAAAAAAAGCTTCCACTCCAGGAAGCTTTTTTATTTTCATGGATTTCTTATCCATATTCTTTAAATTTATAATAAACCGCTATCAAAAATACTAAATATGTAAAAACCCTTTGGATAATTTGATCACGTCATCTTTTTGCAAGTGGTAATTCAGTAAAGCATCAGTCAAAGTATTTTCAACATCATCAAGACTATTGAATATTATGT